>JAHDYE010000273.1 GCA_023383035.1 Burkholderiaceae bacterium | reverse complement strand
CGGCGTCGGCGGCCGGCGTGCGCAGCGGCACGATCAGCGTGAACACGCTGCCGCGCCCCGGCTCGCTGTCGACCAGGATCTCCCCGCCCAGCCGGTGCGCCAGCTCGCGCGAAATCGACAGCCCGAGCCCGGTTCCGCCGTGGCGACGACCGCTGCCGCCCTCGGCCTGGCGGAAGGCCTCGAAGATCACCTCCTGCTGGTCGCGCGCGATGCCCACGCCGGTATCGTGCACCTCGAAGGCAAGCCGCTCGCCGGGCAGCGCGAGCACCCGCAGGTGCACGTGGCCCTGCTCGGTGAACTTGACCGCATTGGCCATCAGGTTCTTGAGCACCTGCGACAGGCGCAGCGAATCGGTGTCGAAGGTCGGCGGAACCGCTGCGTCGGTGTCCAGGCGCAGCTCGAGGCCCTTCTGCCGGGCCATTGGCGCGAAGATGGCGCGCAGGCGCTCGAGCAGCACCGGCATTTCGACCGTCGTCACGTCGAGCTCGAGATGGCCGGCTTCGATCTTCGCGAGATCGAGCACGTCGTTGATCAGCGCGAGCAGGTCGCTGTTCGATGCGTGGATGGCCTTCGCGTAGTTCACCTGCGCGGCGGTCAGCGTGCCTTCCCGGTTCTCGGCCAGCAGCTTCGACAGGATCAGCGCACTGTTCAGCGGCGTGCGCAGCTCGTGCGACATGTTGGCCAGGAACTCCGACTTGTAGCGGTTCGCCGACTCGAGGCTGCGCGTGTTGTCGAGCAGCGTCCGCTGGGCGGCGAGCAGCTCGCGCTTGTGCTCTTCGAGCATCTGCGTCTGCTCCTCGAGCCGCAGGTTGCCCTGCTCGAGCTCGCCCTGCTGCGCCTCGAGCCGCGACTGCGATTCCTCCAGCACGCGACTCTGTTCCTCGAGTTCCTCGTTGGAGGCGCGCAGCTGCTCCTGCTGGCTCTGCAGCACTTCGCTCTGGCGCCGGGTCTCCTCGAGCAGCGCGACGAGCCTGCCGCGATAGTCGGCCGAACGCAGCGCGACACCGACCGTCTCGGCCACCGCTTCGAGCAGCGCCAGCGCGCGGTCCCGCTGCATCGCCGGCGACAGTGACGCCAGCTCGAGCACGCCGCACACCTGTCCGTCGGCGCGGATCGGCGCCACCGCCAGGCGGCCCGCCGCGCTGCTCCCCAACGCCGTGCGGACGGCAAGATGACCGGCAGGCACCTCGTCGAGGAACCGGATCACGCCGTCGGCGGCCGCCTGTCCCGCGATTCCTTCGTGCGCGGCGATGCGCTCGGGCAGCGATGCGGTATCGATCGCGTGCCCGCCGCTGCGCGTCAGCGTCGAGCCGTCGAGCCGGTACAGCACGCCGACGTCGGCACCGAGCGCGCCGGCCAGGACGGCGGTGGCGTTGCGGCCGATCTGCTCGGGCTCCTGTTCGCCGAGCAACGACTGCGACAGCGCGGTGCGCGTCCTTTGCAGCCACAACAGCTCGGCGGCGCGCAGGCGCGCACGCAGCACGCTGCCCACCGCGATGGCCACCGCCCACAGCGCCACCCCGCCGAAGGAGCGGTTGAAGATCGACATGAAGGGATCGATGCCGGGCGGCGAAGCGATGAAACCGGCCACCATCAGCAGCGTGCCCATGGCCGCGACGATCAGCGGCACGCGCGGATCGCGCTGCATCAGCGACACGCCTGCCGCCAGCGTGTACAGCGTCCATTCCGCGTAGCCGAGCGGCGTGGCCAGGTCGACCACGAAGGTCAGCGCGAGCAGACCGGCGATCACGGCGCCGACCAGGGCAGGCGTTCTCCGTTCTCGATCCATCGTCCGGTGGAAAGGGCGCCGGTCGGCGCGACCGGCATGACCGGTTGTAGCACATCCGGCGCTGCATCGTCCGCATGAACCGCGGCGCGCGGCGGGTGCCGCCTCGAGCCGCGGCCGGCTACGCCGCCCCGGACCGTGGCTGGCTATACTCGCGGCATGTTCCTGCGCCGCCGCCACAACGGGTACGTCGCGTGGATCGCCTGCGCCGCGATCGTCGCGAGCACGCTGTTGCCGTCGCTGGCTCGCGCGACGCACGCTGCGCGCGGCGTGCCCGCCGTCGTGGCCGAGCTGTGCTCGGTGCATGGCGCAGGCCCGATCGTGCTCTGGGCACCGCCCGCGCCCGCCGACGATCCGGCGCAGCGAGGCATGGCGTCGCGGGCCGCACATTGCCCGGGCTGCCTGTCGTCGCACGATCCGGGGCTCCTGCCTTCGGTGCGCACGGCCGCCGAAGCGCCGCCGGACCCGCCGCTGCAGCCGACCCCCCGGGCTGCGCAGGGGCCTGCATCGCCCGCACCCTGGTCGCCCGCGAACCCGCGCGCGCCGCCCGCGGCGGCTTGAATCGCCTTTCCCGCAGGACGCCGGCGCAGCCGGCGCTGGCCCGGCACCGGCAGAACGAACCGGTGCGATTCGCCCTCACACTCCGATGCGACCCGTCGAGCCTCGTCGAAGCCGACGCGATCGCGTCGACGATCGCGGCAGCGCCGCGCAAGGAACCGGACATGAAACACCCGTTGACCACCCCGCTTTCCCTCCTCTCCCGCTGCGCCGGCGCCTGCGCGCTGCTCGCGGCCCTGGCCGGCGCCGCGCACGCGCAGGTGACCGTGTCCGAGCCGTGGGCGCGCGCCACCGTCGCGACGCAGAAGACGAGCGGCGCCTTCATGACGCTCACCGCGAGCCGCGACACGCGGCTGGTCGAGGCCCGTTCGCCGGTGGCCGGCACGGTCGAGATCCATGAAATGGTCCTGCAGGACAACGTCATGCGCATGCGCGCGATCGGCAGCGTCGCCCTGCCTGCCGGCAAGGCGGTGAAGCTCGAGCCGGGCGGCTATCACGTGATGCTGATGGACCTGAAGCAGCCGTTGAAGGCCGGCGACACGGTGCCGCTCACGCTGGTCTTCGAAGGCGCGGACAAGGCGCGCGAGACGGTCGAGGTGCGCGCCGCGGTGCGCGCACTCGCCGGCGGGCACGGACCGATGAAGCACTAGCCCGGGCGGTCGACCGACCTCCCGGCCCGGCGCCTCCGGCCGTGCGCCCTTGTGCGGGCGCCCTTGTGCGGGCGCCGGCGCCCCGTTAAGATCTATTGTCATTACATCTTAAAGCGACGCCGATGAAGCCGATCCCCGTGCGCACCGTGCTGGTTCCCCTGCTCGAACCGCAGCCGGCCGGCCCGACCCCGTCCGGCGCCGCGGGCGGCTTTGCGCTGTTCCGCCTCGGATTCCGTCCCTTCTACCTGCTGGCCGCGCTCTTCGCCGCGTTGTCGGTACCGTTGTGGATCGCGCAGTTCGCCGGCGTGCTGCCGGCGCCGTCGGCCTACCCGGCGATGCTGTGGCACGCGCACGAGATGAGCTTCGGCTTCGCGCTCGCGGTGATCGTCGGCTTCCTGCTGACCGCCGCCCGGGTGTGGACCAACCTGCCCACGCCGACGGGCTGGCGCCTGGCCGGACTGGCCGTGCTGTGGCTGGTGGCGCGGGTATTCAACTACTTCGGTCCCGCGCCCGCGGCGATGCTGGCCGACGCGGCGTTCCTGATGCTGCCGATGGTTTCGCTGGGCCTGGTCCTGCTGAAGGCGCGCAGCCATCGCAACCTGTTCGTGCTGGTCGTGCTGAGCGCCTTTCTGGTCGCCAACACGCTGTTCCATCTGGCCGTGGCGCAACGCGTGTCGTATGCGCCGATGAGCGCGGTGCACTTCTTCGTGTTCACGGTGGTGATGCTGATCGGCGTGATCGGCGGCCGCGTGATCCCCTCGTTCACCGCCAACGCGCTGCACGGCATCCGGCAATGGCGCCATCGCGGGCTCGACGCGGCCGCGCTCGCCGCTACCGGCGTCGCCCTGCTGCTGGTGCTGGTCGCCGCGCCGGCCGGCGCGACCGTCGCGGCCTGTGCGGCGGCCGCGCTGCTGCAGGCGCTGCGGCTGATCGGCTGGAATCCGTGGCAGGCGCGCCGCAAGGCGCTGCTGTGGATCCTGCACGTGTCGTACGCGTGGATTCCGGTCGGCCTGGTGCTGCTCGCCTGCAGCGCCGCCGGGCGCCTGCCGGTGTCGGCCGGCATACACGCGCTGACGCTCGGCGCGATGGGCGGGCTGATCATCGGCATGATCACCCGCACCGCGCTCGGCCACACCGCGCGCCCGCTGCAGGCCGGGCGCGCCGAGGTGGCGGCCTACCTGCTGGTGCAGCTCGCGGTCGTGCTCAGGCTGGTGCCGACACTGGCCGACGGCCTGCCCTACCTGCCGTGGATGATCGCCGCGGCGAGCGCATGGAGTCTCGCGTTCGCGATCTACTTCGTCAGGTACGCGCCGATGTTGTGGTCGCCGCGGCTCGACGGCCGCGACGGTTGATTTCGCCTGGGCGCGGCGCGAAGCGCGCGGCGCCTTCGATTCGATCCAGGCAGCGCCCCGCCGGACCCCGACTCAGGCGGCGCGCCGCCGCAGCGCGGACGCGCTCTCCGACACGGGCGCGTAGTCGAACTCGAGGCGGCTCAACGCGCGCTCGA
>JAHDYE010000272.1 GCA_023383035.1 Burkholderiaceae bacterium | reverse complement strand
AAGCGCTACACCGCGGAGCTGGGCGGCCACGCGCCGGTGCTGGTGCTCGGCGACGTCGACACGCAGGCCGCGGCCGCAGCGTCGGTGGCGGCCAAGTATCGCAACGCCGGGCAGATCTGCACGTCGCCCACGCGTTTTCACGTGCACGAGTCGGTGTTCGATGCGTTCGTCGAAGCGTTCGCGGCCGGCGCGTCGGCGCTGCGCGTCGGCGACGGCCGCGCGCCCGGCACCGCGATGGGGCCGCTGGCCAGCGCGCGCCGCCTCGCCGAGGTCGACGCGCTGGTGCGCGACGCGCTCGGGCACGGCGCGCGCCTGGTGTGCGGCGGCCACCGCCTCGACCGCCCCGGTCATTTCTACGCGCCCACGCTGCTCGCCGACGTGCCGCCCGCGGCGCGCATCATGCGCGAGGAGCCGTTCGGCCCGGTAGCGATCGCCAACCGCTGGCAGGCGCTCGACGAGGCGATCGCCGCGGCCAACGGCCTGCCGTACGGCCTGGCCGCGTACCTGTTCACTTCCGACCTCGGCCTGGCGCACCGCGTGGCGGCGCGGCTCGAAGCCGGGATGGTCGGCGTCAACCAGTTCGGCATCTCGCAACCCGAGACGCCGTTCGGCGGCGTGAAGGAAAGCGGCCAGGGCTCCGAGAGCGGCAGCGAGGGCCTGGCCGCGTACTTCGACACGAAACTGATCACCATCGGCGCCGCCTGAAGACCCCGCGCAGACGGGGCCGGCGCCACGACAGGAGACGAGACGATGCAGCAGGCAGGCGTACGGGAAGCGGCAGCGGTGCACGTGGCATCGCGCCAGGGCCTGGGGCTCAGGGCGCTGATCGCGACCGCGGTCGGCGTGGTGGTCGTGCAGAGCACGATGATCAGCCTGCTCAACGGCGCCGGCCTGGGCGCGATCAACTACCCGGTCGCGATCGGACTGGCGGCGCTGCTCGCGCTCGGCTACGTCCTCACCTTCGCCGAGCTGGCGCTGATGCTGCCCAGCGCCGGCACGCTGAGCGCCTACACGCAGGTCGCGCTCGGACCGGCGCTGGCGATCGTCGCCACGCTGTCGGGCTACGTGGCGGTGGCGCTGCTGGGCATTCCCGCCGAGCTGATCCTGGTCGATGCGCTGCTCGAGCAGCTCGTGCCGTCGCCGGCCGGCTTCGTCGGGTACCCGAGCCTGCTGCTGCTCGCGCTGTTCTGCGGGCTGAACCTGCTCGGCGTGGACATGTTCGCGCGCATCCAGAGCGCGCTGGTCGCGACGATGTTCACCGGCATCCTGATCATCGGTGCGATCGGCATCGCCGGCGGCGACGTGTCGGCGGTGGTCACGGCGCAGCCCTTCGAGTCCTCGGCCGCGATATCGCTGGTGGCGCTGGCGATCTGGGGGCTGGTGGGGCTCGAGTTCGTCTGCCCGATGATCGCCGAGGCGCGCGCGCCCTCGCGCGACGTGCCGCGCGCGATGTTCATCGGCCTGGTGCTGATCGTGCTCGCCTACGGCGTCTACTGCACGGCCGGCATCGCCACGCTGGCGGCCGACCAGCTCACCGCGGCCACGCCGCACATGGATCTCGCGGTCGCGATGTTCGGATCGCCCGCGCGCATCGGCTTCGGCCTGCTCGCGATCCTCGGCAGCGCCACGCTGCTGAACACCGTGCTCGCCGGCGTCTCGCGCATGATCCAGGGCATGGCCCAGGCCGGCCAGCTGCCCGCCATCCTCGGTCGCGAAAACCGGCGCGGCGCGCCGGCGCCGGCGCTGATCGCGCTCGCGCTGGGCATCGCGGCGGTGCGCGTGCCGCTCGGCATGGATGCCGGCTCGATCCTCACGCTCACCGTCGCCGCGGCCGGCTGCTGGCTGATCGCGTACATGATCGCGCACGTCGACCTGATCGTGCTGCGCTTGCGGCTGCCTCGCGCGCCGCGGCCGTTCCGCTCGCCGTGGTTTCCGCTGCCGCAGGTGCTCGGCATCCTCGGCATGGCCTACGTGTTCGCGAACATCTCGCCCACCCCCGAGCTGGCCGGGCCGATCTACCGCAACGTGGCGATCATGCTGGGCATCACCTGCGCGTTCGCGCTGGTCTGGACGGTCCTCGTGATCCGCCGCAATCCGTTCGGTGCCGAGCCGCCGCCCGCGCCGCCGACGGCTCCGGGCAGCGGCGACTGACGCGAACGCCCGGGCACGCGGACGGGAACCAACGCGTTCGGTTAGGATCGCGCCATGCCGCACCGCAAGAACACCGCCGCACAGGCGTCCACCGAGGACGGCGGTGCGCTGTGGCTGCACGAGTTCATCCCGTACAAGTTCGCCGTGGTCGCCAACCGCCTGAGCCAGTCGATCGGCGCGCTGTTCGAGGACCGCTTCGGCATCCAGATTCCCGAGTGGCGCATCCTGATGGCGCTGCACGCGCACGGCCCCACTGCGCCGAACGAAGTGGTCGAGCACACCAGCATGGACAAGGCGCGCGTGAGCCGCGCGCAGCGGCGGCTGGTCGAGCAGGAGCTGGTGGCGGTCAGCGAAGACCCGCGCGACCGCCGCCGGCTGGTGCTGTTCCTCACCCGCAAGGGCACCGCGATCTGTCGCGACATCATTCCCGAAGTGCGGCGCATGGAAGAGTGGTTCCTCGAAGTGCTCGACCCGCGCGAGCGCGCGGCGCTCGACCGCACGCTGAGCCGCCTGTTCGCGCGCAGCCAGGAGTTGCGCCGGCTCGGCGGCCACATGCCGATGGACGGCGAACCCGGCGCGGGTGTCGAATCGCCCGCGCGCGGCGGCCGGCGCGCTGCGCGTCAGGGCGTCAGCACGCCCACGCGGTAACGCGACAGCCGCGTTCATCGCGGCGCGCGGATCGTCGGGCGTCGGCCGGGCGCTCAGGAGAACCAGCGCAGGAACGCGGCTGCGCCGAGGGCGATCGCCGCCAGCGCGGACAGCGCCTGCCAGAGCCTGTGCCGCGCGGCATCGCTCCAGCGCGCGGCGCGCAGCAGGAACAGCGCGGCGAGCGCGAAACCGGTCGCCGCGCACGCCACCTTGATGCGCAGCGCCGCGACGGCCACGCCATGGATGTCGGGAAACGCGCCGTAGTAGTGGAAGCTGACCGCACCGAACAGCGCGCCGCTCACCGCCTGCGCGGCCCAGCCCGCCAGCACCAGCCACGCCAGCCGGCGCTGCAGGCCTGGCTCGTGCGGCACCGGCCACAGCGCGGCCAGCGCGCCGCCCACCACCGCCGCGGCGCCGAAATTGTGGACCACCTGGACCAGGGCGTAGGCCAGGTTCTCCATGGCCGTCACGCCGCCGTCATTCGACGCTCACCTTCACGCACTGCTGCACGCCGGTGGGCGTGTGCGCCTTGTTGACGACCTTGATGCACAACGTCTGCGGACCCGGCTTGAGCGTCTCCAGCGTGTAGCTGCCCTTCAGCTGGCGCAGGATGCCGATCTCCTTGTCGTCGGCGTACACGTGGACGTGGTCGCCGCCCGGCCCGGGCTCGACTTCGTAGACCAGCCGGTTCTGCGCCATCGCGTCGAGCTTCGCGCCGTCGGCCGGCTGGACAATGCGCACGTACGGTGCTCCGGCGGCCGAGGCGGCGAGTGGCGCGGCGATGCCGATGGCGGTCGCGACGACGAGCGTGATGCGCAAGTTCATGTCGCCTCCCTGCGTCTGTCTTCGCTGCAGGAAACTATACCGCAGCGGCGTCGGTCACGACGAGGCCGCTGCGATCGAAGTGGCCAGCGCGCTGGCCGGCGACGATGCAGTGCGCGGTCCGCGACGGCGCGCGCCCGGAATTCCGCTGCCGGCGTGCGCGTGAAATCCGCGACGCCGAAGGCCGGGTTCGCGCTCGATCGCGCCAGGCTCAGCGGCCGAAGATGCCGCGGATCGCGTCGATCGCGCGGCCCGCGCCGCCGGGCAGGCCCGGGATCGACGGGGCCGTGTCCTGCGCGGCCTGGCCGGGTTCGGCCTGACCGGGTTCGGCCTGGCCGGGCTGCGCCGCCTGCGGCTCGGGCGCCTGCGCCGAAGCGGCAGGCATGTCGGTGCCCAGCATCGCCATCGTGGTTGCCTTCACCCGCACGCGCGCGCTCCAATCCGGCTCCCACGGCGTGCGCGGATCGCTCGGGCGCGGCGGGTGCGCGAGGTTCAGCTCGCTGCCCCAGGCGATCATCCGCAGCATCGCGCCCTCGTTGTTGCCCGACGCGAAGATGCCCTTGGGCACCGCGCAGCGGTTGGTCGAGGCCGGCAGCAGCACCTTCTCGCCGAGCCAGCGATCGACGGTGGCGTTGGACAGGTAGTCGAACAGCCCCATCCCCGTGTCCGGCGTCTCGGACGAGCTCCAGAGCACCATGTCGCGACCGACGCTGGCCATCGCGTGCAGGTAGTACGCGCGTGCGTTGCGCACCACCGGCCACTGCAGCGCGACGCTGTCGGCGAGAGCGCCGCTGGCGGCAAGTTCGATCGCCGGCATGAAATCCTGCGCCTGGCCGATCGCGAACTTCATGCTCGCGGGGACGCCCTCGCCGCCGATCGCGTGCTCGCCGGCCAGCGAGGCGCCGCGCGGCACCATCGTGCGGTTCTGCTCGTTGGGCCAGATCG
>JAHDYE010000271.1 GCA_023383035.1 Burkholderiaceae bacterium | reverse complement strand
GCCTGCTCAAGCGGGTCGACGAGAAGCACGTCACCGAGCGCGCCTACGACAATCCGAAGTTCGTCGAGGACCTGGTGCGCGACGTGGCGATGGCGCTGCGCGCCGACGCGCGGGTGCGGCGTTTCGTGGTCGAGGCCGAGAACTTCGAGTCGATCCACAACCACTCGGCCTACGCGCGCCTGGAAGGCTGAAGACGCGCGCAGCGCACCGCTCCACGGCCGCTATCCCCAGCGGTCGATGCCCCACAGCGCCGCGATGCACGCGGCGGTATGCAGCCACAGGCCCGGCGCGAGCCGCAGCGCGTAGTGCCGACCGCCGCCGAGCGCCGCGGTGACCGTCTTGCTGGCCGCGTGCATGCCGAGCGCGCCCATCAGCGCGGCGAGCAGCGTCGGCGGGCCGCCATCGGCCGGAGGCGGGCCCTGTACCAGCACCGCCGCGGTGGCCGCGTGCAGGTCGAGCAGCGACGCGAGCAGCGTGCCGGCCAGCAGTCCGCCGTCGCCCAGCGCCCGTTCCAGCGCGTGGATCGCGGCCTGCACGCCGGCGAGCAGCGCCGCCACGAGCGCTGCGCCGGGCAGGCTGAACATGCGGGCGTCGGTGCCTGGCGCGTCGGCCGAAGCGCTGGCGGCGTGCGGCGCAGCAGCGGGGCGCCCGGCCGCCGCAAGCGGCGCAGGATCGGCGTCGGCGTGCGCGGTCGCCGCTTCGCCGTCGGCGACGGCATCGTGCGCGAGCAGCCAGCGGCCCCACAGCGCGGCCACCAGCGCTCCTGCCAGGCACGGCAGCCACATCGCCTGCAGCCACGCCGGCTGCACCGCGGCGGCGACCGCCAGCAACTGCAGCATCGTGGCCACGCAGCTCACCAGTGCGGCGCCTGCCATGGGGCGCGCGCCGGCGCGCCCGTCGCGTACTTCGATGCCCAGGCTCGCGATCGTGGCGGTGCTCGAGACGAAGCCCGAGGCCAGCGCGGACAGCGCCAGCGCGTGGCGCGCCTCGAGCAGGCGCCGGCTCAGGTGCGCGAGCGCCTGGATCGCCAGCAGCAGCGCGAGCAGGCGCACGATCACGTGCGGGTTGAGCACCGGGCCCCACAGCGGCCGGTCTGGCACCAGCGGCAGCGCGATCAGCACCAGCGCCGCCAGCAGGATGCCGTCGCGCAGCTCGCCGGGTCGCAGCCAGTGCAGCGCGAAGTGGTGCATGCGCTCGCGCGCGGCCAGCAGCACGGTGAGGCCGGCCGCCAGGCCGGCGGCCAGCGGAATGCTCCAGGTGCACAGCACGCCGATCAGGTAGGTCAGCAGCAGCGCCACCTCGGTGGTGACGCCCGGGTCGCCGGACTTGTCGCGCGCATAGGCCACGACGCCGAGCGCGGCCACGAAGAGCGCCCCCACCACGGTGAGCCAGGGCCGGCTCCAGAACGTGCCGACGGCACCGAGCACGCACACCAGCGCGAACGAGCGAACGCCGGCCAGCTCGCGCGCCGGCCCGCTGCCCTTGCGGCGTTCGCGCTCGATGCCGATCAGCAGCCCGCAGCCCAGCGCGGCAGCCAGCGGCGCGACCACGCCTGCGGTCGGTAGCGAGGGATCGGGCACGTCGCGGGCGCGGCTCCGCTCAACCCGACGCCACCGGCGCAGGGGCGCGCAGCTCGCGCCGCAGGATCTTGCCGACGTTGGTCTTGGGCAGCTCGGTGCGGAACTCGACGTGCTTCGGCCGCTTGTAGCCGGCCAGGTTGCGCGCGCAGTGCTCGAGCAGCTCGCTTTCGGTGAGGGCAGGGTCCTTGCGGACCACGAACGCCTTGACCGCTTCGCCCGAATGCGCGTCGGGCACGCCCACCGCAGCCACCTCGAGCACGCCGGGGTGCATCGCGATCACCGCCTCGACCTCGTTCGGATACACGTTGAAACCCGATACCAGGATCATGTCCTTCTTGCGGTCGACGATCGTGATGTAGCCGCGCTCGTCCATGACGCCGATGTCGCCGGTCCGGAAGAAGCCGTCGCCGGTCATGACGGCGGCGGTTTCCTCGGGGCGGTTCCAGTAGCCGGCCATCACCTGCGGGCCGCGCACCGCGATCTCGCCGCGCTCGCCCGGCGCGAGCGACCCGCCGTCGTCGTCGAGGATCGCGATCTCGGTCGACGGCAGCGGCAGGCCGATGGTGCCGCTGTAGGCGTCGGTGTCGGTCGGGTTGCAGGTGGCCGACGGCGAGGTTTCGGACAATCCGTAGCCCTCGCAGATCGGGCAACCGGTGATCGCGAGCCAGCGCTTCGCGACCGCTTCCTGCACCGTCATGCCGCCGCCGTTGGAGACCAGCAGGCCGGAGAAGTCGAGCTTCGCGAACCCGGCGTCGTGCGCCAGCGCGTTGTACAGCGTGTTGACCGCCGGGAACGTGTTGATCCGGTAGGGGCGGATCTCCTTGACCAGCGCCGGCAGGTCGCGCGGATTCGGGATCAGGAGGTTCAGGCCGCCGGTGCGCATGCCGAGCAGGCAGCAGACGGTGAGCGCGAAGATGTGATAGAGCGGCAGCGCGCATACGCCGATCAGCTGGCCTGCGGGCGCGGGCCGCTTCGGGTTGTGCAGCGCCGGCTGCATCCAGGCTTCGGACTGCAGCACGTTGGCGATCACGTTGCGGTGGACCAGCGTGGCGCCTTTCGACACCCCGGTGGTACCGCCGGTGTACTGCAGGAAGGCCGGATCTTCGGGCCCGAGCGCGACCGGCGTGAACGGCGCCCGCGCGCCCTGCGCCAGCGCGTCGTTGAAGCGTACCGCGCCGGGCAGCTCGAACGGCGGCACCATCTTCTTCACGCGCCGCACCACGAGGTTCACGAGCGCGGACTTCGGCAAGCCGAGCAGGTCGCCCATCGCGGCCAGCACCACGTGTTCGACCCCGGTGCGGCCGATCGCCTGCTGCAGCGTGCGTGCGAAGTTCTCGAGGATCACGATGGCCTTCGCGCCCGAGTCCTTCAGCTGGTGCTCGAGCTCGCGCGGCGTGTACAGCGGGTTCACGTTGACCACCACCAGCCCGGCGCGCAGGACGCCGCACAGCGCGACCGGGTACTGCAGCACGTTGGGCATCATGATCGCCACGCGGTCGCCTTTCTTCAGGCCGCGCGCCTGCAGCCACGCGGCGAAGCGCCTCGACAGCTCGTCGACCTGCCCGAAGCCGAGCGCGCGACCCAGGCCGACGTAGGCCTTGCGGTCGGCGTACTTCGCGAACGCCTCCTCGATCAGCTGCACCAGCGACGTGTACTGCTTCCAGTCGATCTCGGCCGGCACGCCGGCCGGGTAGCTGCGCAGCCACCTGCGCTCGATCGGGTTGGCGGCTTGCATGGACCGTTGTCTCCGTGGTGAATGCGCCAGGGGACGGCGGCGCGGGGCGCGTCGGCCGGAACGCGGCGCGACGAAGCTAGCGGCCGGGCCGGCGCACGACGCGCACGTAGATCGACTTGCCGCCGCTGCCCACGGCCGCCTGTTCGTCCACCTCGAAGTATTCCGGCAGCGACTTGACCAGGTCGCTGAACTTGCGGTGGCCGTACAGTCGCGAGTCGAAGTCGGGCCGCAGCTTGGTGATGTTGCTGCCGACCGCGCCCAGCTGCGCCCAGCCGCTGTCGTCGGACACGGCATCGATCGCGTCGGCGATCAGTCCGGCCAGCACCTGGCGGTCGTCGCTGAGCCGGGCCGGCCGCGACGGCTCGCCCGCGGCGGCAGGTTCGATCTTGTCGGCCGTGCGGCGCAGCACCTCGGTATAGACGAACTTGTCGCAGGCCGCGACGAACGGCTCGGGCGTCTTGCGTTCGCCGAAACCGTAGACCATCAGCCCCTGTTCGCGCAGCCGCGAGGCCAGTCGCGTGAAGTCGCTGTCGCTCGAGACGAGGCAGAAGCCGTCGAAACGCCCGGTGTAGAGCAGGTCCATCGCGTCGATGATCAGCGCGCTGTCGGTGGCGTTCTTGCCCTTGGTGTAGCCGAACTGCTGCACCGGCACGATCGAGTGCTCGAGCAGGATCTTCTTCCAGCTGCCGAGCTGGGGCTGCGTCCAGTCGCCGTAGATGCGCTTGACGCTGGCGATGCCGAACTTGGCGATCTCGGCCAGCAGCCCGTCGATCGTCGAAGCCTGCGCGTTGTCGGCGTCGATCAGCACCGCGAGGCGGTGCTGCGACTCCTCGGGCGCATCCGACGGGCCGGAACCGAGCAACGCGGGCTTGGCGGAAGGGGGCATGGCGGGGCTCACTCGCGGAAGTTGGTGAACGACAGCGGCACGTCGGTGATCTCCTTCTTCAGCAGCGCGATCACCGACTGGAGGTCGTCGCGCTTGGCGCCGCTCACGCGCACCGCGTCGCCCTGGATACTGGCCTGCACCTTCACCTTGCTGTCCTTGACCAGCCGCACGATCTTCTTCGCGTGCTCGGAGGACACGCCATGGCGCACCGTGATCGGCTGCTTGACCTTGTCGCCGCCGATCTTCTGGATCTGGCCGTAGTCGAGGAAGCGCACGTCGACGTTGCGCTTGGCGCACTTGGCGACCAGCACGTCGCGCACCTGCCCGAGCTTGAAGTCGTCGTCGGCGTAGGCGGTGAGTTCGCGCTCCTTCTGCTCG
>JAHDYE010000270.1 GCA_023383035.1 Burkholderiaceae bacterium | reverse complement strand
GCCGCCGAGGAAGGTGTCGCCGTTGGTCGACAGCACCTCGAACTGCTTCTCGCCTTCGACGTCGGCCATCTCGATGATCGAGATGTCGAAGGTGCCGCCGCCGAGGTCGAACACCGCCACCTTGCGATCCTTGCCACCGCCCTTGTCGAGCCCGAACGCGAGCGCGGCCGCGGTCGGCTCGTTGATGATGCGCTTGACGTCCAACCCGGCGATGCGCCCGGCGTCCTTGGTGGCCTGGCGCTGGCTGTCGTTGAAGTAGGCCGGCACGGTGATGACCGCCTCGGTCACTTCCTCGCCGAGGTAGTCCTCGGCGGTCTTCTTCATCTTGCGCAGCACTTCGGCCGACACCTGCGGCGGCGCGAGCTTCTTGCCGCGCACCTCGACCCAGGCGTCGCCGTTGTCGGCCTTGACGATGCCGTAGGGCATCAGGTGGATGTCCTTCTGGACTTCCTTCTCCTGGAACTTGCGCCCGATCAGGCGCTTGACCGCGTACAGCGTGTTCTTCGGATTGGTGACCGCCTGGCGCTTGGCCGGCGCGCCAACGAGGATCTCGCCGTCGTCCATGTAGGCCACGATCGACGGCGTGGTGCGCGCGCCTTCGGAGTTTTCGATCACCTTGGGCTGGCCGCCCTCCATGATCGCGACGCACGAGTTGGTCGTGCCCAGGTCGATGCCGATGATCTTGCCCATTTCGTTCGTTCCTCGATGGCGGAAATGTTTCCGGTTTCCAGATGTTGTCGCGAGCGACGGAATTCAAGCCGTCCGGCGCGCGCCGCTCAGTCCTGCACCACGGTGACGAGCACCGGCCGCAGCACGCGGTCGGCGATCAGGTAGCCCTTCTGCAGGACGTGCGCCACGTGGTTGGGCGCGAGCGGCGGCTGCACGGAGGTCGCGGGCACGGTGGAGATCGCCTGGTGGCAGTTCGGGTCGAACTTCTGGCCCTGCGGGTCGATCTCGAGCAGGCGGTGCTTCTCGAACGACGAAACCAGCAGGCGCAGCGTGGCTTCGACGCCCTCCCTCATGTTCTCCACGGTGGGCGTCTCGGCCTTCAGCGCCATCTCGAGGCTGTCCTTGACCGGCAGCAGGCTCTCGGCGAACGCCTCGATGCCGTACTTGTGCGCCTTGGCCACGTCCTCGCGCGCGCGGCGGCGCACGTTCTCGGCCTCGGCCGCCGCGCGCAGCAGCTGGTCCTGCAGTTCGGCAGCGCGCGCTTCGGCTTCGGACAGGCGCCGGGCCAGCTCGTCGTCGGTGCCTCCGGTGGCCGCGGCGGCGTCCTCGGGGGCGGCCGGCCGGTTGCCGGAAGCTTGGGCGTCCTCGGGAACCGGCTGTTCCGGTCGGTCCGGCGCTTGCTGAGTCATCCGTATTCTCTCCAAGTCGAATCAAGTACTTGCGTGAACATTCGAAACCCGGTTCGAAGACCGCGGCGCCTAGATCGGGGCAATGCGCACGAATTCAATAGGCGCGCGGCGGGTCGATCGCGTTACCCTTGAGGCGGCTCACGAAGCCGGGAGCAACGTCGAAACAACGGAGAACGAGCATGGGTTTGCTTTCATTTATCAGGGACGCCGGCGAAAAGCTGTTCGGTCGCGGCGAAGCGCAGGCCGCCACCGCCGGCACCGACCAGGCAGCCAGGAACGACGCCGCGGCCAAGGCGATCGAGAACTACATCGCGGCGATGAAGCTCGAGGCCGACGGCCTGGCGGTCAGCTTCGACGGCGCCAACGCCACGGTCACGGTGTCGGGCACCGCGAAGGACCAGGAGACGCGCGAGAAGATCGTCCTGTGCTGCGGCAACGTCGCCGGCGTCGACAAGGTGATCGACAACATGTCGGTGAGCAACCCGACGCCCGAGGCGCAGTACTACACGGTGGTCAAGGGCGACACGCTGTCGAAGATCGCCAAGCAGTACTACGGCAACGCCAACGCGTACATGCCGATCTTCGAGGCGAACAAGCCGATGCTCACGCATCCGGACAAGATCTATCCGGGACAGGTGCTGCGGATTCCTCCGAAGACTTGAGCCGCGCGGCGCGGGTGGGCCAGCCCGACAGGTGCCGTTCGGCCAGGTCTGCCAGCGCCTCGATGAAGGCCGGCGATTCGTCGAGGCAGTCGATGTAGCGAAACGCCTGGCCACCGGCCTCGAGGAACGCGCGGCGGCCTTCGATCGCGATCTCCTCGAGCGTCTCGAGGCAGTCCGCGACGAAGCCGGGGCAGATCACGTCGACGCTGCGCACGCCCGCGGCCGCGAGCTCGCGCAGCGCGGGCTCGGTGTACGGCTGCAGCCAGCGGGCCCGCCCGAGGCGCGACTGGAACGTCACCAGCCATTGGCCGTCGCGCAATCCGAGCCGGGCCGCCAGCCGGTGCGCGGTGGCCAGGCATTCGCGGTGATAGGGATCGCCGAGCTCGATGGTGCGCTCGGGAACGCCGTGAAAGCTCATCACCAGCCGCTCGGCGCGCCCCTCGCGCTCCCAGGCGCGGCGCACGCTGTCTGCCAGCGCGTCGACGTAGCCGGCGTCGTCGTGGAAGTCGCGCACCATGCGCAGCTCCGGCAGATCGCGCCAGCCGGCCAGCTCGCGCGCCAGCGCATCGAACGCGGTCGCGGTGGTCGAGGCGCAGTACTGCGGGTACAGCGGCAGCGCCAGCAGCCGCGCGACGCCGCGCCGGCGCAGCTCGTGCAGCACGGCGGCGATCGACGGGTTGCCGTAGCGCATCGCGAAGGCCACTTCGAGATCGTGGCCGCGCGCGCCGAGCGCGCCGCGCAGCAGCGTGGCCTGGCGCCGCGTATGCACCAGCAGCGGCGAACCCTCGTCGGTCCAGATGCTCGCGTACTTGCGCGCGGACTTCGCCGGGCGGGTGCGCAGCACCACCCCATGCAGGATCGGCAGCCATGCCAGGCGCGGGATCTCGACCACGCGCGGATCGGACAGGAACTCGCGCAGGTAGCGGCGCACCGCGGCCGGCGTCGGTTGGTCGGGCGTGCCCAGCTGCAGCAGCAGCACGGCGGTGCGGGCCGGCGCTGCGTGATCGGACCGGCTCGCCGGGGGACGGGTCATCGTCAGCCGTGGTGGCTGAGCGCCGAGGAAACCAGCTTGGCCGTGATGTCGACGATCGGGATCACCCGTTCGTACGCCATGCGGGTGGGGCCGATGACGCCGAGCGTGCCGACGACGCGGCCGTCGGCCTCGTACGGCGCCACCACCACGCTGATCTGCTGCATCGGCACCAGCTCGGACTCGCCGCCGATGAAGATCTGCACGCCGTGCGCGCGGCTCGATGCATCGAGCAGCTGCATCAGGTTGGTCTTCTGGTCGAACAGATCGAACAGCTGGCGCAGCCGCTCCATGTTGTCCGACACGTCGGCCAGCCCCACCAGGTTGCGCTCGCCCGAGATCATCACCGGCTCGGCCTCTTCGGTGAGCGCGCGGTTGCTGGCTTCGACCGCCTTGTGCATCAGCGCGGTGATGTCGTCGCGCAGCGACGCCAGCTCCGACTGCAGCAACTGGCGGATGCGCCCGAATTCCAGCCCCGCGAAGTGCGCGTTGATGTAGTTGGCGGCTTCCACCAGCTGTGCCGGCGTGTAGTCGCGCTCGGTGGACAGGATGCGGTTCTGCACGTCGCCTTCGGGCGTGACGATGATCAGCAGGATGCGCCGCTCGGACAGCCGCAGGAACTCGACCTGGCGAAACAGCGACGCACGCCGCGGCGTCATCACCACTCCGGCGAAGTGCGAGAGGCTGGACAGCAGCGAGGCCGCCGTGGACAGCAGCCGCTGCGGCTCGTCGGCCTGCAGCCTGCCCTGCATCGCCCTGGCCTGCTCGCCCTGCAACGGCTCGACCGTGAGCAGCGTGTCGACGAACAGCCGGTAGCCGCGCGGCGTGGGAATCCGTCCGGCCGAGGTGTGCGGGCTGGCGATCAGGCCGAGATCCTCGAGATCGGCCATGACGTTGCGGATCGTGGCCGGCGACAGGTCGAGCCCCGAATACCGGGACAGGGTACGCGACCCGACCGGCTGGCCGTCGGCGATGTAGCGCTCGATCAGCGTCTTGAGCAGGGTCTGCGCGCGGGAGTCCAGCATGTTTTCATTGTAGGGGCAGTCGGCCCGAGTGCAAGCGGCCGCGTATGCGATCCGGCACCCCGGTTGGCCGTGCGCATCGGCCGGACGGCGGGGCCCGGCGTCGGACGGCGCGAACCGGGCCGGCGCCGGCTTGTGCTCTAATCGCTGCGATGAACAAGCCCTTCCGTCGCGTTGCGCTGGTCAGCCGGCCCCAGACCGAGAGCGTCGGCGAAACCGTGCGCGAAATCGCCGCGTTCCTGGCCGAACGCGGGGTTTCGGTGCTGATCGAGGAGCGTTCGGCCGCGGCGCTCGGGTCCACCGGCCTGGAAACGGCGAACCTCGAGCGAATCGGTCACGAGGCCGACCTGGCGATCGCCATCGGCGGCGACGGCACGATGCTCGGCGCGGCGCGGGCGCTGGCGCCGCACGAGGTACCGCTGGTGGGCATCAACCACGGCCGGCTCGGCTTCATCACCGACATCGGACTGGACAGCTGGCGGCAGGCGCTGTCGTCGATCCTCGAAGGGCACTACGCGTCGGAGGAACGCACGCT
>JAHDYE010000269.1 GCA_023383035.1 Burkholderiaceae bacterium | reverse complement strand
GATCGACCGCCTTCACGGCCAGCTCGTTGGCGGCGACGTTGGGCTCCTTCTTGCCGGTCAGCAGCGTGCGCTGCAACAGCAGGGCCTTCTCCAGCACGCTCGACAGCGCAGCCTCGGACGCCAGGCGCTTGCCGAGCAGGTCTTGGTCGGGCTCGTCGCGCAGCGCCTCGATCACGCCGCGCGTGATCGGCAGCGAATTGCTACCGGCTGCTTCGAGGTTCGCCACAGTCATCGGCGTCGAGCCTGTCACGAGCCCCTGCAGCGCCTGCAGCTTTGTCTCGTACTCTTCCTGGATCACCGGCGTCAGGCCGACGCCGGGCGTCGTCTGCGTCTTGGTGCAGGTCTCGCAGGTGCGTTGCTCGCGTTCGCCGAGCACGCGCGTGGCGAAGTCCGCTGCGGCCTGCGGCGAGGACCAGGTTTGGCAGGTCAGCCGGTTGCCGCAGGACGCGCGCGGGATGGATGAGGTGTCGCTGACGCCGCGGCTGTTGAGCAGGTTGTAGCCGGCACGGGTCACGTCACCGACCACCTTGATGGAACCCTGGCCCGAGCCGCCCGCGTTGCCGCCGCCGACCCAGGGCACGCCGTTGTTGCCCTTATTCGATTCGGCCTGCTCCACGGCGGACACCGCATCGGTGCTGCTCACCGCATCGCGCAGCGCGAAGCCTTCGGCGAGCTGATCCCACCCGGCCTGGCCGCCGGCCATGTCCGCCATCCGGTTGGCCATCGCCTTGCACGTCAATTTGCTGCGGTCGAAATCGAGCCGAGCCTGCAGCACGCCGTTGGTCAGCAGGTTGTAGAGGCCCGGATCGGCACGCTGGATGATCAGGGCGGGCAGCGACGCCACGGCGCTGGTGGCGCTCTGGATCACTGAGGACATGATCTGCTGGAAGCCGTTGGTGATGCCGTTCAACTGGTTCTGCAGCGTCGTCGTGATGCTCATGTCGCCGCAGATCAGGTTGCTGTTCCAGCCGATGCCCACACCGATGCTCTGCATGTTCCCGGCGCCGCCCATGGACACGGCGCGGCCGCCGCCGATGCTGTAGAGCACGTCGTCGCCGATGACGCTGCCGCTCACGCCGACGCCGGTCGGGTTGATGCGGGTCTGCGCCCACGCGACGCCGGCCGCGGCGGTGACGGCGCAGGCGAGCGCGATGCTGAGCGCGTAGAGCCTGGCGCGCTGTGCGAAACGGGAGAGAGACGCTTTCATGGGAACACCTCAGAGGAAATCGACGCTGCCGAGGAAGACCTGCCCGCGGCGCTGGCAGCAGGCATAGGGCCGCCACAGCGCCCAGGCGTAGTCGCCTTGCTGGGCCTGCACGCGCGTGTTGGCGTGCGGGAACACCGCGCAGGAGTTGGAGAGGGTCGGCGTCAGCTCCTGCCACTTGCCGGTGGAGGCATCGCTCTCCACCAGGGCGCCGGCCGGCCAGTAGCCGTCGCTCGAACTCGCGAGCAGCGGCTGGTAGACGTGCGGCTGCATGCGCCGCGTGACGACATCGCCCGCGCGCTGCGCGACGACGGCGCCGCTCTTGTAGTCGTCGGTTTGATGCAGGAAGCCGCCGCGCGGGTAGACGTTGCCCCACAGGTTGAGCGTCGTGCGGCCGCCGATCTCGCGCATGCCGGGGATCAGCGCCTCGGGGTACACCATCTCCGGCACGTTGTAGCGCCAGGCCAGCGTGTCCAGCGTGCTCAGCAGGTACGGCATGAAGGCCGTGCCTGCGCCCTGGCAGGCGTAGCCGGAGGCGCTGGCGAACTGGCTGAACACCGAACCACCGGGATGCCCGATCACGTCGGCGTTCTTGAATTTCGCCAGGTTGTTCTCGTTGTCGTGGTTCGTCGTCCCGTCGCCGCCGGCCTGCGCTGTGGGGTTGGGCATGCTCATGGCGCGCACCTCGATCCACGGGTTCTCGCCGGTGTTGCTGTAGCTCGACACCACCGCGTCGGGGATGTAGTGGCGCACCTTCACCGAGGTGCGCACCGTGCAGCCCGTCCAGGTGCAGAACAGCCAATAGCAGATGCCGACGACGCGGTATTCCAGGCAGTCGGGCGACAGGGCCGAGGACACGATGGTGGCCGTGTTCAGCGCGAAGCTCGAAGCGGCGCCGCCGAGCAGCACCGAGGCGATGGCAAGGCGGGCCCGGCGCGACGACGCCGACAGCAGGCGGTTCATGGCTGTGCCCTCCGGTGGGATTCGATGCGTGCCACGGCGCGCGCGACATCGGGCTCGCCGTAGACCACGTAGCGGCGATCGACCACCACGGCGGGCACCTTCGCCAGCCCCAAGCCCCAGGCATCGGCGACGCCCTGATAGGCGCTGCCGATACGGCGCTGCAGTGCCTGGCCGCCATCGCGCAGGCGTTGCTGCACGAGCGCGGCCGCGCGGCTGGGGTCGTTTGGCAGGCCCGCGGCCAGTTCGGCCACGATGCGCTCGGGCAGGTCCAGCTCGATCACGCGCGTGCCGGATGCGGCCTGCACGGGATGGCGGCTGTCGGTCACGACCAGCACGTCGGCTGCGGATGCGTCCTGGCCGAGCAGGCACATCAGCAGCCCTCCCGCGCAGGCGACGCGCGTGGCCCGCAGCCGCGGAATGGGTTTCAAGAAGGGAGCCATCATGGCGGGCGTCCTGGGAATGAGAGCAAGGCTCTAGTCGAACGCCGAAGGCAGTCCGCCCGCGACAAGGAATGCGCACCGCGCGCGCTCCGCTTTGGGCAGACAGGCGAAAGAAAAGCGGGAGCCGAGGCTCCCGCGGGGACCAGGCCGTCAGCGGCGCTACAGCAGGCCGGATTCGGCGAACGAGTACGGCGTGCCCTTGCCGACGATGAAGTGATCCACCACCCGGACATCGACCATCGCCAGGGCGGCTTTGAGCCGGTCGGTCAGCGCCTGATCGGCGGCCGAAGGCACGGTCATGCCGGATGGGTGCTGGTGGGCCAGGATGACCGCCGAGGCGTTGAGGGCCAGGGCACGCTGCACCAGCACGCGCGGGTACACCGAGGTTTGATCGACGGTGCCCTTGAACATCGGCTCGTAGGCGAGAACTTGGTGTTGAGAGTTGAGGAACACGACGGCGAAGACCTCGTTGGGCTCCGCGACCAGCTTCAGATGCAGGTAGTCGCGCACGGCGGCGGGACTGTTCAGCATCGGGCCGGCCTTGAAGATGCGTTGCTCCAGCAAGGCGATGGCCTGGCGGATGATCCAGTCTTCGTGCTGGGCGGCGATCAGTCTGAGCGACTCGGGACGCGAGTCGGCGATGACATAGGACATGGCGAACCTCCACGGGATGAAGTTGGAGGACGCCTGTCCCGGGAGGGACAAACCCTCCGGGGGACGATGAAGAACAAGCGGCAGAAGAGCAGGCATCCGCCACCGCATGCGCAGTGGCTGTTCGCGTCCAGGGATGCGAAGCGAACGGGGTCGATCAGCGCGGGCAAGCCGCGTCGTAGCCTTGAAGATCGTGGCTACCTGGGCATGTCGCCGAGAGACTCGGCAGGCATTTCCTTCGATGCGGGTTCGATCGCTGCACTGGCCGCCAGCAGGTCGATCGCGGACAGCAAGGCATCTCCTTCGACCGGGCCGTGCAGCAGCAGCGTCTTGCCGGACTGGCGATCCTGCAGGCGCAGCGTGGGCGTGACCTTGATGCCCTCCTGCGCCGCGCTCGCCGACTGTGCGCGGATCAGCGCATCGGGGCGGTCGCTGTCGAGGCACCGCTGCGCGGCCGGCGTGAGGTCGGGATAGCGTAGGCCCTCGGGCAGGCCCTGGCCGTCGCCCCGGGTGTGCATGTAGACCCACTCGGCGGCCTGCCAGAACGCGGTCTGGCCGCCGGCCTCGCCGACGCACTCCACCAGGCGCGCACCGGCGGAAGCGGCCGGCTCGTGCAACGGCAACGGCAGGTGGTGCCATTGCCAGCTCACCTCCGGGTGCGCGTCGATCCAGCGCTTGAGCACTGCGAAGTACGCGCGGCAGAACGAGCATTCCAGGTCGGCGTACTCGACCACCGTGAAGCGCGCATCGGCGCGGCCATAGCGCCAGGGCGGGCCGGCTGGTGCCGTTGCCGGCGCAGGCGTTGCTTCTGCCGAAGGAGAATCGGGCTCGGCGGGCGGCGACGGCGGCTGCAGGCCGAGCCACGCGGCCGTGGTCAGGGCCGCGGCCGCCAGCAGCGCGACAACAAGGACGGTGCGGGACGGCGCGAAGCGAGGGGTGCGCATCGTGGACTCCCCGTCACGCCAGCGCATCGAGCGCCAGCGGCTCGATGCTGCGGGCGCGGTCGATCTTCTCGGCGATCTTGAAAGCGGCGTCCAGTTCGCCGATGCCGTACTGCTGCATCAACTGGAAACGCTCGGCCTTCTCCTCCGGCTCGGTTTGAGCCAGCGCCAGGTACAGGCTGGGCGGCACCGCGCGGAACAGCACTTCCATGCTCTTGGAAAGGATCACGCCCTCGCTGAACTTGCCGGCCTCCTTGCGGGCCGACAGCATCAGCGCCTTCTGCGCCGGGTTCAGCTCGCGGAAGCGCGCGATCTTCTCCACCTCGTCCGGTGGCATCGACAGGCAGATCCACCACTCGATCATGTTCAACATGGGCTCGGCGGCCTTGGGCAGGTCGTCGATGTTCTGCGTCGCCAGCCAGTA
>JAHDYE010000268.1 GCA_023383035.1 Burkholderiaceae bacterium | reverse complement strand
GGCGCCCGGCGACGTGCTGGTGTTCCTGCCCGGCGAGCGCGAGATCCGCGACGTGGCCGATCACCTGCGCCGGCTGCACGCGCGCGAGAGCGCCGCGCGCAGCGGTTCGCCGTGGGCGCGCGGGCCGATCGAGATCCTGCCGCTGTACTCGCGGCTTTCGGCCGCCGAGCAGCAGCGCGTGTTCGCCGGCTCGCGCGGGCGGCGCATCGTGCTGGCCACCAACGTCGCGGAAACCTCGCTCACCGTGCCGGGCATCCGCTACGTGGTCGATACCGGGGTGGCGCGCGTCAAGCGCTACCGCTACCGCGGCAAGGTCGAGCAGCTGCAGGTCGAGCCGGTGTCGCAGGCGGCGGCGAACCAGCGTGCCGGGCGTTGCGGGCGCGTGGCCGACGGCGTGTGCATCCGGCTCTACGACGAAGCCGATTTCGCGAAGCGGCCGCGCTTCACCGATCCCGAGATCCTGCGCTCGTCGCTGGCGGCGGTGATCCTGCGCATGAAGGCGCTGCGGCTGGACGACATCGAGCGCTTTCCGTTTCTCGATCCGCCGCCGCGCAAGGCGATCGCCGACGGCTACGCGTTGCTGCACGAGCTGGGCGCGGTCGACGAGGCGCAGGCGCTGACCGACGTCGGGCGCCAGCTGGCGCGATTGCCGGTCGATCCGCGCATCGGCCGCATGCTGCTGGCCGCGCACCGGCTCGACTGCCTGCGCGAGGTGACGCTGATCGCCGCCGCGCTGTCGTCGCAGGATCCGCGCGAGCGCCCGATGGACGCGCAGCAGGCGGCCGACCAGTCGCACCGGCGCTTCGCCGACGAGAAGTCCGACTTCGTCGCGTACGTGAAGCTGTGGGACTACTGGACGCAGGCGCAGGCGGAGAAGGAATCCAACCGCAGGCTCGCGCAGCGGCTCGAGCGCGAATTCCTGTCGACGCGCCGGCTGCGCGAATGGGCCGACGTGCACGCGCAGCTCGCCGAGGCGGTGCGCGCGCTGAAGTGGGGCGCGAACGCGCGCGCGGCCGGCCATGACGCGATCCATCAGGCACTGCTGGCGGGCCTGCTCGGCAACCTCGGCTTCAAGCCGGCCGACGAGGCGCACTACGTCGGCACGCACGAGACGAAGTTCGCGCTGCATCCGGGGTCGGCGCTGGCGAAGAAGGCGCCGCGCTGGGTGATGGCGGCCGAGATGGTCGATACCGGGCGCCTGTACGCGCGCACCGTCGCGCGCATCGAGCCGGAGTGGATCGAGCGCGCCGGCGCGCACCTGATCCGGCGCAGCTGGTCCGATCCGGTGTGGTCGAAGAATGCCGGGCAGGTGATCGCGCACGAGCGCGGCGTGCTGTACGGCCTGACGGTCTACGCGCAGCGGCGCGTGAGCTACGGGCCGATCGATCCGCGCCTGGCGCGCGAAACGATGATCCGCGCCGCGCTGGTGCAGGGAGACTGGGACAGCCGGCTGCCGTTTTTCGTGCACAACCGGCGCCTGGTGGCCGAGATCGAGGCGCTCGAGCAGCGCATCCGCCGTCCCGACCTGCTGGTCGACGAGCGCGACCTGTTCGACTGGTACGACGCGCGCATTCCGCACGACGTCTGCTCGGCGCAGGCGCTCGAGCGCTGGTGGCGCGACGCCTCGCGCGCCGATCCGTCGCTGCTGCGGCTGTCGCGCGACGCGCTGCTCAGGAAGGGCGCCGACGGCGTGGGCGCGGCGTCGTTTCCGCGCCGCATCGCGATGCGCGGCCTGGAGTTCGAGCTGGACTACCGCTTCGATCCCGGCGCGAGCGATGACGGGGTGACGATGACCGTGCCGCTGGCGATGCTCAACCAGGTCGACGCGGTGCGCTGCGAATGGCTGGTGCCGGGCATGCTGAAGGACAAGGCGCAGGCGCTGGCGAAGTCGCTGCCGCAGAAGCTGCGCCGGCACCTGGTACCGCTGCCGGCCTGGGCCGAGGACTTCGCCGGGCGCTGGCGCGACCGCGAAGGAAGCCTGCCGCTGGTGCAGGCGATCATCGAAGACCTGCGCGAAGACAAGGGCCTGCGCGCGCAGCCGGGCGACTTCCGGCCCGAGACGCTCGCGCCGCACCTGTCGATGAACTTCCGGCTGGTCGACGCCCATGGCGGCGTGCTGGCCGCGTCGCGGCAGCTCGCGGCGTTGCGCGCCGAATACGGGCCGCGCGCGCAGGGGGCGTTCCAGGCGGCGTTCGCGGCGCTGGCCGCGCGCGGCGTGCCGGTCGCGCAGGACGCGCAGGACGCGCAGGACGCGCAGGACGCGCCGGCGGCGCCGACCGGGACGATCGCGACACCGGCACCACCGGCTCCGGCCGACGCGGCCGTGACGCCGCCAGCCGAACCCGCCGCGACACCCACGCACCGCCTCGCGCTCGACCAGCGCTTCACCGAGTGGTCGTTCGGCGCGCTGCCCGAGCTGATGGAGCTCGGCCGGGACGTCGGCGGGCGCACGCAGACCGCGATCGGCTACCCGGCGCTGGTGGATGTCGGCGACGCGGTGGCGCTGCAGCTGTTCGACGCGCCCGAGGAGGCGGCGTCGACGCACCGCGACGGCCTCGCGCGGCTGTTCGCGATCGCGCTGCGCGAGCCGTTGAAGTACTTCGAGAAGCACATCCCCGATTTCCAGCGCATGTCGCTGCTGTACGCAGGCTTCGGCGGCGCCGAGGACCTGCGTCGCGAGCTGGTGGGCGCGCTGCTGGCGCGCGCCTGTCTCGGCGAGCCGCTGCCGCACGATGCAGCCTCGTTCGCTGCGCGCGTGGCCGACGCGCGTACGCGGCTGAACCTGGTGGGGCAGGAGCTGGCCCGCACCGTGGGCGAAATCCTCGTCGAGCACGCGGTCGTGCTGCGCCGGCTCGCTGCGGCGCGCGCCTTTCCCGCGGCTGCGGCCGATATCCAGACGCAGCTCCAGGCGCTGCTGCCGAAGCGATTCGTCACCGGGACGCCGGCGGCGCAATTGCGCCACCTGCCGCGCTACCTGAAGGCGATCACCGCCCGGCTGGAGAAGCTGCGCAACGATCCGGCACGCGATGCGCACAAGCTGGCCGAGCTGTCGCCGCTGCTGCAGGCCTGGCAACGATTGGCGGCGCAACGCCGCGGCCAGACCGACGCAAGGCTGGAGGAGCTGCGCTGGCTGCTCGAGGAACTGCGCGTGTCGCTGTTCGCACAGGAACTGCGCACGCCGATGCCGGTGTCGGCGAAGCGGCTGCAGAAGGCGCTCGAGGCGCTGCGCGCCTGAGCGCAGGCCGTGTTCGGTGCAGCGGGTAGCGGACGTCCTGCTCGATGCGCCGTGCGCCGGCCCGGCGGTCGTGACCGGCCTTCGACGCGGGGTAGCCCGTCCGGTCAGCCCGCCATCAGCAGCACCGGCTGGGCGCGGATCTCGCCGGGCAACGCCGGCACCGGCGCGTCGGCCGCCTCGAACAAGCCGGCGAACTCCGGCGCGCTCAGCTCGATCAGGCTCAGCAGTTTCGGCGTGATGCCGACCTGCTGGCGGCCGACGTGTCCGGCCAGCCGCAGCAGCGTGTCGAGCGTGCGCGCCGTGAATCCCGGGCCTTCGCTGCCGGGTTCGGGGCGCGCGAGCACCGCCTGCACGATCGCGGCGCGCACCGCGAAGCCGCTTCCGCGCGCCTGCGCGAGCAGGTTGCGCAGCGACTGCAGGCCCCAGCGCATGTCGGTGAGGCAGACCAGCAGCTGGTCGGCCTCCCGGGCGACGACCTGCCCGCCGCTGTCGCGCACGCGCGCCGCATAGGCGAGCATCGCCTGCTCGGGCATCGTGGCGGAGCCGTCGAGTCCTTCGAATCTGAGCAGTACCAGCAGGTTCACCATGGCGCGGGCATCGCCGGCACGGGCGCACGGGCGGGTGCGACGCCGGCAGCGGCTCGCGCCAGCGTAACGGCGCCCGTGCCGCCACCGTCCACCGGCGCGACGGGCGGCGGCGCGGGGCCGACTGCGCGCGTGAAACGCTGTTGCGCGCCGCCGCGTTGCGTGCGGCCTCGGCCCGGCCCGGGATGCGGTGCTCCGTACGGCGCCGGCATGGTGCGGCCGCCCGGTATCATTGGGCGATGCAACGAATCCTGACCGCGTTCGGTCGCGCCGTGGTGAGCCAGCTTCACCCGAAGATGCTGGCGCTGCTGATCGGCCCGTTCCTGCTCGCGATCGTCTTCTGGGTCCTCACCGCGTTCCTCGTCTGGACGCCGCTCACCGGCTGGCTGCAGGGCTGGATGTTCGGCAGCGGCCCGCTGGCGCGCCTCGACGCCTGGGCGGGCAGCTACGGGGTGAGCGGCCTGGCCGAGTGGATTCCGGCGCTGCTGGCGCTGCTGCTGGTCGTGCCGGTGATGTTCGCCACCGCGGTGGTGCTGGTGGCGGTGCTGGCGATGCCGATGGTGATCCGGCACCTGGGCGGCGGCGCCTATCGCGACGTCGCGCGGCGCGGTTCGCTGTCGATCACCGCCAGCGTATGGAACGCGGTGTCGACGTCGCTGCTGTTCGCGGCCGGCTATCTGGCGTCGTTGCCGCTGTGGCTGATTCCGCCGCTGGCGCTGATCGTGCCGTGGCTGTGGTGGAGCTGGCTCACCGCGCGCGTGATGCGCTTCGACAGCCTGGTCGAGCATGCCACCCCGGTCGAGCGCAGGGAGACGATCGCGGCGCGGCGCCGCGAGTATTTCCTGCTGGCGCTGCTGGTGACGGCGCTG
>JAHDYE010000267.1 GCA_023383035.1 Burkholderiaceae bacterium | reverse complement strand
AGCAGGTGACGCCCTGCACCTTCGGGTCGTCGTGCGCCTCGACGACGATCTTGTGGTCGGGGCCGATCAGCTTGAAGACGGTGTCGACTTCGCCGATGGGTTCGGCGCGGGCAAGGGTGAAGGGAGCCAGCAGGAGAACGATCGGCAGGAAGAATCGCATGGTGAACCTCGTGACTCGGCAAGCGGCTGGGCGGGCCGGGTCGGTCAGCGCCCAGCCCGGCGGGCCACGGGCTTCTCGGGCGATTCTACTCAATGCAATGCGGGATTCACGATGTCGCCGGCATGGCCTGCGCAGGTCACGGCGCCTGCGCGGCGCATCGGCATCCCCGTCCCGGGGTGGTAGATTCGCCGGATCCGCCGGCCATTCCGGCCGTGCCTCGCCGCACCAGGAGTCGAACATGGGCTGGTTCTCGAAGAAGGGCGACGATTTCTTCCTCGCCACCGTCGTGCCGAACGACGACGGCGCCCGCGTCGGCCAGTACCTCGGCGTGGTCAACGGCGAAGCGATCATCGGCGCCAACATCTTCCGCGATCTGTTCTCGTCGGTGCGCGACGTGGTCGGCGGTCGGGCCGGCGGCTACGAGCGCGCGCTCGCCGGCGCGCGCGACGCTGCGCTCGGCGAGATGGTGGCCGCCGCCAGGGAGCTGGGCGCCGACGGCGTGGTCGGCATCGACTTCGACTACGAGGTGCTGGGCGAAGCCAACGGCATGATGATGGTGTCGGTCAGCGGCACTGCGGTGAAGATGGCGGCGGGCTGACTCCGGGCGGCGTGGGGCGCGAGGACTGTCCTCAAAGTGGCGCAAAGGCCGTCATGCGCCACTCCGAAGTTCGCTCAGGCGGCGTTGCCGGCCGGAGACGCAGCCAGCTCCGGATATTCCGCGAGCTTCTGGTACAACGTCGCCCGCGCGATGCCGAGCCGCCTTGCCGCCTGCAGGCGATTGCCCCCCGTGGCGCGCAGCGCCTCACGGATGGCTTCGCGCTCCAGAGCGGCGATGCGCTCGGGAAGCGTCGCGGCGCCGGCGGCCGGCTCGCCGGTACCGGAGGGGCGTGCGGACACGACCGGCGGGCCGCCGGTCGTGCCATGTCGCCCCGCATCGACCTCTTCCGACCCCGACGCCGCCTGCTGCGCGACGGCTGCGCGCACCTCCGGCTCCTCCGCCCGCGGCGACCCCGCCCGCACCGCCGCCGCATCGATCTCCGGCAACACCGCCCGGAACGCATCCATCGTCAGCCGCATCCCGTCCCACAGCGAGCACGCGCGCTCGAGCACGTTGCGCAGCTCGCGCACGTTGCCCGGCCACGGCAGCGTGGCGAGCGCCTCCAGCACGTCGCGGTCGATCTCCTTGGGCAGCATCTCGTGCTCGAGCGCGATCTGCTCGAGCAGGTGCTCGCACAACGCCTCGAGGTCTTCGGGCCGCTCGCGCAGCGTCGGCAGCCGGATCGGCAGCACGTTGAGCCGGTAGTACAGGTCGGCGCGAAAGCGTCCGTCGGCCACCAGCGTGGCGAGGTCGACGCTGCTGGCGGCGATCACGCGCACGTCGACGCGCGACATCGCGTTCGAGCCGAGCGGCTCGAACTCGCGCTCCTGCAGCACGCGCAGCAGCTTGGCCTGCAGCGCCGGCGGCATGTCGCCGATCTCGTCGAGGAACAGCGTGCCGCCGTCGGCGAGCTTGAACTTGCCGTCGCGGCCGCGCCGGTCGGCGCCGGTGTAGGCGCCGGGCGCCACGCCGAAGAACTCGGCTTCGAGCAGGGTCTCGGGGATGGCCGCCACGTTCACCGCGATGAACGGATGGCGCGCGCGCGTGGACGCCGCGTGGATCGCCTGCGCGATCAGCTCCTTGCCGGTGCCGGTCTCGCCGAGCAGCAGCACGGTGGTGTTGAGCACCGCGGCGCGGCGCGCGCGGCTCTTCACCTCGAGCGCGCGCTCGCTGTTGCCGACGAAGTTCGAGAACGTGTAGCGGGTGCGGCGCTGGCGCGCCAGTTCCTTCTGCGCCTGCACCAGCTCGTTCTGCACGCGCGCCATCTTGCTCACCAGCGGCCTGAGCGACTCGACCTGGTCGTACAGGATCAGGCCCACCGCACCGATCACCGCGCCCGACTCGTCGTGCAGCGGAAAGCGCGACACCAGGTAGGTGCCCGCCTTGTTCTCCAGCACGTCGAGCAGGATCGGCTTGCCGGTTTCCACCACGTGGTGCATCAGCGTGTTCGGCACCACCTCCTCGACCGGCAGGCCGATGATCTCGTCGAGGCTGCTGAAGCCGAGGCTGGCGATGTTGCGCTGCCAGCGGTCGTTGACCCAGACCACGCGCGCCGACTTGTCGACCACCAGGATGCCCTCGCACATCTCCGACAGATGGTCGAAGAAGGTTTCCGCGGCGAGCCGCAGCACGCGGTCGGAGTCGTGGTAGGCGTCGAGCGAACGGGCCATCGGCCGATCATAGCCGACCGTGCATAATTCGCCGATGGCCGAGCTGCGCATCGCGATCTGCGACGACTACGAGCGTGCCGCGCCGGCGGGCGCCGACTGGGGCCCGATCCGCGAGCGCGCCGACGTCGTGGTGTTCGAGCAGCCGTTCGGCGACGCGGCGCGCGCCGTCGCGGCGCTGCGCGACTTCGATGCGGTGTGCCTGATGCGCGAGCGCACCCCGTTCCCGGCGGCGGTGATCGACGCGCTGCCGCGGCTGAAGTTCATCGTGTTCACCGGCGAGGTCAATCGCGCGGTCGATCACGAGGCGGCGGCGCGCCGCGGCATCGTGGTGTCGTCGACGCCGGGCGGGCCGGCCAGGGCGTCCACCGCCGAGCTCACGTGGGCGCTGATCCTCGCCGCGACCAAGCGCGTGGTGGCCGCCGACGCCGGCATGCGCCGCGGCCACTGGCGCGGCGACGCGCAGGGCCACGGCTACGCACTGCCCGCCAACCTCGAGGGCGAGCGCCTCGGGCTGGTAGGGCTCGGACAGATCGGCGCGCGCGTGGCGCGCATCGGCCAGGCCTTCGGCATGGAGGCGGTCGCGTGGAGCCAGAACCTGTCCGAAGCGCGCGCGGCCGAGGCGGGCGCCCGCCTGGTGTCGAAGCAGGAGCTGTTCGCGACCAGTGCCGTGGTGTCGCTGCACCTGGTGCTGTCGGAGCGCACGCGCGGCATCGTCGGGGCCGCCGAGCTGGCGCACATGCGCCCCGACGCGGTGATCGTCAACACCTCGCGTGCCGGCCTGATGGACGAGCAGGCGCTGATCCGCGCGCTCGCGGCGGGACGCCCGGGATGGGCGGCGCTCGACGTGTTCGAGACCGAGCCGGTGGCGCCCGGCCATCCGCTGCTCGGGTTGCCCAACGTGACGCTGTCGCCGCACCTGGGCTACGTCAACGCGCAGGTGTTCGCCGCCTTCCATCGCGGCATGGTCGAAGCGGTCGGAGCCTGGCTCGACGGCGCGCCGATACGCGTGGTCAACGCACGTCGATGAGACGGCGCGCCGATGCGGTTGGGCGACGCGCGTCGAGACGGCGCGCCGCCGCGCTCGTCAACGCACGTTGATGACGCGCATGCCCTGCAGGGTGCCGCCGGCGCGATCGAGCACGCGGATCGTGGTCTGACGGGCCACGAAACCGGCCGGCAGCGGCAGACTTCCCTGCACGTGCTGGTAGGCGCCGACCGAAACCTCCACCGGCTCCAGCGTGATCGTGTCGGAGCGTCCGCTGGCCCGCTCGCCGGCAACGACGAACTCGACCACACCCCGAAACGGCTTCGCGCTCTTGCCGGAGCGGGTCAACAGCACGTGGTAGGCGAGCTTGCCGTCGTCGCCCACCAGCTTGGCCGCGCGCACGCCGACCGCGCCGCCGCGCGGATCGGGCGGCAACACCTCGTCGAACAGCGCGAGATCGGTCTGCAGGCGCTGCACCGCCTCGCGCGCGCTGGCCAGCTCGGCCGCGAGCCTGCCGCTCTCGTCGCGCGCGGAGCGGGCTTCGCCGCTGGCCTTGTCGAGCGCGGCCTGCAGCCCCTTGCTCTGACTCTCGAGCTCGCCCAGGCGCGCCTGCAGCTCGCCCGACTCGGCCGCGCTCAGGCGCGGCGGCAGGTATTCCTCCTGCAGGTAGTACAAGCCGCCCGCGCCGATCGCGATGCCCAGTCCCAGCCACAACAGCCACGGCGGCACACTCCACGACCGGCGCCTGCCATATGCGTAGCGCTCGAAGACCACCGGCCGGTCGCGTCGAAACAGTCCCATCGCAGATCGATTCCTCTGAAGGCCCAAGGATAGCCCCTACAGCCGAAGGATAGACCGGGTGCCGCCGCCGGCACGCTCCGCGGCCCCGCGCGACGATCGCTGGCGTCCCCGGACCGACGATCAGCCGGTCGCGCGCCGCTGGCCGAGCAACTCGCGCAGCCCGGCCAGCTTCGCCTTCGCCGCGTCGGCGCTCACGGTGGCGCCGGCGCGCGGACGCGCATCGAGCTGCATCTCGGCGAGGAAGCGCGACGGCACCTGCGGGTACTTCTCGCGGCCGCGCTTGCGTTCGCGGCACCAGGTCAGCGTCAGGCTGCGCTGCGCGCGCGTGACCGCGACGTACATCAGCCGGCGTTCTTCCTCGATGCGCGCGGCGTCGGCGCCCGACGACGCCGTCGCGGCGCGCACGCCGCCGTCGCGGGGGCCGGTGCGCGGTCCGGCGCGGGATGCGTCGCACGGCAGGGCGGGCGACGCATCTCGCGCCG
>JAHDYE010000266.1 GCA_023383035.1 Burkholderiaceae bacterium | reverse complement strand
CCGGCACCAGCATCGCCGGCAGCGGCGGCAGACCGCCCAGCTCGCCACGGCTTTCCCCCGGGCCGTGGAAGTCGGATCCGCGCGAAGCGCGCAGGCCCGACTCGCGCGCGACCTGCGCGAAGCGCCGGTACTGGTCGGGCGTATGCGAGCCGCACACCACCTCGATGCCCTCGCCGCCCGCGGCGCGGAAATCCGCGATCAGCGACCACAGCGCCGTGTCGTCGATCCGGTAGCGGCCCGGATGCGCGAGCACCGCCACGCCGCCGGCATCACGGATCCAGCCTGCAGCGTCGGCGAGCTTCGCCCACCGATGCGGCACGAATCCCGGCTTGCCCTCCGACAGGAAGCGCTGGAACACCTCGTTCACATCGCGGCAGATGCCGCGCTCGACGATGTAGCGGGCGAAATGCGTGCGCCCCACCATCGCCGGGTTGCCGACGTACTTCAGCGCACCGGCGTAGGCGTCGGGCACGCCGGCGCGCGCCAGCGCATCGCCCATCTCCCGCGCGCGCGCATCGCGCCCGCCGCGCGTGGCCGCGAGCCCGGCGCGCAGGCCTTCGTGGGCCGGATCGATGCGCAGCCCGACCACGTGGATCGTCTCGCCGCCCCAGGTCACGGAAACCTCGACGCCGTCGACGAACACCATCCCGAGCGCCCCGGCGGCGCTGCGCGCCTGCGCCAGGCCGTCGAGCTCGTCGTGGTCGGTCAGCGCGAACAGTTGCACGCCGTTCGCGTGCGCGCGGCGCGCGAGCTCGGCCGGCGCGAGCGTGCCGTCGGAAACCTGCGAATGGCAGTGCAGGTCGGCGTTCAGGCAGCCGGGTACGGAAGACGGCGCGGCGGAAATGGGCAAAATGTGCACTCCTGACCGCATTATAGAAACTCGGGGAGACCGGCCATGAGAATTGCCGCACGCGACGACTACGACGCGCTCCATGCGCAGTTCCGCTGGCTCGTCCCCGAGCGCTTCAACATCGCCGAGGCGTGCTGCACGCGCTGGGCGCGCGACGCGCGGCGCACCGCGATCGTGGTCGATCACGGCGACGGCCGCATCGAGCGGATCGGCTACCGCCGGCTGCACGACGATGCCAACCGGCTGGCCGCCGCGCTGGCCGCGCTCGGCGTGCGTCGCGGCGACCGGATCGCGATCGTGCTGCCGCAGTGCCCCGAAACCGCCGTCGCGCACCTGGCCACCCATCGGATGGGCGCCGTGGCCATGCCCCTGTCGATCCTGTTCGGGCCGGAAGCGCTGCAGTACCGCCTCGAGGACAGCGGGGCCACGGCGGCGATCGTCGACGCCGGGCAGCTCGCCGGCCTGCGTAGCGCCCGCACCGCAGCGCTGCGCCACGTGGTGGTGGTCCCCGCCGGCGGCGAACGGCCGACGCTGGAGGCCGGCGAGCACGACTACGGCGCGCTGCTCGCGCGCGCCCGCGACCGCTTTCCGGCGGTGGACACGCTCGCCGACGACCCGGCGGTACTGATCTACACCAGCGGCACCACCGGGCCGCCCAAGGGCGCGCTGATCCCGCATCGCGCGCTGATCGGCAACCTGAGCGGCTTCGTCGCCTCGCAGAACTGGTTCCCGCGCCCGCGCGACGTGTTCTGGTCGCCGGCCGACTGGGCCTGGACCGGCGGGCTGATGGACGCGCTGCTGCCCGCGCTGTACTTCGGCCGGTCGATCGTGGCGCAGCGCGGCCGCTTCGCGCCCGAACGCGCCTTCGAGATCCTCGAGCGGCACCGCGTCACCAACACCTTCCTGTTCCCCACCGCGCTGAAGATGATGATGAAGCATGCGCCCGAGCCGCGCCGCCGTCATGCGCTGGCACTGCGCGCGATCATGAGCGCGGGCGAGGCGGTCGGCGAGACGCTGTTCGACTGGTGCCGCGATGCGCTCGACGTGACGGTCAACGAAATGTTCGGGCAGACCGAGATCAACTACGTGGTGGGCAATTCGTCGCTGCGCTGGCCGGCGCGGCCGGGCTCGATCGGACGGGCATATCCCGGACACCGCGTGGCGATCCTCGACGAGGAAGGCCGCGAGCTGCCGCCCGGCCGGCTCGGCGAAATCGCGGTCCACCGGCACGACCGGCACGGGCATCCGGACCCGGTGTTCTTCCTCGGCTACTGGCGCAACGAGGCCGCCACCCGCGCGAAATACAGCGGCTCGTGGTGCCGCACCGGCGACCTGGCCAGCGCCGACCCCGACGGCTACCTGTGGTACGGCGGACGCGCCGACGACATGTTCAAGGCGGCCGGCTACCGCATCGGTCCGGGCGAGATCGAGAACTGCCTGGTGCGCCATCCGTCGGTGGCCAACGCGGCGGTCGTGCCGCGGCCCGACGCCGAGCGCGGCAACGTGGTGAAGGCCTTCGTCGTGCTGGCGCCCGGCCACCAGCCTTCCGATGCGCTCGTCGAGGCGTTGCAGCAGCACGTACGCGGCAAGCTGGCGCCCTACGAGTATCCGAAGGAGATCGAGTTCATCGCCGAGCTGCCGATGACCACGACCGGCAAGGTGCAGCGCAACGTGCTGCGGGCGCGCGAACAGGAGCGCGCCCGGGCCGACGGCGGCTGAGGACGCGCTTGGACTCGATCTCGCAGGTCGCGCTGGGCGCCGCGGTCGGCGTGGCCGTGATGGGCCGGCACACGTCGCCGTGGCGCGCCGCGCTGTGGGGCGGCCTGTGCGGCACGCTGCCCGACCTGGACGCCTTCATCGACCACGGTGACCCGGTCTCGAACGTCACGCTGCATCGCGCCGAGAGCCATGCACTGTTCTGGTTGAGCGTCGCGTCGCTGCCGATCGCCTGGCTGGTGGCATGGGCCAACCGGCAGCGCGACCGGCTGCGACGCTGGTGGCTCGCGGTGTGGCTCGCGCTGGTCACGCATCCGCTGCTCGACGTGATGACGATCTACGGTACGCGCCTGGCGTTGCCGTTCACCGACCGGCCGTTCGGCACCGGCAGCCTGTTCATCATCGATCCGCTCTATACGCTGCCGCTGCTGGCAGGGCTGGCGCTCGCGCTGGGCACGCGTCCGGCACGACTGCGCTGGAACACCGCCGGCCTGGTGGCTTCGACGCTCTACGTCGGCTGGAGCCTCGTCGCGCAGCAGCAGGTCGCCGCCGCGGTGCGCGAGACGCTGGCTGCGCGCGACGGCGCCCCGGTCCCCGACGCGCGCATCGTGGTCACGCCGACCCCGTTCAACACCGTGTTGTGGCGCGTCGTGGTGATGCACGAGGACCGCTACGAGGAGGGCTTCCGTTCGCTGCTCGACCGCACGCCGACGATGCGCTTTCACAGCTATCCGAACGGCCGCGAGCTGTACGAGCCGGTGCGCGCACTGCCCGCGGTCGAGCGCATGGTGCAGTTCACGCACGGCTTCTTCCGCCTCGTCGAGCGTGACGGCCGCATCGAGCTGACCGACCTGCGCATGGGACAAGAGCCCTGGTACTCCTTCTCCTTCGTCGTCGCGCGGCGCGACGGCAATCCGGGACTGCATCCGGTGACGCCGGTCAGCGTCGGCGGCCGCCAGGGCATGGACGTGCGCGCCAGCCTGCGCTGGCTGCGCCTGCGCGCGCTGGGCACCGACGTCGATCCGCCGCGCTGAAGCGGAAGGTAGGCACACCCAGATCGCTTACACTGGACCCTGCCTCACGACACAGGACCTTTCTTCCGATGGCCATCTACCGCCTCGGCGGCCATGCGCCGCGCATCGATCCCACCGCCTGGGTCGCCGCGTCGGCCGAGCTGATCGGACAGGTCGAGCTCGCCGCCGAATCGAGCGTGTGGTTCAACTGCACGCTGCGCGGCGACAACGAGCCGATCCGCGTGGGCGCGCGCAGCAACATCCAGGAGAACTGCGTGCTGCACACCGATCCCAGCCATCCGCTGACGATCGGCGAGTGCGTCACCGTCGGACACCAGGCGATGCTGCACGGCTGCACCATCGGCGACGGCTCGCTGATCGGCATCCAGGCGATCGTGCTCAACGGCGCGCGCATCGGTCGCGAGTGCCTGATCGGCGCAGGCGCGCTGATCACCGAGGACAAGTCGATCCCGGACCGCAGCGTGGTCATGGGCGCGCCGGGAAGAGTCGTGCGCCAGCTCACCGACGAGGAGGTCGCGGCGCTGCGCGGGAGCAGCGACAGATACGTGCTGCGCGCGCGGCAGTACGCACTGGCGCTCGAACGTTGCTGACCGGCGCCGGCGCCGCACCCGACGCTGCCGCCGCGGCGTGGCCGCCATGAGGGACAAGGTGCTGCGCTTCCTGCTGCGCGGCGCGCCGGTGCGCGGCGAGATCGTCACGCTCGATCGTGCGTGGCGCGAAGTCGTGGCACGCCACACGCTGCCTGCGGCGGTACGCGACCGGCTCGGCGAGCTCTCCGCCGCAGCCGCGCTGCTCGGCGCGACGCTGAAGTTCGAGGGCTCGCTGGTGATGCAGATCCACGGCGACGGTCCGGTGTCGCTGTTCGTCGTCGAGTGGTGCTCGGACGGCAGCTACCGTGCCACCGCCAGGCTGCGCGAAGGCGCGGCGATCGCCGAACGCGCGCCGCTGCCGGAGCTGGTCGACGCGCACGGCCGCGGCCGCTTCGTGGTCACGCTCGACCCGCGCGGCGACTCGCCGTCGCGGCAGACCTGGCAGGGCATCGTGCCGTTCGAGGGCGAGACGGTCTCGCGGGTGCTCGAACGCTACATGCAGCGCTCCGAGCAGATTCCCACGCGGCTGTGGCTGGCCGCCGAC
>JAHDYE010000265.1 GCA_023383035.1 Burkholderiaceae bacterium | reverse complement strand
CATGAACAGGCGCCCGAGCCGGCCCGGCTCGACCGTGGTCAGCCCGCCGAACGGCGGATCCTGCTGTTGCAGGGCGTTCAGGTCGCCCTTGCGCAGCACCGGCAGCTGCGCCAGCGCCTTGCGCGAACTGATCGCGCGCGGGTCGACGCCGGCGAGCAGCCTGGCCCAGCCGCGCGAATGCGCGACGGCGTGCTCGAGCAGCCCCGGCAGGCGCGCCATCAGCGCGCCCTCGCGCGCCTCGGCCGGGCGCGTCTCGAGCGAATCGTAGTACGCACTCATAGCCAGCGCTTGCGACGGCGGTACGACTTGATGTCGCGGAACGACTTGCGGCCTTCCTTCGAGACGCCGAGGTAGAACTCCTTGACGTCCTCGTTCTCGGCGAGGTCCTTCGCCGCACCGTCCATCACGATGCGGCCGTTCTCGAGGATGTAGCCGTAGTCGGCGTATTTCAGCGCCACGTTGGTGTTCTGCTCCGCCAGCAGGAAGCTCACGCTTTCGCGCTGGTTCAGGTCGCGCACGATCTGGAAGATCTCGGCCACGATCTGCGGCGCCAGCCCCATCGACGGCTCGTCGAGCAGGATCATGCGCGGGTTGGCCATCAGCGCGCGGCCGACCGCGGTCATCTGCTGCTCGCCGCCCGACGTGTAGCCGGCCTGCGACGCGCGGCGCTGCTTCAGGCGCGGAAAATAATGGTAGACCTTCTCCAGTTCGGCAGCGAGTTCCGCCCGCGACAGCGAACGGGTATAGGCGCCGGTGAGCAGGTTCTCCTCCACCGTCAGGTGGCCGAAGCAGTGCCGGCCCTCCATCACCTGGATCACGCCGCGCTTGACCAGGTCGGACGGCGTGAGCCGCTCGATCGGCTCGCTCTTGTACTCGATCGAGCCCTTGGTGACCTCGCCGCGCTCGCCCTTGAGCAGGTTCGACACCGCGCGCAGCGTGGTGGTCTTGCCGGCGCCGTTGGCGCCCAGCAGGGCCACGATGCGCCCTTCGGGCACGGTCAGCGAAACGCCCTTGAGCACGAGGATCACGTGGTTGTAGATCACCTCGATGCCGTTGACGCTGAGAAGCGGACTGGTCACGGTTTCGTCGTATCGGAGGGGTTCGTCGCACGCTGCCCGGGGCGGGCGGGGCGCCCGAGCGCCCCGCCCGGCCGGCTCACAGGTCCTTCGAGCAGTCGCGCGGCTCGATCTTCTTCTCGCCCGCGTACTGCTTCGCCGAGCGCTCGACCAGCGGCTTGATGATCGACATGTCGGCGGTGTACCAGTCGGACGTGGTCTGCCACTGCTTGCCGTCCCAGGTATGGACGCGCGCCTGGTTCGGCGAGCCCATGTGGTCGGCGCAACTCGTGCTGATCGGCACCATGTAGCCCTCGAAGCCGAGCGCCTTGATGCGCGCGGCGTCGATGTTCAGGTTCTCGATGCCCCAGCGCACCTGCGCGCCGGTCAGCGGCTTCTTGCCGTAGCGCTCCTGCGCGCGACGCACGCTCTCGACCGCGTACATCGCGTGGATCATGCCGCGGTTGTACAGCACCGAGCCGACTTCCTCGCGCGGGCCGGTGCCCTGGTTCTTGTCGTGCAGCAGCCGCAGGATGTCCGCGTGCACCTTGCCGCGCCCCGCGCCGGCCTGGAACTGCAGCGCGTGATAGCCCTTGGCGCCGTCGCCGGCCGGGGTCACGTCGGGCTCGGCGCCGGCCCACCACACGCCGTACATCTTGTCGCGCGGGTAGCCGGTGGCCACCGCCTCCTTGATGGCGGTGGAGTTCATCACGCCCCAGCCCCACAGGAACACGTAGTCGGGACGCTGCTGGCGGATCTGCAGCCAGGCCGCCTTCTGTTCGACCCCCGGGTGCGTGACCGGGATCTGCATCAGCTCGTAGGCGTGCATCTTCGAGCGCTCGACCAGCAGCGGGATCGGCTCCTTGCCGTACGGCGAGTCGTGATAGACCAGCGCGATCTTCTTGCCCTTGAGCTTGTCGAAGCCGCCTTCCTTCTTCGCGATGTGCTGGATCAGGATGTCGGCCGCGGTCCAGTAGGTGCCGCCGAGAATGAAGTTCCACGGGAAGACGCGACCGTCGGCCGAGTCGGAGCGGCCGTAACCCGACGTGATCAGCGGGATCTTGTCGATCGGCGCCTTCTCGGTGAGCGCGAACGTGATGCCGGTGGACAGCGGCTGGAACACCGTCGCGCCGGTCGGACCCTTGCCCTTCAGGCGCTCGTAGCATTCGACGCCGCGGTCGGTCGCGTAGCCGGTCTCGCACTCCTCGTACGTGATCTTCACGCCGTTGATGCCGCCGTCGCGCGCGTTGACCAGCTTCAGGTAGTCGCCGTACCCGTTGGCGTACGGCACGCCGTTGGGCGCGTAGGCGCCGGTGCGGTACACCAGCGCCGGGAAGAACTGCTCGTTCTGCGCTGCCGCCGGCGTCTGCGCGAGCGCAGCCAGTGCGCCGGACGTCGCGATCGCGAGCGCCATCAGCCGGGTTCGGGTTGTCTGCCTCATTTCGACCTCCTAGTAGTCGACCATCGTTGATCGGGTCATTGTCAGTGCGGGAACGGCCAGAGCCGCAGTTTTTCCTTGCCGATCGCCCATAGCCGCGCCAGGCCGTGCGGTTCGACGATCAGGAAGAAGACGATCAGGGCGCCGAAGATCATGAACTCCAGGTGCGAGGCGGCCGCCGTCGACAGCGGCACGCCCAGCGCCGCCGGAATCTGGCTGAGCAGGATCGGCATCAGCACGATGAACGCCGCGCCGAAGAAGCTGCCCAGAATGGACCCCAGGCCGCCGATGATGACCATGAACAGCAGGTTCAGCGAGCGGTTGACGTCGAACGCCAGCGGCTCCCACGAGCCCAGGTGCACGAAGCCCCACATCGCGCCGGCCACGCCGATGAAGAACGAGCTGAGCGCGAACGCGGTGAGTTTCGCGTACATCGGCCGGATGCCGATCACCTCGGCGGCCACGTCCATGTCGCGCATCGCCATCCACGAACGCCCGAGGTGGCCGCGCACCAGGTTCTTCGCCATCAGGGCGAACAGCGCGACGATGCCGAGCACCAGCAGGTACTTCTGCGCCGGCGTCTCGAACGCGTAGCCGAACATCTCCAGCGTGGGCACCGACACCGAACCGGACGACGAGTAGTTGGTGAACCACTTGATGCGCGCGAAGACCCAGTCGGAGAAGAACTGCGCGGCCAGCGTCGCCACCGCCAGGTACAGCCCCTTGATGCGCAGGCTCGGCACGCCGAACAGGATGCCCACCAGCATCGCCGACAGGCCGCCGAGCAGGAACACGACGATCAGGTTCAGCTCGGGAATGCGCAGCGCGAAGTTGTACGCCGCGTAGGCACCCACCGCCATGAACGCGCCCGAGCCGAGCGAGATCTGGCCGCAGTAGCCGACCAGCAGGTTCAGCCCGATGGCGGCCAGCGACAGGATCAGGAACGGCGTGACCAGCGCCTGCAGCAGGTAGTCGCTCGCCAGCAGCGGCATCGCGACGAACGCGAACGCCAGGAACAGCGCGACCACGATGCGATCCTGGCGGATCGGGAAGATCTGCTGGTCGGCACTGTAGGTGGCCTTGAACTGGCCGTTTTCCCTGTAGAGCATGATGCGTGCCGGTACCTGTGGTCGCGCTCAGACGCGATCGATGATCTTCTCGCCGAACAGCCCCTGCGGTCGTACCAGCAGGAACCCCAGCGCGAGCACATAGGCGAACCAGTTCTCCAGCCCGCCGCCGATGATCGGGCCGAGGTAGACCTCGGAGAGCTTCTCGCCCACGCCGATGATCAGCCCGCCGACGATCGCGCCCGGCACCGACGTGAAGCCGCCCAGGATCACCACCGGCAGCGCCTTGAGCGCCAGTACCGCCAGCGAGAACTGCACGCCGAGCTTGCTGCCCCAGACCATGCCGGCCACCAGCGCGACGAAGCCGGCCACCGACCAGACGATGACCCAGATGCGATTGAGCGGAATGCCGATCGACTGCGCCGCCTGGTGGTCGTCGGCCACCGCGCGCAGCGCGCGTCCGGTGGCGGTCTTCTGGAAGAAGATCGCCAGCACCGCCACCAGCGCGGCGGCGATGAAGGTGGCGGCGATGTCGTCGCGGTTCAGCAGGATGCCGCCCTCGAACACGTTGTCGAGCACCAGCAGCGGATCCTTCGAGATGCCCAGGTTGATCTGGTAAATGTCCGAGCCCCAGATCGTCTGGCCGAAGCCGTCGAGGAAGTAGGCCACGCCGAGCGTGGCCATCAGCAGCGTGATGCCTTCCTGGTTGACCAGCGGGCGCAGCACCAGGCGCTCGATCGCCCAGGCCACCGCGATCATGACCGCCACCGCCACCGCGAACGCGATCAGGTTGCCCAGCAGCACGCTGTCGATGCCCAGCATCGGCGGCAGCCACTCGGCCAGCCGCGCCATCGCGAGCGCCGCGAACAGCACCATCGCGCCCTGCGCGAAGTTGAACACGCCCGAGGCCTTGAAGATCAGCACGAAGCCGAGCGCCACCAGCGAGTACAGCACGCCCGCCATCAACCCGCCCAGCACCACTTCCAGAAAGAATCCCATCGCGTCGTCCTAGTGGGCCACGCCCAGGTAGGCGTCGATCACGTCCTGGTTCGCGCGTACCTCGTCGGGCGGCCCGTCTCCGATCTTGCGTCCGTAGTCGAGCACCACCACGCGGTCGGAGATGTCCATCACCACGCCCATGTCGTGCTCGATCAGCACGATCGTGGTGCCGAACTCG
>JAHDYE010000264.1:2536-4754 GCA_023383035.1 Burkholderiaceae bacterium | reverse complement strand
TCATGGGCGTGGCGCTCCCCTTGCGCACCCTGTTCGAGGCGCCCACCGTCGCCGAGCTCACCACCCGCGTGCACGCCGCTCTCGGCGATCCCACCACCGATCGACTGCCACCGCTGGCGGCCCGCGACGACGCCATCGTCGAGGCGCCGCTGTCGTACTCGCAGGAAGCGCTGTGGTTCCTCGATCGCCTGGCCGGTCCGAACGGTGCCTACAACATCGCGATGAGCGCGCGACTGGCCGGCGCGATCCGGCCCGACGCGCTCGAACGCGCCCTGCAGGCGCTGGTCGAGCGGCACGATGCGCTGCGCACCGCGTTCGACGACCGCGACGGCGAACCGCTGCAGCGCGTGGTGCAAGGCGCCACGATCGCGCTGCCGCTGGAAAGCCTGGAAGCAATCGTCGTCGACGCGCGCGAACACGAGCTCGCGCGCCGGATGCGCGACCAGGCGCTCGCAGCCTTCGACCTGTCGCACGCGCCGCTGATGCGCGCGCACCTGTACCGGCTTGCGCCCGACGACCACGCGTTGCTGATCGTCGTGCACCACATCGTCTCCGACGGCTGGTCGTGCGCGCTGATGGCACAGGAGCTCGGCACGTTGTATCGGGCGTTCGAGCGCGGCGAGCCGCCGGCGCTGCCGGAATTGCCGCTGCGCTTCGGCGATTTTGCCGCCTGGCAACGCGCCTGCGGCGAGGCACCGATGCAGCGCTCGCTCACCCGGTGGCGCGAGCGGCTCGCCGGCCTCGAGCCGCTCGAGCTGCCGACCGATTTTCCGCGCCCGCCGCAGCCCAGCGGCCGCGGCGACACGGTCGATTTCCTGATACCGCCGCAGCGGGAGCGGGCGCTCAGGGCGCTGGCGCGCGAGCACAACGCCACGCTCTACATGGTGCTGCTGGCCGCGTTCCAGACGCTGCTGATGCGCCACAGCGGGCAGACCGACATCGCGGTCGGCACGTCCGTGGCCGGTCGCAGCCATCCCGAACTGGAAGGGCTGTTCGGCTTCTTCGTCAACGCGCTGGTCATGCGCACCGACCTGTCGGGCGATCCCGCCTTCGCCGATCTGGTGGCGCGCGTGCGCGAGCGTTCGCTGGACGACTACGCACACGATCTGCCGTTCGACGTGCTGGTCAGACACCTGAACCCCGAACGCCTGCTCGACCGCAACCCGGTCTACCAGGTCGCCTTCGTCCTGCAGAACCTGCCCGATTACGATCTGGCCATCGGCACCGCCCCGGCCTGGCTCGAGCCCGTCGACAACGGCACGGCCAAGTTCGACCTCGCGCTGGAGATGACCGAATCGGGCGAGGGCCTCCAGGCGCAGCTGACCTACAGCACCGACCTGTTCGAGCGGGCCACGGTCGAGCGCATGGCCGCGCACCTGTGCAACCTGATCGACGCCATCGTCGAGAACCCGCACGCGCAGCTCTCGGCGCTGCCGCTGATGGGCGCCGACGAGCTCGAGCAGCTGCTGCATCGTTTCAACGACACCGCCCGCCCCTATCCGCTGCACAAGACGCTGCACCAGCTCTTCGAGGAACAGGCGGCCCGTACGCCGGACGCCACTGCCGTCGTCTTCGAGGAGACGCGCCTCGACTATGCGGGCCTGGAAGCGCAGGCCAACCGCCTCGCGCACCATCTGCGCTCGCTGGGCGTACGGCCCGACGTGCGGGTCGGCGTGTGCATGCAGCGCTGCCCCGGCATCGTCGTGGCCATGCTCGCCGTGCTCAAGGCCGGTGGCGCCTACGTCCCGATCGACCCCGAATACCCGTCGGAGCGCATCGCGTTCATGCTCGAGGATTGTGGCGCCACGGTGGTGCTGACCGAACAGCGAGTGCTCGATCGGCTCGCCGGCGCCGCGCCCGCAACGCGGGTGCTGGCCCTCGATTCCGCGGATACGCAACGCCTGCTGTCGGCGGTCCCCATCGACCCGCTCGGGTCGCTGGCCGGTCCCGACGACCTCGCCTACGTCATCTACACGTCGGGTTCGACCGGTCGCCCCAAGGGCGCGATGATTCCGCACCGCGGCGTGTGCAACCACGTGTTCTGGCTCGTCGAGCGGCTGGGACTGAGCGCCGCCGATCGCATCCTGCAGAAGACCACCATCAGCTTCGACGCCTCGGTCTGGGAATTCTTCGCGCGGGCGGGCGGCGGCGCGCGCGGGGGGGGCGCGCGCCCGGGGGGGGGGGCGGTGGGGGGGGGGGGGCCCCGCCGGCCTTGGCA
>JAHDYE010000264.1:0-2526 GCA_023383035.1 Burkholderiaceae bacterium | reverse complement strand
GCTTCGACGCCTCGGTCTGGGAATTCTTCGCGCCGCTGGCCATCGGCGCACCCGTGGTGCTCGCCCGCCCGGGCGGGGAGAAGGACACCGAGTACCTGGCCCATGCGATCCGCGAGCAGGGCATCACGATCCTGCAGATGGTGCCGTCGGCGTTGCGCGTGCTGCTGCAGGAGCCGTCGATGGCCGCCTGCGAGAGCCTGCGCTACGTGGTGTCCGGCGGCGAGGCGCTCGACTGGGAACTCGCCGGCGAATTCGGGCGCTGCCTGCCGCGCGCACGGCTGGGCAACATGTACGGGCCCAGCGAAGCGAGCGACGACACGACCAGCGTGGACGTTGCCGAAGTGCGTCCCGGCCCCGGACCGGTGCCGATCGGCCGACCGGTGGCCAACGCGCGCGTCTACGTGCTCGACGCCTGGCGCCGGCCCGTGCCCATCGGCGTGCCCGGCGAGCTCTACATCGGCGGCGCCGGCCTGGCGCGCGGTTACCTGAACCGCCCCGAGCTCACGCATGAGCGCTTCGTCGACGATCCCTTCACGCCCGGCGAACGCCTGTACCGCACCGGCGATCTCGTGCGCTGGCGCCCCGACGGCCTGCTCGGCTTCATCGGCCGCACCGACCACCAGGTCAAGATCCGCGGCTTTCGCATCGAACTGGGCGAGATCGAGAACGCGCTGAAGGCCTGCACCGGCGTGCGCAACGGCGCCGTCGTCGTGCACGAGGACCGCCCCGGCAACCGCCGCCTCGTGGCCTACGTCGAAGGCCGGCAACCCGACCTCGCCGGCCTGCGCACCGAACTGGGCGCGCACTTGCCCGACTACATGGTGCCGCAGCACTTCGTCGTGTTGTCCGCGTTGCCGCTGCTGCCCAACGGCAAGCTCGATCGCAAGGCGCTGCCTGCGCCCGAGACCGGCCTGGCCTGCGCCGGCTTCGTGGCCCCGCGCTCGCCGCTGGAGCAGACCCTGGCCGACATCTGGGCCGACGTGCTGGGCTGCGCACGCGTGGGCGTGCACGACAACTTCTTCGATCTCGGCGGGCACTCGCTCAGCGCCACCCAGGCCATGGCGCGCCTGCGCTCGGTCATGGGCGTGGCGCTCCCCTTGCGCACCCTGTTCGAGGCGCCCACCGTCGCCGAACTCACCACCCGCGTGCACGCCGCCCTCGGCGATCCCACCACCGATCGGCAACCACCGCTGGTGGCCGGCTCCGGCTCGCGAGACGGGCACGCCCCGGCATCCTCGGCCCAGCAGGCGCTGTGGACGATCGACCGTCTGCACGGACCGAGCGGCCTGTACAACATTCCGCTGGCGATCCGCCTCGTCGGCGAACTCGACACGCGAGCGCTTGCGCAAGCGCTGCAGGCGTTCGTCGACCGGCACCCGGCGCTCAGGACCTGCTTCGAGCAGGACGATGGCGTGCCGGTGCAGAGGGTTGCACCGCACGTCGAAACGGAACTGCCGGTCGTGGACGTCTGCGCCCGCGCTCGCCCGCCGGCCACCGCCCTGCCGGAAGACGCGAACGAGAGCGCGGGCGACGGGACGCTCGACCCCGCGCTCGATGCCGAAATCGACCGGCTCGCCGAGGCGCCGTTCGACCTGGCGCACGGCCCGCTGCTGCGCGCGCGGCTGCTGCGCATCTCGACCACCGACCACGTGTTCGTCTTCGTGGTGCACCACATCGTCGCCGACGGCTGGTCGATCGGCCTGCTCGCGCGCGAACTGCCGCTGCTGTACCGGCGCGCCCGCTGCGGCGAGCCGCCTGCACTGCCGCCGCCTGCGCAGTTCGACTTCCGCGACTACGCGGTCTGGCAGCAGCAATGGCTGGCCAGCGATGCGGCACGCGCGTCGCTAGGCTGGTGGCGCCAGCAGCTCGCCGGCCTCGAGCCGCTCGAGCTGCCCACCGACTTCCCGCGCCCGCGCGACGGCCTGCTGCGCGGCGATGCGCTCGAGCTGGTCGTGCCCGCCGAACGGCTGGCCGCTCTGAAGGCGCTCGCGCGCTCGACGCGCGCCACGCTGCACATGGTGCTGCTCGCGGCCTTCGAGACGCTGCTGATGCGCTACAGCGGCCAGCACGACTTCGCCCTCGGAACGCCGGTGGCCGGCCGCGATCACGCCGAAATCGAAAGCGTCTTCGGCATGTTCGTCAACATGCTGGTGATGCGTGCCGACCTGTCGGGCGATCCCGGCTTCGCCAGCCTGGTCGAACGGGTCCGGCAGACCGCGCTGGCCGCGTACTCGCACCAGGACATTCCGTTCGACCGGATCGTCGCCGACATCAACCCCGCGCGCGAAGCGAACCGCAACCCGCTGTTCCAGGTCTCGTTCTCGGTCGACAACACGCCGCCCGCCCCGTTCGAGCTGCCGGGCATCGCGGCACGGCGGGTCGCCGGACACAGCGAGATCGCGAAGTTCGACCTGTCGCTGACCTTCGTCGAAACCGGCGCGGAACTGCACGGCACGCTCGAATACAGCACCGACCTGTTCGAGCGAGCCACGATCGAGCGCATGGCCGCGCACCTGGGCAACCTGA
>JAHDYE010000263.1:4485-4784 GCA_023383035.1 Burkholderiaceae bacterium | reverse complement strand
CCCCGCGCTCCCGCCGCGGCCGGCGCGCAGGGCCGCGACCGCGCGGCCCTGGCGCGCGAACCGACCGCGCCCGCCGAGCGCTGGCTCGAGCGCAGCGCTGCGCGCGATGCCGAACGCGAGGCCTTCGAACGCGCGCCGGACTGAATCGGGCTACTTCGCGCGCACCTTCGCCATCAGCTCGCTGTTCGCCTTGCGCTCGGCATTCACCTTCTGCACCGCGGGCCGTTCGCCGAGCCGCTTCAGGTAGTCGCGCACCGGCAGGCCGGCAAGCAGGTCTTCGCCCCAGATCGCCTTGCAGG
>JAHDYE010000263.1:0-4475 GCA_023383035.1 Burkholderiaceae bacterium | reverse complement strand
CCGAATCGCTCGCCGGCCAGGTACGGCGCGAACTTCGCCAGCCGCGCGAACCCGGCGATGCCGCGTTCGAGGTCGCGGCGCGTGGCGTCGATCGTGCCCTGCGACACGGTGCCGCCGAAAAAGGCCTGCGCATAGACGCGCCGCGCCACCAGCTCGAGGTGCAGTTCGGTGAACGTCACCAGCTCGCGCACCTTAGCGCGCTCGAACGGATCGGCCGGCAGCAGCGACACCTGCGGAAAGGCGTCTTCCAGGTACTCGACGATGACCTGCGACTCGCACAGCGTGCCGTGCGGAGTGCGCAGGAACGGCACCTTGCCGAGCGGGCTGGCTTCGAGCGTCTGCGCGTCCTTGCTCGCCCAGTTCAGCTCCTCGGTGAAGGCCAGACCCTTCTCGAGCAGCACGAGCTTGACCTTGTTGTAGTAGTTGCTGACGGCGAAGCCGCACAGTACGAGCATGTCGGTATCCTCCAGATCCGGGCCGTGCCGCCAGTGTAGCGCGCCGCTCCAGTAGAATCGCGCGCATGAGCACATCCCCCTTCCAGCGGATCGGCGTCGTCGGCAGCGGCGCCATGGGCCGGGGCATCGCGCAGCTGTTCGTCCAGAACGGCATCGCGGTGCGCCTGTACGACAACAACGCCGCCGCGCTGGCCGCGGCCGCGGCCGGCATCGCCGACACGTTCGCGAAGCTGGTCGAAAAAGGCCGCCTGAGCGACGAAAACGCCGCCGCCGCGCGCGCGCGGCTCGAGCCGGCCGACACGCTGGCCGCGCTGGCCGACTGCGACCTCGTCATCGAGGCCATCGTCGAGCGGCTCGACGTCAAGCGCGAGCTGTTCGTGCAGCTCGAGACGATCGTCGCCGACGACGCGGTGCTGGCCACCAACACCTCGTCGCTGTCGGTGACCGCGATCGCCGCCGCGTGCCGCCGCCCGCAGCGTGTCGCGGGCTATCACTTCTTCAACCCGGTGCCGCTGATGAAGGTCGTCGAGGTCGTCGACGGCGTGCGCACCGACCCGGCCGTGATCGAGCGGCTGGTGGCGCTCACCCGCGTCACCGGGCACCTGCCGGTGGTCGCACAGGACACGCCCGGGTTCATCGTCAACCACGCCGGGCGCGGCTTCGGCACCGAAGCGCTCAAGGCGCTCGGCGAAGGCGCGGCCGATGTCGCCGCCATCGACCGGATCCTGCGCGAACAGGTGGTCTTCGACAGCGGCGGCTTCAAGCTCGGCCCGTTCGAGCTGCTCGACCTCACCGGCCTGGACGTCTCGCAGCCGGTCATGGAATCGATCTATCGCCAGTATTACGACGAGCCGCGCTTCCGCCCGTCGGTGATCGGCGCGCAGCGGCTGGCCGCCGGGCTGTTCGGCCGCAAGGCGGGCGAAGGCTTCTACGCGTACCGCGACGGGCGCCAGCAGGCGCCGGCCGAGCCGGCCGTGCCGGCGGTCGCGGTCCTGCCGCCGGTCTGGGTCGCACCGGGTCCGCGCGCCGCGGCATTGCGCGAGGCGGTGGCCGCGCTCAAGGGGGTGCTCCAGGATACGCCGCGTCCGACCGAGCACGCGCTGGTGCTGGCGGCACCGCTCGGGCTGGACGCCAGCGCCGCCGCCGAAGGCCTGCCCGCCGAACGTACGGTGGCCGTGGACACGCTGTTCCCGGTCGCGCCGGGTCGCTGCCGCCGCCGCGTGCTGATGCCCACGCCGGCCACCCGTCCCGACTACCGCGACGCGGCGCACGCGCTGTTCGCGGCCGACGGCGTACCGGTGTCGATGCTGCGCGACAGCCCCGGTTTCGTCGCGCAGCGCGTGGTCGCGATGATCGTCTCGATCGGCACCGAAATCGCGCAACAGCGCATCGCCTCGCCGGCCGACATCGACAGCGCAGTACGCACCGGCCTGGGCTATCCGCTCGGGCCGCTGGCCATGGGCGACGCGCTGGGCGCCTCCACGGTGCTCGAAATCCTGCACAACATGCATCGCCTCACCGGCGACCCGCGCTATCGCCCCGGCGGCTGGCTGCGCCGCCGCGCGCAACTCGGCCTGTCGCTGCTGCACGAGGACTGAGCATGGCGGCGCGGCTGCTGTCGGAGCGCCACGACGCGGTACTGGTGCTGCGCATCTCCAATCCGGAAGCGCGCAACGCCATGCATCCCGACATCTATCGCGACGGCATCGCGGCGATGCGCGCAGCCGCCGACGACCAGGGCGTGCGCGCGATCGTGCTGACCGGCGAAGGCGAACACTTCTGCGCCGGCGGCAACCTGAACCGTCTGCGCGAGAATCGCGCGAAGGACCCCTCCGTGCAGGCCGCTTCGATCGACCTGATGCACGCGTGGTTCACCGCGATCCGTGACTGCCCCAAGCCGGTGATCGCCGCGGTCGAAGGCGCCGCGGCCGGTGCCGGCTTCTCGCTGGTGCTGGCCTGCGACCTGGTCGTGGCCGCAGCCAACGCACGCTTCGTGATGGCCTATGTGAAGGTGGGGCTGACCTGCGACGGCGGCGCCAGCCACTTCCTCGCCACGCGCCTGCCCTACCCGATCGCCTACGAGCTGCTGGCCGGCGGGCAACCGGTGGGCGCGCAAAGGCTCCATGAACTCGGGCTGGTCAACCTGGTTACCGAACCCGGCGAAGCGTTCGCGGCAGCGCTGTCGCGCGCCGCCGAGCTCGCCGACGGACCGGCGTTCGCGCTCGGACGGATCAAGTCGCTGCTGGCCGCGCGCGAACGCGATGCGCTCGCGCACCAGCTGGTACGCGAGCGCGAGAACTTTGTCGCCGCGCTCTTCCACGACGACGCGGGCGAAGGCATCGACGCGTTCCTCGCCAGACGGCCGCCACAGTACAATCGCCACCCGGATCGATGAGCGCGCAACGCACGACAGGAGGCGGACGTGGCAGGTGAAGGCGAATCCCCGGCGCGCCGCGCCAACGATACGGACGACGGCAGCGGCACGGTCGCCGCACCCGGGCGGCACCAGGTCGACGCGGGCGCGCTCGGCGCATGGCTGCGCGGGCACATGCCGGACTTCGCCGGACCGCTGTCGATCGAGCCGTTCGAGGGCGGGCAGTCCAATCCGACCTACAAGCTGGTGACACCGCGCGCTGCCTACGTGATGCGCACCAAGCCGGGCCCCGCCGCGAAGCTGCTGCCTTCGGCCCACGCGATCGAGCGTGAGTACCGGGTGCTCGCCGCGCTCGCGGCTACCGACATTCCGGTGGCGCGCGTGCATGTGCTGTGCGAAGACGAAGCGGTGATCGGCCGCGCGTTCTACGTGATGGAGTACATCGACGGCCGCGTACTGTGGGAGCAGTCGCTGCCGGGCCTGTCCAGCGCCGAGCGCACGGCGATCTACGACGAGATGAACCGCGTGATCGCGGCGCTGCATTCGGTCGACTATGCGGCGATCGGCCTGGCCGACTACGGCAAGCCGGGCAACTACTTCGCACGCCAGATCGGACGCTGGAGCAAGCAGTACCAGGCCTCGGAAACCGAGCCGATCGAGGCGATGAACCGCCTGATCGACTGGCTGCCCCGGAACGTTCCCGAAGGCGACGAAAGCTCGATCGTGCACGGCGACTACCGGCTCGACAACCTGATCTTCGATCGCAGCGAGCCGCGCATCCGCGCCATCCTCGACTGGGAGCTGTCGACGCTCGGCCATCCGCTGGCGGACTTCTCCTACCACTGCATGGCGTGGCGCATCGCTCCCGGCCAGTTCCGCGGCATCGCCGGCCTGGACCACGCCGCGCTGGGCATTCCGTCCGAGCGCGCCTACGTCGAGGCCTACTGCCGCCGCACCGGGCGCGACGTCGAGCGCACGCTGGCGCACTGGGATTTCTATCTCGCCTACAACATGTTCCGGCTGGCGGCGATCCTGCAGGGCATCATGAAGCGCGCGGTCGAAGGCACCGCCTCGAGCGCCCAGGCGATCGAGGCGGGGCGACGCGCCCGGCCGCTGGCCGAAATGGGCTGGGCGATCGCGCAGCGCGTACGCTGACGGCGCACCCGATCCGACCACGCTGCTGCCGACAGCCCGACGACCTCGCCGTCACGCCGGCCCCTCCACAGGAGATCGCCATGGAATTCGAGTATTCGGCACGCTGCTCGGCGCTGCGCGAACGCCTGCTGCGCTTCATGGACGAGCACATCTACCCGAATGAACGCCGGTTCTACGAAGAGGTGTCGGCGAACCGGCGCGCCGGCAATGCCTGGATTCCGACCCGGCTCATCGAGGAGCTCAAGCCGAAGGCGCGCGAGGCCGGACTGTGGAACCTGTTCCTGCCGAAATCGACGCGCGTGCCCGAAGGGCTGTCCAACCTCGACTACGCACCGCTGTGCGAGATCATGGGCCGCGTCACCTGGGCGCCCGAAGTCTTCAACTGCAATGCGCCGGACACCGGCAACATGGAGACGCTCGAGCGCTACGCCAGCGAACCGATCAAGCGCGCCTGGCTCGATCCGCTGCTCGCCGGCGAGATCCGCTCCGCC
>JAHDYE010000262.1 GCA_023383035.1 Burkholderiaceae bacterium | reverse complement strand
CGGCACGCCGAGCGTGAGCGTCGGCGGCTCCTGCTGCATCAGGTCGAGCAGGTCCTCCGGGTGCAGGTGCGGCCCCGGGAAGACCAGCTTCGCGCCCAGCATCACCGCCGCGTACGGAATGCCCCACGAATTGGCATGGAACATCGGCGTGACCGGAATCACCACGTCGCGCGAGGACAGCGCCACGTAATCGGGCAGCGCGCAGCTCAGCGAGTGCAGCACGGTCGAGCGGTGCGAATAGACCACGCCCTTCGGCTTGCCGGTGGTGCCCGACGTGTAGCACATCGCCACCGGGTCGTTCTCGTCGTGTTCGGCGCAGCGAAAACCGGGCGGCGCGCTCGCCAGCAACTGCTCGTAGTCATCGAACGCCGGCTCGCCGTCGTGCGGGTCGCCCGCGCGCGTGGCCACCGGCGCGCCCGAGAACGGGAACACGATCACGCGTTCGAACGCGTGATGCGACGCGAACTGCCGGTACAGCGGCAGCAGGATGTCGTCGATCACGAGGAAACGGTCGCGCGCATGATGCGCGATCCAGCCGATCTCGTCGGGCGCCAGGCGCAGGTTCAGCGTGTGCATCACGCCGCCGGCCGCCGGGATGCCGAAATAGCACTCCAGATGCGCGTGGTGGTTCCAGCACAGCGTGGCCACGCGGTCGCCCTTGCGCAGGCCCAGCTTCTTCAGCGCGGCGGCCAGCGCGAGGGTGCGTCGATGCCACTCGGCATAGCGGTGCCGGCGCAGCGACTTGTCGGGCAGCCGCGACACGATCTCGCAAGCCGGGAACAGCGCGCCGGCGTGCTCCATCAGGCGGTTCAGCGACAGCGGCGTCGCCATCATCGTGCTCTTGACCGAATGCATCGAGCCCCTCCTCCGCCATGGCAGCGTCAGTCGCGCAGGAACATCGCCGTCAGGTCGTTCAGGAAACGCAGCCCGAGCGGCGTGGCGCGGATGCGCGCCGGATCGTCGGCGAGCAGCCCGCGCTCGAGCGCATCGGCGCGCTCGCGCTCGATCGCCGCCGTGGGCAGGCCGGTACGCTCGGCGAACAGCGCCGCCGGCACGCCGTCGGTGAGCCGCAAGGCGTTGAGCATGAACTCGAACGGCAGCTCGGTGCAACCGGGAACGCGCACGTGCTCGATCGCGTCCCCGCCGGTGAGCGCCGCCTGCATGTAGCGCTGCGGCTGCCGGATGCGCGCCTCGCGCACGATGCGGTCATGCGACGACAGCTTGCCGTGCGCGCCGGCGCCGATGCCCAGATAGTCGCCGAACTCCCAGTAGTTCAGGTTGTGCCGGCAGCGCCGGCCCGGGCGCGCCCACGCCGACACTTCGTAGCGCTCGAAGCCGGCGCCGCCCACCGTATCCTGCAGCAACGCGAGCATGTCGGCCGACAGGTCCTCGTCGGGCAGCGCCGGCGGCGGGCGCCTGGCGAACGGCGTGTCCGGCTCGATGGTGAGGTGGTACAGCGACAGGTGCGGCGGCGCGAACGACAGTGCGCTGTCCAGGTCGGCGCGCAGCGCGGCCAGCGACTGTCCGGGCAACCCGTACATCAGGTCGATGTTGAAGCTGGCGAAGCTGCGCCCCGCCTCCTCGATGGCCGCGCGCGCCTGGCGCGCGTCGTGCACCCGTCCGAGCGCACGCAGCGCGTCGTCGGAAAAGCTCTGCACGCCGATCGACAGCCGCGTCACGCCGGCCTGTGCATAGGCCGCGAAGCGCTGCGCCTCGAAGGTGCCCGGATTGGCCTCCAGCGTCACTTCGGCGTCGGGCACGATCCTCAGGCGCGTGCGGATCGTCGTCAGCAGCCGCGCGATCGCATCGGGCGAAAAGAGGCTGGGCGTGCCCCCGCCGATGAACACGGTCGAGACGCTGCGCCCCCACACCTTCGGCAGCGATGCCTCGAGATCGGCCTGCAGCGCATCGAGGTAGCGCGCTTCGGGCAGCGCGTCGCCGCCGCGCCATTCGTGCGAATTGAAGTCGCAGTACGGGCACTTGCGCAGGCACCACGGCAGGTGCACGTACAGCGACAGCGGCGGTGGCGTTGCGATCATCCGACCAGCCGGTCGCGCCGCAGCCGTTCGACCAGCACCCGCAGCGCCTGCCCGCGGTGGCCGAGCAGGTTCTTGCGCTGCGCGTCGAGCTCGGCGGCGGTGCAGCCCTCCCCGGGGAGGTAGAAGTGCGGATCGTAGCCGAAGCCGCCCGTGCCGCGCGGCGCGTCGATCACCTCGCCGTGCCAGCTCGCGTCGGCCACCACCGGCTGCGGATCGTCGGCCGCGCGCAGCAGCACCAGCACGCAGTAGTAGTGCGCCGCGCGACCGGTGCGGCCCGCCAGATCGGCGATCAGCTGCGCGTTGTTGGCCGCGTCGGTGCCGCGCGCCGACCAGCGCGCCGAGCGCACGCCCGGCCGCCCGCCCAGCGCGTCGACGCACAGGCCCGAATCGTCGGCCAGCGCCGGCAGGCCGGTCAGCCGGCTGGCATGCCGCGCCTTGGCCAGCGCATTCTCCAGGAACGTGTCGTGGGGTTCGTCGGCCTCGGGCACGCCGAGCGCCGCCTGCGGCTCGAGCGCCAGCCCCAGCGGCGCCAGCAGCGCCGACAGCTCGCGCAGCTTGCCGGCGTTGTTCGACGCCAGCACCACCCGCCGCAATCTCATTGCCGGGCTCGTGCGGCGTAGCACGGCCCGGGCCGCGCTGGCGCGTGGTTCGCTGCCGCGGACACGCCCGATCAGACGCCCAGCGCGGCCTTCTGCGCCTCGACCAGCCGGCGGATGCCGCCAGCAGCCAGGTCGATCAGCCGGTCCATCTGCTCACGGGTAAATGGCTCGCCCTCGGCCGTGCCCTGCACCTCGACGAAACCGCCGGCGCCGGTCATCACCACGTTCAGGTCGGTGTCGCAGGCCGAGTCCTCGGCGTAGTCGAGATCGAGCACCGGGTTGCCCTCGTACAGCCCGACCGAGACCGCCGCGACGAAATCGCGCACCGGCGTGCGTTCGAGCGCGCCGGCGGCCAGCAGCCCGGCCACCGCGTCGTGCGCGGCGACGAAGGCGCCGGTGATCGCCGCGGTGCGCGTGCCGCCGTCGGCCTGCAGCACGTCGCAGTCCAGCGTGAGGGTGCGCTCGCCGAGCCGCTCGAGGTCGAACACCGCGCGCAGGCTGCGCCCGATCAGGCGCTGGATCTCCTGCGTGCGTCCGCTTTGCCGGCCGCGCGCCGCCTCGCGCTCGCCGCGGGTGTGAGTGGCGCGCGGCAGCATGCCGTACTCGGCGGTGAGCCAGCCGCGCCCGGCGCCGCGCAGGAACGACGGCACCTTGTCCTCCACGCTGGCGGTGCACAGCACGCGCGTATCGCCGAACTCGATCAGTACCGAGCCCTCGGCATGCCGGGTGAAGCCGCGCGTGATGCGCACCGCGCGCAGCGCGTCGGGCGCGCGCCCGCTGGGACGGACCGACATCGTCGCCTCTCGTCAGCCGCCGCCGGTGCGCGCGATCGCCTCGCGGATCTCGCGGATCGTGCGTTCGATCTCGTCGTCGCTCATGGTCTCGCCCGGCGCCGTTTCGTCGACCAGGCCCACTGCGATCGTCGTCGTGATCGCGCCGTCGGGCACGTCCTGCGACGACAGGCCGGCGCCCTGCGCCTCGTCGGCCTGCCAGGTCATCGCCAGCGCGGTGGCGTTGTCGGCCATCGGGCCCGCGTGGCCCACCGCGCGCTGCACCAGCAGCGGCACGCCGGTGAGCACCGACTCGATCGACAACTGCTCGAGCAGTTCGTCCTCGGGCAGCGCCGACCACACGCCATCCGTGCACAGCAGCAGCGTGTCGCCGGAGTCGAGCGCCACGTTGCCGCCCTGCTCGACGGTGGGCTCGAACGGCGAGCCCAGGCAGTTGAGCACCTTGTTGCGCTCCGGATGGCTGGCGCTGTCGCATTCCTCGATCAGCCCGAGATCGATCAGGTTCTGCACCTTGGAATGATCGCGCGTGCGCGCGAGCAGGCGGGCGCCGCGCAGCAGGTACAGCCGCGAATCGCCGGCATGCGCCCACCAGGCGCGTCCGTCCTGCACTACGCAGGCCACGATGGTGGTGCGCGGCGATTCCGGCAGGCCGTGCGTGTCCTGGTAACGCAGGATCTCGCGATGCCCGCGCCGCAGTGCCCGGTCGAGGAACGCGGGCGGATCGGCCAGCTTCGATCGCGCTTCCTCCTGGAACGTGGCGGCGGCCGCCTGCAGCGACAGCTGCGCGGCGACCTCGCCGCGCATGTGCCCGCCCATGCCGTCGGCCACCAGCATCAGCAGGCTGTCGCGCGTATAGCAGTAGCCCATGCGGTCCTGGTTGGAGGCCCGTGCCCCGATCAGGCTGTCCTGGTAGATGGAGAACCGCATCGTGGCTTCCGTACGAAACGCGCCGGCTTCAGCCGGGCAGCGTCACGCCCTCGCTGTCGCGCCGGCGCGCGCCGGCCCGTGCGGCCAGCGTGTCGAACCAGCGGCCGGCCGTGCTCGGCTTGTGCGCGGGTTCGGGGGCGACGCGGATGCGGCGCAGCGCGCGCTGCAGCGCGAACACGCTCTGCGGGCGCTCGAGCGCGTTCAGCTTCAGGCACCACGCGACCAGGTCGAGCAGCGGGCGCGAATAGTGCTCGGCCATGGCGTCGATCGACTGCGCCACCTTGTCGTCGAGCTCGCGCTGGTCGGCCGGCTGCGGCGGCTGCCCGGCCATGCAGCCGAACATGCTGGCACCCAGCCCGTAGATGTCGGTCCAGGGGCCGAGCTGCTGCGTGCGCCGGTACAGTTCCGGCGCAGCGAAGCCCGGCGTGTACATCGGGAACAGCTTCTGCG
>JAHDYE010000261.1 GCA_023383035.1 Burkholderiaceae bacterium | reverse complement strand
CAGCACGTTGTTGCGCGCCGCCTGCCATGCATTGCCCACTTCCATCAGCGGCACGTGCTTGTAGGCGGCGGCATGGAAGACCACCTCGGGGCGGTACGTGGCGAACACCTCGGCGAGGCGCTCGGTGTCCTTCACGTCGCCGGCCAGCAGCACGATGTCCACCTTCGAACCTCCCGCCGCGAACCACTGTTCGAGCGTATAGAGCGCGAATTCGCTCTGCTCGAACAGCAGCAGCTTCGCCGGCGCGAAGCGCGCGAGCTGGCGGCACAGCTCGCTGCCGATCGACCCGCCGGCGCCGGTGACCAGCACGGTACGCCCGGCCAGCATGTGGTGGACGTTGGCGGTGTCGATGCGCACCGCCTCGCGGCCCAGCAGGTCGTCGATCTCCACGCGGCGGATCGACGAAACCGACACGCGGCCGGAGAGCAGGTCATCGACGCCGGGCACGGTGAACACGTGGGCGCCCGCCTTGACGGCAAGATCGGTGGCGCGGCGCCGCGCCTCGGTGGACGCCGAAGGAAGCGCGAGGATCACGTGGCGCGCCTTCTCCTTCGACAGCGCCTGCGGCAGGGTCTCGATCGAACCGAGCACCGGCCGGCCCAGCACCTCGCGGCCCCACTTGGCCGGGTTGTCGTCGACCAGGCCGACGACGCGCCAGTCGGGGGCGCGATCGAGCTCGCTCACCAGCATCGCGCCGCCGCGGCCGGCGCCGACGACGATGACGGGTTTGCCCTCGGCGTTCAGGCCGCCGTAGAGACGATGCTCCTTGAACATCCGGTACGCCACGCGCCCGCCGGCCATCCACGCGGCGAGAAGCATCGGGTACAGCACGACGATCGAGCGCGGCGTTCCATAGGGCTCACGGTAGAACGCGACGAAGGCGAGCATCCCCAGTGACGACACCGCTACCGCGCGCAGCACCCGCTTCAGGTCGGGCAGGCTGGCGAAGATCCACAGACCGCGGTAGAGGCCGGCCCACAGGCAGATCAGGGCGTGGGCGGGAACGAGAAGCAGCAGGCCGGCGAGCAGGTGACCGTCGTACGAGACGGGCCAGGTGAAGTTGAAGCGCAGCAGGAACGCGCCCACCCACGCCACCACGGGAGCGGCGAGGTCGAAGAGGAAAACCAGCAACGAGCGATAGGAAGCGGTCATCTCTACGGGTACTTCGCTACAGGCACTTCGGCGCGGTCAGCCCCGCAGCACCGCCGTCATGAAAGCTGAATTCTACGTCTGCCGACGCGCGGCCACCCGGTCAGCCGACCCTGATGTCTCGCCGAACCTGCCAGAAGCAGGTCGGCGCATTCATGCGGGCAGGATCCGCTTCACGGCTGGGCATGCGTCGTCTCGGAAACGCCGGCGCGAAAGCCCAGTGCAAGTGCAACGAGCGGTGCGTAGGCAATTGCCATGCCCGCAAGGCCGTTCAGCCCGCCCAGGCCGACCCATGCGGCGATCGGCAACAGCCAGCAGACATTGATCGCGCCCACGGCCAGCGTCACCGGCAGATGGCTGCCGAATCTGCGCGCGGCGTGCTGGTAGGCGTGGCTTCGATGCGCTTCGTAGACCCTTTCCCCGCGAAGCAGCCGCCTCAGCAGTGTCACCGTCGCGTCGGTGACGAAGACGCCGAGCAGGATCAGCCAGCTCCAGTACAGGGCGGGGGCGAACGCACCCGCGTACAGCGACAGCGCCCCGAGCACGATCCCCAGGAAACCGCTCCCCGCGTCACCCATGAAGATCGCGGCGGGCGGGAAGTTCCACCATAGAAACCCCAGGACCGCGGCCGCGAGCGACAGTGACACGACTGCGATCACGGGCTGGCCGCACGCCATGTGCAGCAACGCGGCGCCCAGGCAAACGCACACCGACTCCACGCCTGCAATCCCGTCGATGCCATCCATGAAGTTGTACAGGTTGAGCATCCAGGCCAGGTACACGGCCGCCACGATGGCCCCGATCCAGCCGGGATCGACGACTTCGCCGAACAGCACGATCGGCGGGGCGCCATCGAACCAGACGAGCACCCAGACCGCGCCGGCGAAATGCGCCAGCAGGCGCCACCGCGGCCGCACGTGTCCGAGGTCGTCGAAGAACCCGACGGCGGCGACGAGCGCGCCCGCTCCCAGCAGCGCCCCGACCAGCGACGGCGGCACGGCGCCGAGGACGCCCAGCACGGCAAGCGACGCGAGAAAGCTCAGCACGATCGCCACCCCTCCCCCGCGCGGGGTCGGGACCGAATGGGAGCTGCGCAAGTTCGGCAGATCGATCAGCCTGAGCCGGACCGCATGGCGACGCATCGCGCCCGTCAGTGCCGCGGATACCGCAGCGACCAGGGGTATGAGCCACCAGGACGTCATGCCGCACCGACCTCGAGGAAGTGCCGCGCGGTCTTGTGCAGGGCCTCGTCGACGCTCACGGGCGGGGACCAGCCAAGCCGTTGGCGCGTCATGGAGATGTCGACCTGCAGCGACCCGCACAGGCGACGCGCGAGGTCGCCCTTGCCCACGGCGGTTGCCGCCAGGCGCAGCAGCGTGCCCGGCACGGACACGAGACGCGCCGGCCTGCCCAATGCACGGCCGACGCGCTCGAGGAGCTCGGGCGTGGAGAGATCCTCCCCGTCCGATGCCAGAAAGACTCCACCGGGAGCCGCCGGATGCTCGAGGCAGGATCCGACCAGGTCCACGAGGTTGTCGAGCGCGATGAGACTGCGCTTGTTGCGGATCGCGCCGAACGGCAGAGGCACGCCCCTGTGCACCCAGCGCATCATGCTCCGGAAGTTGGCCTTCACGCCGGGCCCGTACACCAGAGGCGGCCGAATCACCACGATTTCCATCCCGGTGTCGGTTCCCAGTTCGCGCAGACCCCGTTCCGCCTCGAGCTTGGAAATCCCGTAGGGATCCACCGGCGCCGGCGTGTCGTCGTGCCTGAAAGCCCGCCCGGATGCGGTCTCCTCACCGTTGACCTTGACCGAACTCAGGAATATGAAGCGACGCACACCTGCCCGCGCGGCACTGCGCGCGAGCGCCAGCGTCCCGTCCACGTTGACCCGGCGGAATTCCGCGAAACTGTCGTCGGCCGTGTCGCGCATGACATGAACGCGCGCGGCAGCATGCACGACGGCGGCACAGCCGGACAGCAACGACGACCAGTCCGCATGCGCGCCGAGCTCCGGCGACCGCAGCAAGCCGGAACCGGCAACGGCCGAGCGGGCCATTCCCCTGATGCCCCACCCCCTCGCCCCGAGCGACGCCAGCAGCGCACTGCCGACGAAGCCGCTGGCGCCGGTGATCGCGACCGTTCCGCGGCCCATGTCCTGCGCGTCCGCGGCGCGTGTCGATCGACCTGGGGCACCCATGGAGTCCACTATCGGTCGCGCGGCACGCGCAGCAGTTCGCCATAGACGGCAAGCGTGGCCGCGGCGACCTTCTCGTGGGTGAACTCGCTCTCGATCCACTTGCGGCCGTTGAGGCCGAACTCGCGCCGCCGGTCATCGTCGGCCAGCAACGCGCGGATGGCGTCGGCGAGCGCTGCCGCGTCGCGTACCGGCACGACCAGCCCGGTGATTGCATGCCGAACGGCATCGCGGCATCCGGGAACGTCGGTGGTGACAACCGAGCGACCGGCGGCGGCTGCCTCCAGCAGCACCTTCGGCAGGCCTTCGCGATACGAGGGCAGACAGACGATGTGGGCGCGGCTCAGCACCTCGGGCATGTCGTTTCGCCATCCCCAGTACTCCACGATTCCTTGCTCGACCCACATGTCGATCTCGGTCTTCGACACCGAGGCCGGATTCTCGTCGTCCGGGGCGCCGACCAGCGCGAACCGCGCAGTCGACCCCTCGCCGCGCAATTGGCGCGCGGCCTCGACGAACTCGTATACCCCCTTGTCCCTCAAGAGTCGCGCGGGCAGGATCACCAGCGGTGGCGGCGGCGGCGCCGTGCCCGGCGCAAAGTCGCCCGGATCGACGCCTGCTCCCCGGATGAGTCGTACCCTGGCTTGCGGAATGACCTTGCGCCCGGTGAGCAGGGCTGCGTCGTCTTCATTCTGCACGATGAGCCGGCTTCGATTGCCGCCGAAGGCCAGCCGAAGCAGCGCGACCACCACCGGCCGCAGCGCCGAAGCCTTCAGCGACGTGGACGCGAAGACGTAACCCAGGCCGCCGAGCGCGTTCACCACCGCCGGCCGGTTCGCGAACCGGGCCGCGATCGAGCCGAGCACCACGGGCTTGAGCGCGACGTTGTGGACGATGTCCGGCTTCAGCTTCCGATATATCCCGATGAGGCGGATCAGGATGGCGAGATCCCGCAGCGGATTCAAGCCGGCCCGCCTGAACGGGAGATCGACGAGGCCAACGCCTGCAGCGCGGATCTGCGCCCCGTGCGCCTGGACTCTCGTCGCCACCGTCACGCGATAGCCGGCTGCGATCGCCGCCCGGGCGAGCGGCATGCGATGCGAGACGAAGTACCAGTCCTCGGTCACGACGAACAGCACAACGGGAGGCTCCGGCGCACGCGGACCGGCCGAAGACCTTGCGACGCTTCGCGCCATCGGGGCGTTCAACTTCCCGCCGCCGTGCAGCAGCTCGATGCAGCGTGTTTCACCGCCTGCCGACCTCGAGCCAGGCCTGGAACATCAGCACGTTCCACAACGCATACTGCCAGTTCCGGCGCCCCGACAGGTGCTCGGCCCAGGCCGCACGGATGGGCGCCGGATCGAACCAGCCTTCGTCGCGCAGGCGTCGTTCGTCGAGCAGCGCCTCGGCCCAATCGCGCATCGGGCCGCGCAGCCAGCCGTCGATCGGCACGCCGAAGCCC
>JAHDYE010000260.1 GCA_023383035.1 Burkholderiaceae bacterium | reverse complement strand
GATGTCGTCCTTGTCGCCGAAGTACTGGTAGATCAGCCCGATGCTGACGCCGCTGGCGCGCGCGATCTGCTGCACCGTGGTGACGTAGTAGCCTTCCTCGGAAAACAGTTTCACCGCCGCATCGAGGATGCGCGCGCGGCGCTCCCCCACCAGCTTCGGGTCGCTCACCGCGCTGGCGACGTGTTCGGGCGATTTCGTCGTCGACATGACCCGCTCCCGTCCGCCTGCGCGCTTGCGGCTGCGCGCCTCAGTTGCCTTCGAACTGCGGCTTCTGCTTGGCCACGAACGCGTTGTACGCGCGCGTGAAGTCCTGCGTCTGCATGCAGATCGCCTGCGCCTCGGCTTCGGTCTCGAGCGCCTGTTCGATGGTCTGGTTCCATTCCTGGTGCAGGCACTTCTTGGTCATCGAGTGCGCGAAGGCCGGCCCGGTGGCCAGCGACAGCGCCATCTCCCGCGCCTTCGCGAGCACCTGGTCGCCCGGCACCACGCCGTTGTAGTAGCCCCAGGCCAGGCCTTCGTCGGCGCTCATCGCGCGGCCGGTGTACAGCAGCTCGCTGGCGCGGCCGTGGCCGATGATGCGCGGCAGGATCGCGCAGGCGCCCATGTCGCAGCCGGCCAGGCCGACGCGCACGAACAGGAACGCGGTCTTGGTCTCGGGCGTGGCATAGCGCAGGTCGGAGGCCATCGACACGATGGCGCCGGCACCCGCGCACACGCCGTCGACCGCGGCGATGATCGGCTGCGGGCAGGTGCGCATCTCCTTGACCAGGTTGCCGGTCATGCGCGTGAACGCGAGCAGCCCGGTCATGTCCATCTTCGTGAGCGGGCCGATGATCTCGTGCACGTCGCCGCCGGAGCAGAAGTTGCCGCCTTCGCCGGTGACCACCACCACGCGCACGTCCTCGGCGTACTGCAGCCGGTGGAAGGTGTCGCGCAGCTCGGCGTAGCTCTCGAAGGTGAGCGGGTTCTTGCGCTCGGGGCGGTTCAGCGTGACGGTAGCGACCTGGTCGCGCACTTCCCACTTGAAGTGCTGGGGGCGCCATTCCGCGGCTTTGAGCTTGTACATGCGAATCTCTCCGGAGTGATGGGATCGAGGACGGGAAGTGACCGGGTCCGCGCTGCGGCGGACCCGGTCACGAAAGCGGGTTCATCCGGCCATGGTCAGGCCGCCGCTCACGCTGAGCACCTGGCCGGTGACGAAATCGGAACGGCCGCTGGCAAAGAACAGCACCGCGTCGGCGATCTCCTCGGGCCGGGCGAGCCGGCGCATCGGCGTGACGCGCACGAACGCTTCCTGGTGCTTCTCGGGCACCGCGCGCAGCAGCGGCGTGTCGGTGGGCCCAGGGCATACGCAGTTCACGTTGATGCGGTAGCGCGCCACCTCGCGCGCCAGCGACTTGGCGAACGCGATGGCGCCGCCCTTGGCGCCCGAATACACCGTCTCGCCCATGCTGCCGACGCGGCCGGCGTCGCTGGCCACCACCACCACCTTGCCGGACTGGCGCTCGATCATCGGACCGAGGAAGGCATGCGTGACCGCCACCGGCCCGAGCAGGTTCAGGTCGACCACCTTGCGCCAGAAATCGGGGGCGTTCTGCACGAACGGCTCGATCCGGCCCCAGCCGGCCACGTTGGCGATGATGTCGACCTGGCCGCCGTCGGCCAGCGCGCGCTCGCGAAACGCGGCGATCGAGTCGAGATCGGTCACGTCCAGGCGCGCCGCCCGCACGTCGCGCCCGGCGGCGCGCGCTTCGGCGGCCGCGGCTTCGCCGCCGCGCTCGTCGATGTCGCCGATCCATACGCGCGCACCCGCCTGCGCCAGCGTGTTGGCCACGGCACGGCCGATTCCCGACGCGCCGCCGGTCACCACCGCGGTCTTGCCGTCCAGCTTCATCCCGGTTCTCCCTGTTCGAACGGTTGCGCCGGATGTGCCCGGCTTGACTGAATGAGCATTCATTCATAGGCTATACACGTTGCCCGGGAAAAGCAAGCGGGCGCCTTTCGCCAACCCAGGAGAGCCGTCCATGCCCGAGCGCACCCACTACCAGTGGCCCTTTCTCGACGACGTGCATCGCGAACACGCGCGCGCGCTCGAACAGTGGGCGGCCGCCCATCTGGGCGGCACGCACGACGAAGCCGACGTCGACGCCGCCTGCCGCGAGCTGGTGGGCGAGCTGGGCCGCGCCGGCTGGCTGCGCTACTGCGCCGGCCGCGCCTGGGGCGGAGCGTTCGAGACGATCGACACGCGCTCGCTGTGCGTGTCGCGCGAGACGCTGGCCTGGCACTCGGGGCTGTCCGACTTCGCCTTCGCCATGCAGGGGCTGGGCAGCGGCTCGATCTCGCTGGCGGGCAGCGAGGCGCAGCAGCGCCGCTACCTGCCCGACGTGGTCGCCGGACGCAAGCTGGCGGCATTCGCGCTGTCCGAGCCCGACGCGGGCTCGGACGTGGCCGCGATCGCCACCACCGCGCGCCGCGACGGCGCGCACTGGGTGCTCGACGGCTGCAAGACCTGGATCTCCAACGCCGGCATCGCCGACTTCTACTGCGTGTTCGCGCGCAGCGGCGAAGCGCCGGGCAGCCGCGGCATCTCCGCCTTCGTCGTCGACGCGGACACGCCGGGGCTGGAGGTGGCCGAGCGCATCCCGGTGATGGCGCCGCATCCGCTGGGCACGCTGCGCTTCACGGACTGCCGCGTACCGGCCGACGCGCTGCTCGGCGCGCCCGGCGAGGGCTTCAAGATCGCGATGCGCAACCTCGACATCTTCCGCACCAGCGTGGCCGCCGCCTCGCTCGGCTTCGCGCGGCGCGCCCTGGACGAGGCGCTCGGGCGCGCCACGCGGCGGCGCATGCTCGGGCAGACGCTGGCCGACTTCCAGCTCACGCAGGCGGCGCTGGCCGACATGGCCACCGGCATCGACGCGGCCGCGCTGCTCACCTACCGCGCGGCCTGGGTGCGCGACTGCCTGGGCGAGCGCGGCACGCGCGAAGTGGCGATGGCGAAGATGGTGGCCACCGAAACCGCGCAGCAGGTGATCGACAAGGCGATGCAGATCTTCGGCGGGCTGGGCGTGAAGTCGGGCATGGCGGTGGAGCTGCTGTACCGCGAGATCCGCCCGCTGCGCATCTACGAGGGCGCCACCGAAGTGCAGAAGCTGATCATCGGCCGCGACCTGCTGCGCGCGTTCCAGCAGCCGCAGGGCTGACGCGCACCGCGCAGTACTTGAAGCCGGGGATCTTCCCGTACGGATCGAGCCTGGGCCGGGTGAGCAGGTTCGCCGCCGCTTCGGCATAGGCGAACGGGATGAACACGCTGCCCGCGGCCACGCCGCGGTCTTCGCGCACGCGCAGCACGATCTCTCCGCGCCGCGACGCCACCGCGGCGCGCTCGCCGGGGCGCAATCCCAGCCGCGCCAGGTCGCGCGGGTTCATCGACGCGGTCGCCTCGGGCTCGATCGCGTCGAGCGCGTGCGCGCGCCGCGTCATCGCGCCGGTGTGCCAGTGCTCGAGCTGGCGGCCGGTGATCAGCACGAACGGCCATTGCTCGTCGGGCTGCTCGTCGGCCGGCAGCGGCGCGGCCGGCACGAATCGCGCGCGGCCGTCGGAAGTCGGAAAACGTTCGCCGAACACCACCGGCTGGCCGGGGTCGTCCTGGTCGGCGCACGGATACGTGACGCTGCCCTCGCGCTCGAGCCGCGCCCAGTCGATGCCGCGGATCGACGGCATGCAGGCGCGCATTTCCTCGAACACCTCGCGCGGATGCGCGTAGTGCCACGGCAGGCCGAGCCGGCGCGCCATCTCCACCAGGATCCACAGGTCGGCACGCGCCTGGCCGGGCGGCTCGATCGCCTGCCGGGCGAGCTGCACCATGCGATCGGTGTTGGTGAAGCTGCCGGTCTTCTCGGGGAAGGCGGTGGCCGGCAGGATCACGTCGGCGAGATAGGCGGTCTCGGTCGGGAAGATGTCCTGCACCACCAGCAGCTCGAGCTTCGCCAGCGCCTCGCGCGCGTGCTGCAGGTCGGGATCGGACATCGCCGGGTTCTCGCCCATGATGTACATGCCGCGGATCGTGCCGGCCGCCGCGGCCTGCAGCGTCTCGACCACCGTCAGCCCGGGACGCCGGTCGAGCGTGGCGCCCCACGCGCGCTCGAAGGCGGCGGCCGCGTCCTCGTCGTCCACGCGGCGGTAGTCGGGCAACATCATCGGGATCAGGCCGGCGTCGGAGGCGCCCTGCACGTTGTTCTGGCCGCGCAGCGGATGCAGTCCGGTGCCGGGCCGGCCGACCTGGCCGGTGAGCAGCGCCAGCGCGATCAGGCAGCGCGCGTTGTCGGTGCCGTGCACGTGCTGCGAGATGCCCATGCCCCACAGGATCATCGAAGCGCGGCTGCGCGCGTACAGGCGCGCCACTGCGCGGATCGTGGCGGCGTCGATGCCGCACACCGGCGCCATCGCCTCGGGACTGCAGGCCGCGACCGCCTCGCGCAACGCCTCGAAGTTGCGGGTGCGCGCGGCAACGAAGTCGTGATCGACCAGATCCTCGTCGATGATCGCGTGCAGCATCGCGTCGAGCAGCGCCACGTCCGTGTCGGAGCGGAACTGCAGCACGTGCGTGGCGTACCGCGCGAGCTCGGTGCGCCGCGGATCGGCGACCACGAGCTTCGCGCCGCGCTGCACCGCGTTCTTGATCCAGGTGGCCGCGACCGGGTGGTTGACCGTGGGATTGGCGCCGATCACGAACACCACTTCGGCCTTCAGGACGTCGCTGACCTGGTTCGACACCGCACCCGAGCCGATGCCTTCGAGCAGCGCGGCCACCGACGAAGCGTGGCACAGCCGCG
>JAHDYE010000259.1:241-4837 GCA_023383035.1 Burkholderiaceae bacterium | reverse complement strand
TACGTGCTGCACCACGGCGAGATCATCGCCTCGGGCACGCCGCAGCAGGTCACTTCCGATCCGCGGGTGCTCGAGAGCTATCTCGGCACCGGGGCGTCGCACTGAAATGCTGACGATCCGCGGCCTGTCGGTGTTCTACGGCGACGCGCAGGCGCTCGACGAGGTCGCGCTGGAAGTCGGCGACGGGCAGATCGTGGCGCTGGTGGGCGCCAACGGTGCGGGCAAGACGTCGCTGATCCGCACCATCGCCGGCATCCTCGCGCCGCGCTCGGGCTCGATCGTCTTCGACGGCCAGGAGATCGGCGGGCTCGCGAGCCATCGCATCTGCAATCTCGGCATCGGCCAGGTCGCCGAAGGCCGCCAGGTGTTCCCGTCGATGAGCGTGCTCGAGAACCTGCAGGTCGGCGCGATGCTGCCGCGCGCGCGCGCGCAGGCCGCGGTATCGCTCGAGCGCGTGTTCGCGATGTTTCCGCGCCTGAAGGAGCGCGCCGCGCAGCTCGCGGGCACGCTGTCGGGCGGCGAGCAGCAGATGCTGGCGATCGGGCGCTGCCTGATGGGCGCGCCGCGCCTGATCATGTTCGACGAGCCGTCGCTCGGGCTGTCGCCGGCGCTGGTCGGCGAGGTGTTCGACACCATCCGCCGGCTGCACGCCCAGGGCATGACGATCCTGCTGGTCGAGCAGAACGTGGCCGCGTCGCTGCAGCTGGCCGACCGCGCCTTCGTGCTCGAGAACGGCAGCATCGTGCTCGAAGGCAGCGGCGCGGCGCTGCTCGACGACCCGCGGGTGAAGGAAGCGTACCTCGGTCTGTGATGCGCGGGCGCCGACGGGGCGCGACGCACGCGTCGGAACGCCTCGGTCGAGGCGGCCACGTCGATGGCGCCCGATCGCCTCGGGTAAAATGCCGGGGTGCTCGAAACCGCGCGATCCCCTGCCGGACGGAGATTGACCGTACTGCGGATCGCACTGCGGCCGCGTCGTTCCTGCTTTGCCGATCCCGCGTGTCGCCGGCACGCAGGTTCCGTTCATGCGGGTTCCACGGCGGCGCTGCTCGCCGCGCTGTCGTTGTCGGTGGCCGCGGGTGCGCAGCAGCTCTCCGCTTCGATGCTCCATCCGGTCGGTGGCGAACCCGGGCTGCCGGCTGCCCGCGCGATCGTCGCGGACGCCGACCCGGTGGTCGATCGCTCCGCCGTGCACGTGGTGGCCCGCGGCGAGAACCTCGGCCTCATCGGTGCCCGCTACGGAGTATCGACGCGCCTCATCGTCGTCGAAAACGGACTGGATGCGCGCAAGCCGCTGGCCGTCGGCCAGCAGGTGTCGGTGACGTCGCGCCACGTCGTGCCCGCCCCGATCGACGACGGCATCGTCATCAACCTGTCGCAGCGGATGCTGTTCCTGTTCCGGGCCGGGCGGCTCGATGCCGCGTACCCGATCGCGGCCGGCCGGGCCGACTGGCCCACGCCGACCGGCGAGTTCACCGTGATCAACCGCCAGACCGACAAGACCTGGTACGTGCCGGCGTCGATCCAGGAGGAAATGCGCCGCGAAGGCAAGCCGGTGCTGACCAGCGTGCCGCCCGGTCCCGACAATCCGCTCGGCCGCCACTGGATCGGACTGAGCCTGCCGGCCATCGGCATCCACGGGACCACGGCACCGGCCAGCGTGTACGGTTTCCGTTCGCACGGGTGCATGCGGGCGCATCCCGACGACATCGCCGATCTGTTCGCCCGGGTGAGCGTGGGCGAGCGGGGCCGCATCGTGTACCAGCCGCTGCTGCTGGCCCGCGGCGCCGACGGGCGGATCTGGTTCGAGGCCAACCCCGACGCCTACCGCAGAGGTGCGGGGACGATCGAGACGGTACGGGCGATGCTGCGCGATCGAGGTATCACGGAAGAATCGGTAGACTGGCCGCTGATCGAAACCATGCTGCGCGCGCGGGACGGACTGGCCCGGGAAGTGGGGATCGACCGCGACGGCAGCGCAGAACGACGGATAGGGGGCGGATGATGGTGAGCATGCCCATGCGCAGGCGTCTGTTCCGGGCCGGCATGACCGCGGTGGTCGCGGGCGCCGCGACCGGCGGTGCGATCGCGATGCCGCGCCGCGCTCCGGGAGTCGACGAGATTGCACGGCTGGCTTTCGTGAACACGCATACCGGCGAGAAGCTCGACGTCGTCTACCGCGAGCGCGGGCAATACCTGACCGACGCGATCGCCGAGATCGACCGGGTGCTGCGCGATCATCGCAGCGGCGAAGTGTTCCCGATCGACCGCGCGCTGCTCGACCAGCTCGACCAGCTCGGCGCGCTGCTGGGCACCGGCACCCGGCCGTTCCACGTGATCTCGGGCTATCGCTCGCCGGCCACCAACGCCAGGCTGGCGGCGCGCAGCGGCGGCGTGGCCACGCGCAGCCTGCACATGTCGGGCCGTGCGATCGACATCCGCATGCCCGGCGTGCCGCTGGCCGGCGTGCATCGCGCGGCGCTGTCGATGCAGGTGGGCGGCGTGGGCTATTACCCGCGCTCCGATTTCGTCCATGTGGATACCGGGCGGGTGCGCGCCTGGTGAGCGCGGCGGCGCCGGGCGGTGGCGCCGCATGGACGGGGCAGCGCCCGAGCCGGCCTAATCGGGCGGAAGCACCTTGCCCGGATTCATGATCCCCAGCGGATCGAGCGCCTGCTTCACGCGCCGCATCAGCGCGATTTCCACCGCCGGTTTGTAGCGCGCCGACTCGTCGCGGCGCAGCTGTCCCAGGCCATGCTCGGCCGAAATCGAGCCGCCGAACGCGTTCACCGCGTCGTGCGTCACCCGGTTGATCTCCGGCTGCAGGGCCAGGAACTGCGCTTCGTGCCCGGGTCCGCAGCGATCGGCGGGCGGCGACACGTTGTAGTGCAGGTTGCCGTCGCCGAGATGGCCGAACACCACCATGCGGATGCCGGGAAAGCGCTGCGTGAGGTGGGCATCGGTCTGCACGACGAAATCGGCGATCGACGAGATCGGCACCGCGATGTCGTGCTTGATGTTCTTGCCGGTGAGCGCCTGCGCCTCCGAGATCAGCTCGCGCAGCGCCCACAGCGCGCGGCTCTGCGCGCCCGACGTCGCCACCACCGCGTCGCGCACGATGCCGTCCTCGAGCGCGCGCGCCATCAGCGCCTCGAAGGCCGCGTTCGCGTGCGCTTCGTCTTCGCTGTCGGATGTCTCGAGCAGCACGTACCAGGCGCCGGGCTGCGCGAACGGCAGGCGATGCTCGGGGAAGTGCCGCGTCACCAGCTCGATGCACAGGTTCGACATCAGCTCGAACGCGGTCAGCGACGACCCGAGCGACGCCTGCGCGGCTTCGAGCAGGCGCAGCGCCGCATGCGGGTCGTCGAGCGCCGCCATCGCGGTGACCTGCGCCGCCGGCTGCGGGTACAGCTTCATCGTCGCGGCGGTGATCACGCCCAGCGTGCCTTCCGCGCCGACGAACAGGTCGCGCAGGTCGTAGCCGGTATTGTCCTTGCGCAGGCCGCGCAGGCCGTTCCAGATCTCGCCGTCGGCGGTGACGACTTCCACGCCGAGGCACAGTTCGCGCGCGTTGCCGTAGCGCAGCACCGCTGCGCCGCCGGCGTTGGTCGACAGGTTGCCGCCGATCGTGCACGAGCCTTCCGAGGGCAGGCTGAGCGGGAACAGGCGCCCGGCGGCCGCCGCGGCCGCGCGCACTTCGGCCAGCGTGCAGCCGGCCTCGACGGTGATCGTGTTGTTGATCGTGTCGAGCGCGCGCACCCGCTTCAGGCGCGCCAGCGACAGCACGATCGAGCGGCCGTGGTCGTCGGGCGTGGCGCCGCCGGCCAGGCCCGTGTTGCCGCCCTGCGGCACCAGCGCGACGCGCTGCCCGGCGCACCAGCGCACCACCGCGGCGACGTCCTCGACGCTGTCGGGCAGCGCAACGGCAAGCGCGCGCCCGACGTAGCGCCGGCGCCAGTCGATCAGGAACGGTTCGAGGTCGACGGGCTCGGTGAGCAGGCGGCCGCGGAACCGCTCGCGCAACGAGGCGATGTCGGGCATGGGCAGAGGGGAGGACGACGGGCCGGCGACGGTCATCATTGCCAAGTGTAGCGTCGATGCGCGGCGCGGGACGTCATCGCATCCCCGGCAGCATGCCCTTCATGCCGCGCATCATCTTGGCCAGGCCGCCCTTCTGCATCTTCTTCATCATCGACTGCATCTGCTCGAACTGCGACAGCAGCCGGTTGACTTCCTGCACCGGCACGCCGGCGCCGGCGGCGATGCGCCGCTTGCGGCTGGCCTTGATCAGCTCGGGCTTGCCGCGCTCGGCCTTGGTCATCGACTGGATGATCGCCTGCATGCGGCGCATCTGGCGCTCGGCCTGCGACATGTCGGTGCCGGCGGCTGCCTGCTGCAACTGCGAGGGCAGCTTGTCGAGCAGCGAGGCGAGCCCGCCCATGCGGTTCATCTGGCCCAGCTGCGCGGCGAAGTCGTTCAGGTCGAAGCGGCTGCCCGCCTTGAGCTTGTCGGCGAGGTCTTTCGCGGTCTTCTGGTCGACCACCTTGTGCGCTTCCTCGACCAGCGACACGATGTCGCCCATGCCGAGGATGCGGT
>JAHDYE010000259.1:0-194 GCA_023383035.1 Burkholderiaceae bacterium | reverse complement strand
CCGCCGCGCGCATCGCCGTCGAGCTTGGTGAGCACCACGCCGGTGAGCGGCAGCACTTCGCGGAACGCCTTCGCGGTGTTGACCGCGTCCTGACCCTGCATCGCGTCGACCACGAACAGCGTCTCGACCGGATCGAGCTGCGCGTGCAGCGCGGCGATCTCGCGCATCATCTCGTCGTCGATCGCCAGCCGCCC
>JAHDYE010000258.1:909-4840 GCA_023383035.1 Burkholderiaceae bacterium | reverse complement strand
GGCTGCGGATCATCGTGCCGACGCCGTGGTCGGTCATGATCTCGAGCAGCAGGCAATGATCGACACGCCCGTCGACGATGTGCACCGAGTTGACGCCGGCCCTGGCCGCGTCGAGCGCCGACGAGATCTTCGGCAGCATGCCGCCGGAGATCGTGCCGTCGGCGAACAGCTCGTCGATCTGGCGCGCGCTCAGGCCGGTGAGCAGCTTGCCGTTCTTGTCGAGCACGCCGGGCGTGTTGGTGAGCAGCACCAGCTTCTCGGCCTTGAGCACCTCGGCCACCTTGCCCGCAACCACGTCGGCATTGATGTTGTAGGTCTCCCCTTCGTCGCCCGAACCGATCGGCGCGATCACCGGGATGAAGCCGTTCGCGCTCAGCGTCTGGATGATGCCCGGATCGATCTTCTCGATCTCGCCGACCTGGCCGATGTCGATCTGTTCCTCCGGCTTGTCGCGCGACGAGATCTTCATGCGCCGCGCGCGGATCAGGCCGCCGTCCTGGCCGGTGAGGCCCACCGCGCGTCCGCCCGCGTGGTTGATCAGCTCGACGATCTCCTTGTTGACCTGCCCGGCGAGCACCATTTCCACGATGTCCATGGTCTCGGCGTCGGTCACGCGCATGCCCTGCACGAACTCGCCCTTCTTGCCCACCCGGGCGAGCAGTTGCTCGATCTGCGGCCCGCCGCCGTGCACCACCACCGGGTTCAGGCCCACCAGCTTGAGCAGCACCACATCGCGCGCGAAGCTCTGCTTGAGCTTGTCGTCGGTCATCGCGTTGCCGCCGTACTTCACCACCACGATGCGGCCGTGGAAACGGCGGATGTAAGGCATCGCCTCGGCGAGGATCGCCGCCTTCAGCGACGGCGTCACCGCCTGCGCCGACGCGACTTCGGAGGACGTCGCCGCGGGACCGGCGGGCTGCTGCTCGGCGCTCATGGCACTCCTCGAGCGGATGAATGGAAGGCGCGGAAATTCTAACCGAGCCGGGCGCCCGGGCCGGTCGTGCGGACGACGGCCGGATCGCGCACGCGACGGCCGGATCGTGTCCGCGACGGCCGCACGCGACCGCTTTACCTTGCCGCGCGTTCGTGTTGTGATCGGCACGACCGCCCGGAGGCCGACCACGATGAAGCGATGCCTGATGCTGTGACCTGTCCGCGCTGCGCGGTTCGTGCGAACCCGCCGGAGACGGGTCTCGACCTTCGTCGGCATGCTCCGGCGGCTGCCCGGCAGCGAGCAGCGCCGCGACACGCGGCGATGAACCTCAGGCACGAACCTCAGGGATGAACCTCAGGCAGCTCGAATACTTCGTGCACGTCGCCGAGCTGGGCAGCTTCAGCAAGGCGGCGCTGGTACTCGACGTCGCGCAGCCCGCGCTCAGCCGCCAGGTGCGCGCGCTCGAGACCGACCTGCGCGAGACGCTGCTGCTGCGCAACGGTCGCGGCGTGGAGCTCACCGAGGCCGGGCGGCGGCTGTTCGAGCACAGCGTCGGCATCCTGCAGGCAGTGGCGCGCGCCCGCGAAGACATGGGCGCGAGCCGCGACGAGCCGGTCGGGCGCATCGTCGTCGGCCTGCCGCCGAGCATGGGTCGCCAGCTCACGCTGCCGCTGATCGATGCGTTCAGGCGCGAACTTCCGCGCGCGCGGCTGGCGATCGTCGAGGGCCTGTCGGCGCACATCACCGAGTGGATCCTCACCGGCCGCGTCGACCTGGGCCTGCTGTACAACCCCGAAGCGGCGCCGGCGCTCGAGGTCGCGCCGATCCTCGACGAGCCGCTGTGCCTGGTGCAGCCGGCCGGCGCCCGGCGCGGCCGCCGCGCGCGCGGCCCGCTGGCGCTGCGCGAGCTGCCGGGCTTTCCGCTGATCGTGCCCGACCGCTCGCACGCGATCCGCAAGCTGATCGAGACGCAGGCGATGCTGGCCGGCATCGAGCTGGACATCGCGTGGGAAGTCGCCAGCGTGCCGTCCATCATCGACCTGGTGTGCGCCGGCTACGGCCACGCGGTGCTGTCGGCCGGCGCGGTGGCCGCATCGGGACGCGCGCGCGAGCTGTCGGTGCGCCCGCTCGTCGAGCCGCAGCTGAGCAGCGTGCTGTGCCTGGCGGTGTCGGCGCACAAGCGCCCCACGCCGCTGGCGCGCCACGCCGCGCGGCTGCTGCGCACGCTGGTCGAGGCGCTGCCGATGCCGCGTCTTTCCATGCCGATCCGGCATAGCTGATATCGGCGAGCCCTGCTGAAAGCGGCAGGATCGCGTGCGAGAATCCGGGAAGTGCCCGACCGGTTCGAGACCCGATCCATGCAGACCGCCATCCCGTGCCTGTTCATGCGCGGCGGCACCTCGCGCGGCCCGTTCTTCGACGAAGCCGACCTGCCCGCCGACGTCCCCACCCGCGACCGCGTGCTGCTCGCCGTGATGGGCTCGCCCGATGCGCGCCAGATCGACGGACTGGGCGGCGCGCATCCGCTCACCAGCAAGGTCGGCATCGTGCGGCGCAGCGCGGTGGCCGGCGTGGACCTCGATTTCCTGTTCGCCCAGCTGCAGCCCGACCGCGACACCGTCGACACCACGCCGAACTGCGGCAACATGCTCGCGGCGGTGGTGCCGTTCGCGCTCGAGACCGGCCTGGCCGCGCCGCAGGACGACACCACCACGCTGCGCGTGCTCACGCTGAACACCGGCATGCAGTGCGACATCACGGTGCGCACGCCGATGACGCCGCGCGGGCGCCGCGTGGCCTACTCGGGCGACGCGCGCATCGACGGCGTGCCCGGCACCGCCGCGCCGATCACGATCGACTTCCTCGATACCGCCGGTTCGGTGTGCGCGGGCCTGCTGCCCACCGGACGCGTGCTCGACGAGATCGACGTCGACGGCGTCGGCCGCATCCGCGCCACCTGCATCGACAACGGCATGCCGATGGTGCTGTTCCGCGCCGCCGACATGGGCCGCAGCGGCTACGAGAGCGTGGCCGAGCTGAACGCCGACGTCGAGCTGAAGGCGCGCGTCGAGGCGCTGCGGCTGGCCGCGGGCCGGCTGATGGGTCTGGGCGACGTGACGAAGAAAACCTACCCGAAGATGTGCCTGGTCGCGCCGCCGCGCGCCGGCGGCAGCCTGGCCACGCGCTGCTTCATCCCGCACGTGTGCCACGACGCGATCGGCGTGCTGGCGGCGGTCACGGTGGGCACCGCCTGCGTGCTCGGGGGTTCGATCACGCAGGGCATCGCGGCGGTTCCCGACGGGCTGGTCAAGCCGGTCTCGGTGGAGCACCCCAGCGGCGAGTTCAGCGTCGAACTGGAGGTCGACCCCGCCGACCCGCAGAACGTGGTGCGCGCGGCGCTGCTGCGCACCGCGCGCCTGCTCATGCGCGGCGAAGTGATGATCCCGGCTTCGGTCTGGGAGGGGAAACAACGATGATCATCGACATCCACGGGCACTACACCACTGCGCCGAAGGCGCTGGAAGACTGGCGCAACCGCCAGATCGCCGGACTGAAGGATCCTTCCGTCGCGCCGAAAGCCTCCGAGCTGAGAATCGGCGACGACGCGCTGCGCGAGTCGATCGAGACCAACCAGCTCGCGAAGATGCGCGAGCGCGGCAGCGACCTGACGGTGTTCTCGCCGCGCGCCAGCTTCATGGCGCACCACATCGGCGACTTCCAGACCAGCGCGACCTGGGCCGCGATCTGCAACGAGCTGTGCCATCGGGTGAGCCGGCTGTTCCCCGAGCACTTCATCGGCGCGGCAATGCTGCCGCAGTCGCCCGGCGTCGATCCGAAGACCTGCATTCCCGAGCTCGAGAAGTGCGTGCGCGAATACGGCTTCGTCGCGATCAACCTCAACCCCGATCCGTCCGGCGGCCACTGGACTTCGCCGCCGCTGCACGACCGCCACTGGTACCCGATCTACGAGAAGATGGTCGAGCTCGAGATCCCGGC
>JAHDYE010000258.1:0-826 GCA_023383035.1 Burkholderiaceae bacterium | reverse complement strand
CGACTTCCCGACGCTGAAGTTCGTGATCCCGCACGGCGGCGGCGCGGTGCCCTACCACTGGGGGCGCTTCCGCGGCCTGGCGCAGGAGCTGAAGAAGCCGCTGCTGAAGGAGCACCTGCTGAACAACGTCTTCTTCGACACCTGCGTGTACCACCAGCCGGGCATCGACCTGCTGGCGAAGGTGATCCCGGTGGACAACATCCTGTTCGCCAGCGAGATGATCGGCGCGGTGCGCGGCATCGACCCGGAAACCGGCCACTACTACGACGACACGAAGCGCTACATCGAGGCTTCGTCGCTGAGCGCCGGGGAGCGCCGCAAGATCTACGAGGGCAACGCGCGACGCGTCTACCCGCGGCTGGACCGCGCGCTGAAGGCGCGCGGCCTGTGAACCGGCACCAAGGAGTCGACCCCATGGCCATGTACAACCTGGGCATCGTCAAGCGCAACATCCAGCGCGCCGACCCGGCCGCCGTCGCGAAGCTGTCGCGCTTCGGCGTGGCCACGATCCACGAGGCGATGGGCCGCACCGGCCTGCTGAAGCCGTACATGCGCCCGATCTACCCCGGCGCCCACCTGTGCGGCACCGCGGTGACGGTGCTGCTGCACCCGGGCGACAACTGGATGCTGCATGTGGCCGCCGAGCAGCTGCGCGACGGCGACGTGGTGGTGGCCGCCTGCAGCGCCGACAGCGAGGACGGCTTCTTCGGCGACCTGCTGGCCACGTCGTTTCGCGCGCGCGGCGCGCGCGGGCTGGTGATCGACGGCGGGGTGCGCGACGTGAAGGACCTCACCGCGATGCAGTTCCCGGTGTTCTCGCGCGCGA
>JAHDYE010000257.1 GCA_023383035.1 Burkholderiaceae bacterium | reverse complement strand
CGAGGAACTGCTGTCCTCGGGCGTCGTGCTCACCGGCGGCACCAGCCTGCTGCCGGGCATGGTCGAGCTGGCCGAGGACATCTTCCTGAAGCCGGTGCGCATCGGCATGCCCGGCTATACCGGCGGACTGGCCGACGTGGTGCGTTCGCCGCGCTACTCGACCGCCGTCGGCCTGCTCGAGGAAGCGCGCCTGCAGCGATTGCGCGGGCGCAAGGTGGCCGAGCAGTCCGGATCGTTCAAGGAAACGCTGCGGCGCATGAGGGAGTGGTTCCTTGGGAATTTCTGAACAACCCGTTTTTCACCGGGAAGGGCGACTGGAGAGGCGAGGCCGGTTGGTCACGCCAGCGGGAGCACGTGCCGGAGTCCGGCTCGGCTTCTCCCGTCTGTCTTCCCACCATCCAGGAGGGCAATGCCATGAGCTTTGAGATGATCGAGAACGATGTCGACGGCGCCGTGATCAAGGTGATCGGAGTCGGCGGGGCCGGCGGCAACGCGGTCAACCACATGATCAACGCCGACGTGCAGGGCGTGGAGTTCATCGTGCTGAACACCGACAAGCAGGCGCTCAAGCGTTCGCTGGCCGAGCACACGATCCAGCTCGGCGAGATCGGGCTGGGCGCGGGCGCGCGGCCCGAGGCCGGCCGGGCCGCGGCCGAGGCGATGCGCGAGCACATCCGCTCGTCGCTGGAGGGCGCGAACATGGTGTTCCTCACTGCCGGGATGGGCAAGGGCACCGGTACCGGCGCTTCGCCGGTGGTCGCCGAGATCGCCAAGGAAATGGGTATCCTCACCGTCGGCGTGGTCACCAAGCCGTTCGAGTTCGAGGGCGCCAAGAAGCTGCAGATCGCCGAGCACGGCATCGACCAGCTGGTGCAGCACGTCGATTCGCTGATCGTGGTGCTGAACCAGAAGCTGTTCGAGGTGATGGAGGACGACGCCAGCCTCGAGGACGCGTTCCGGCGCGCCGACGACGTGCTGCACAACGCGGTGGCGGGCATCGCCGAGATCATCAACGTGCCGGGCCTGGTCAACGTCGACTTCGCCGACGTCAAGACGGTGATGAGCGAGCAGGGCAAGGCGATGATGGGCATCGGCGAGTCGGCGGGGCTGGATCGCGCCCGCATCGCCGCCGAGCAGGCGGTGTCCTCGCCGCTGCTCGACGGCGTCGACCTGCAGGGCGCGCGCGGCGTGATCGTCAACATCACCGCCAACCGCAGCCTGAAGCTGAAGGAGACCAACGACGTCATCAACACGATCAAGGCCTTCTGCGCCGACGACGCGACGATCATCCACGGCACCGTGTTCGACGAGGACATGGGCGACCGGCTGCGCGTGACGGTGGTGGCCACCGGCATCGGCCGGCGCGCGGCCAAGCCGGTGCTGGTGCCGCAGGCCCATCTGCGCACCGGCACCGACAACGCCGCGGGCCATCACCCGAACAACTACGAGCAGTTCGAGCAGCCCACCGTCTGGCGCAGCCCGCGCGCCTCGGCGGCCGCGCAGGTGCAGGCGCTCGAGGACAGCGGCGTGGAGCGGTTCGACATCCCGGCGTTCCTGCGCAAGCAGGCCGACTGACGCGGTCGGACCCGGAGCCCGGGGCGCACCGGTACTACAATGGACCGGTTCCCCGGGCGCGTCGAGCGGGTCGGCGTGCCGGGCAGCCCAACCGAGGAGAACGAAAATGGCAATCAAGGTCGGCGACAGGCTTCCCGATGCGACGGTGCGCGAGTTCATCGAAGTCGAGGGCAACGGCTGCTCGATCGGTCCCAACGCGTTCCAGGTCGCGGATCTGGTCAAGGGCAAGCGGATCGTGATCTTCGGCCTGCCCGGCGCCTACACCCCCACCTGCTCGGCCAAGCACGTGCCCGGCTACCTGCAGCAGTACGACGCGCTGAAGGGCAAGGGCGTCGACGAGATCTGGTGCGTGTCGGTCAACGATGCGTTCGTGATGGGCGCCTGGGGGCGCGACCAGAAGGCGGGCGGCAAGGTGCGCATGATCGCCGACGGCAGCGCCGAGCTCACGAAGAAGCTCGGCCTCGAGCAGGACCTGACCGGCGGCGGGCTGGGCGTGCGCTCGCAGCGCTACTCGATGCTGGTCGACGACGGCGTGGTCAAGGCGCTCAACGTGGAGGCGCCCGGCAAGTTCGAGGTGTCGGACGCCGCGACCATGCTCGGCCAGATCGAGGTGTGAGCCCGCGTTGAAACCGCTCCGCACGCACCCCACGAGCCGCTGCCCCGATCGCTCGCGATCCGGGCGCGCGCCGGGACCATGATGCGCCAGCGCACGATCAGGAAACCGGTGAGCGCCGCCGGCGTCGGGCTGCACTCCGGCGAGCGGGTCGAGCTCACGCTGCGCCCGGCCGACCCCGACACCGGCATCGTGTTCCGCCGCGTCGACCTCGATCCGCCGGTGGCGATCCGCAGCGGCGCGGCGCGCGTCACCGACACGCGCATGGCCTCCACGCTCACCGCGGCCGACGACGGGCCGCACAGCCAGATACGGGTGGCCACGGTCGAGCACCTGATGTCGGCGCTGGCCGGGCTCGGAGTCGACAATCTCTACGTCGACGTGACCGCACCGGAGATCCCGATTCTCGACGGTTCGGCCGGCTCGTTCGTGTTCCTGCTGCAGTCGGCGGGCATCGTCGAGCAGCGTGCGGCCAAGCGCTTCATCCGCGTCAAGCGCGCGGTCGAGGTGCGCGACGACGACAAGTGGGCGCGGCTCGATCCGCACTTCGGCTTCAGGCTGCGCTTCTCGATCGCCTTCGGGCACCCGGCGATCGACGCCACCGTGCAGGCAGTCGAAGTCGACTTCGCCACGATGTCCTACGTGAAGGAGATCGCGCGCGCGCGCACGTTCGGCTTCATGCAGGACGTCGAGGCGCTCAGGGCGCACGGGCTGGCCAAGGGCGGCAGCTTCGGCAACGCGATCGTGATGGACGAGTACCGCGTGCTCAATGCCGAAGGGCTGCGCTTCGACGACGAGTTCGTCAAGCACAAGATCCTCGATGCGATCGGCGACCTCTATCTGGTGGGCCACCCGCTGCTGGCGGCCTACAGCGCGCACAAGTCCGGGCACGCGCTGAACAACCTGCTGCTGCGCGCGCTGATGGCCGACGAGCAGGCATGGGAGCTGGTGAGCTTCACCGAGCGTCGCGAGGCGCCGAAGCTGTTCGCGCTCGACTGGGGCCGCGCCTGAGCGCGGCGGGCCGTCGGGTTCGCGTCCGCCGCCGTCCGCGATGGTGTTCCTGCGCGTCTTCGTCATCGTGGTGCTGGCCGTGGTGGCGTGGTGCGCCGTCGCCTACCTGCTCACGCGTGAGCGCAAGTACCTGCGCGTCGGCGTGCGCGCGCTCGTGGCCGGCCTGGCCGGCGCACTGCTGTTCTTCGCGGTGATGTTCGTGCAGCGGCTCTGAGCCGTGCCGCCGCGCAGCGGCCGGAAAACGCCTCCGATCGGGCTCGCGCTGCGATGCGTCAGCGCATCCGGCGTTGCCGCCGAATCAGGTTGGCGAGTGCTTGCTCGAGTTTTGGGGCCGTGGTTTCGGCCTTCAGCCGCGCGAGCTCGGCCAGCGCCTGAGCCGGTATCGCCTGGCGCGGCGGACCCGGCGGCCGCGCTGCAGCGGCCGCCCGTCGTTGCGGCACGATCCTGATTCGACTAACCTGCGCGCAATCCTGGTGCACGACCGCCAGCAGCGTGGGCGCCATCTGGCGCAGGCGGGCAGCCCAGGCGGCATTCGGAGTCGTGACGGTCAGCGTCGGGCCATCGAGCGACAGCACCGTCATCGGGATACGCGGGCATGCCGCGACCAGCCGGGCCTGCAACGCCACTAGGCGATCGACGCGGGCCGCCAGGGCGCGGAAACCGGACTCGGTGTCGAGCCAGCTTGCGACAGGGCGGGCGGTGGTGGCGCAGCACATCGGTTCGGTCGACGTCGTCGGCACGACCGGCGCCATCGGCGGACAACGGTAGCACGACGGAGCGTCCAGATGCAGATCATTCTCGTGCATCCGCGGCTGAAACGGGCCCGTACCCTCGACATCGGCCGGCGCACGCTGGCCGTTTTCGCGCTGGCGCTGATGCTGGTCACGGCGTCGGCGTCCGGATTGCTTTCCTACGTGATGCTGCGCCTGGCAGTGCCCGCCCAGTTCTCCTTCGTCCAGGCGTGGCTGCCCGCGCCGGGGCCGGTGCCCACGCTGGCCAGCCCGGACGAGATCGTGCGCCAGCACATCGACGCGCTGGCGGTACGCCTCGGCGAAATGCAGGCGCAACTGGTGCGCCTGGATGCGCTGAGCGAACGCGTCGCGGCGAAGGCCGGGCTGCAGCCGGTCGACCTCGGGGTGCTCGCCGCGCCGCCGGGTCGCGGCGGACCGCTGCCCGCGGGCGGCGGCCGGCCGCTGACGCTCGAGGAGCTCACGCTCGAGATCGAGCGCGCGGCCGCCGCGTTCGACCAGCGATCCGACGAGCTGGCGTTGCTGGAATCGGAGCTCATCTATCGGGAAGCATCGGCGCGGCTGGTGCCCAATGCCCAGCCGCTGGCCGACGCGCTGGTAGGCTCGCGCTTCGGCACGCGCATCGACCCGTTCACCGGCGCGCGCGTGGCGCACGAAGGGCTCGACTTCAGCGCGTCGACCGGCGCGCCGATCCTCGCCGCGGCGGCGGGCATCGTGGTGTTCGCGGCACGCAATGCCGGCTACGGCAACATGGTCGACATCGATCACGGCAATGGCCTGGTCACCCGCTACGCGCATGCCTCCCGGTTGAACGTGTCGGCGGGCGAGATCGTCAGGCAGGGGCAGAAGATCGCCGAGGTCGGTTCCACCGGCCGTTCGACCGGCCCGCACCGGCACTTCGAGGTGCGCGTCGACG
>JAHDYE010000256.1:1978-4873 GCA_023383035.1 Burkholderiaceae bacterium | reverse complement strand
GTGGATGTCGTGCGTGCCCTCGTAGGTGTTGACCACTTCGAGGTTGACCAGGTGCCGGGCAACGCCGAACTCGTCGCTGATGCCGTTGCCGCCCATCATGTCGCGCGCCATCCGCGCGATGTCGAGCGACTTCCCGCAGGAGTTGCGCTTGAGGATCGAAGTGATCTCGACCGCGGCCGTGCCCTCGTCCTTCATTCGCCCCAGGCGCAGGCAGCTCTGCAAGCCCAGCGTGATCTCGGTCTGCATGTCGGCGAGCTTCTTCTGGATCAGCTGGTTGGCCGCCAGCGGCCGGCCGAACTGCTTGCGGTCGAGCACGTACTGGCGCGCGCGGTGCCAGCAGTCTTCGGCCGCGCCGAGCGCGCCCCACGCGATGCCGTAGCGCGCGCTGTTCAGGCAGGTGAACGGGCCCTTCAGCCCCTCCACGCCCGGCATCAGCTGCTCGTCGGGCGCGAACACCTGGTCCATCACGACTTCGCCGGTGAGCGAGGCGCGCAGCCCCACCTTGCCGTGGATCGGCGGCGCCGACAGCCCTTTCATGCCCTTCTCGAGAATGAAGCCCTTGATGCGGCCGTTATAGTCGCCGCCCACGCACTTGGCCCAGACGATGAACACGTCGGCGAACGGCGAGTTGGAGATCCACATCTTGGCGCCGGTGAGCTGGTAGCCGCCGTCGACGCGCTTCGCGCGCGTCTCCATCGAGCCGGGATCGGAGCCGTGGTTCGGCTCGGTGAGCCCGAAGCAGCCGATCCATTCCCCGGTGGCGAGCTTCGGCAAGTACTTGCGCTTCTGCGCCTCGCTGCCGAACTCGTAGATCGGCACCATCACCAGCGAGCTCTGCACGCTCATCATCGAGCGGTAGCCGGAATCGACGCGCTCGACTTCGCGCGCGATCAGCCCGTAGGAGACGTAGTTCAGGCCCGGGCCGCCGTACTCGGCCGGAATGGTCGGGCCGAGCAGTCCGAGCTCGCCCATTTCGCGGAAGATCGCCGGATCGGTGCGCTCGGTGCGGAACGCCTCGAGGATTCTCGGTGCGAGCTTGTCCTGGCAGTAGGCCATCGCGGCCTCGCGCACCATGCGCTCGTCCTCGGTGAGCTGCGCATCGAGCAGCAACGGGTCGTCCCATTTGAACGCGGCTTTCATCGACTTCTCCTGTCAGTTCCGGATCCGGTGTCTCGCTGGTCGGCCGACATCGTAGCTTGGCACGCCGCACCGCACAAACCGCGCGACCGGCCGGCACCGCATGCCGATCGCACACCAAGGCGAGTGGAATCGACCCGCAGCGGCCGGCCGCGAATGACGAGGCGTCGATGTCGCCGACCGGGATTCGCGAGCGTGCATCGAACATCGGGATCGTATTTCACGAGGGCGGTGCATCGCCCCTCACCCTCGCCGACGGTGCGGCGATCGCCGCGACGCGCGACCCCTGTGCGGGCCGCTACGAACCCGATCCGGGCTCTTTATCGCCGAGCGGCGCGGGTTCGGCCATGATCTGGCTCAAGAGCTCGTCGGCGCACCTGTTGGCCCCGCCGTGCGCCGCGGGCGCATGCCGCCGATCTACATCGCGATCGGCACCACGGCGGTCACTTCGATCTCGAGCCGGGCGCGCTCTTCCATCAGCGCCACCACCTGCACCGCGGTCATCGCCGGGTAATGGACCTTCCCGTCGGCGTCGCTCATGAGCTCGCGATAGGCCGCGCCCAGCGCCTTGCCCGCACCCAGGTACTCGCGACGGTCGACCACGTACCACGTCATGCGCACGACGTGCTCGGGGCCGCCGCCCGCCTCGGCGAGCACCGCGCGGATGTTGGCGAACGCCTGGCGCGCCTGGCCGACGAAATCGTCAGTCTCGAATTCGCAGCGCGCGTTCCAGCCGATCTGGCCGGCAATCGACACCACGGTACCGCGCGCCGCGATGCCGTTGGCGTAGCCGCGCGGCGCGGCCCAGCCCGCAGGCTGCAGGATGGTCTTGTGCATTGGGGAGATTCCTATGTACGTCGGTCCGGGAAATACTTTAAACTTAAAGTATTTCCGCGGCAAGCAGCGGCGGATTCAACCACGGGGACACATCAATGCGTATCGACGTGATCGGCGGCGGCGCCGCAGGCCTCTACTCCGCGATCCTGCTGAAGAAATCCTTTCCGGCTGCGGCGATCCAGGTGGTCGAGCGCAACCGGCCCGACGACACGTTCGGCTTCGGCATCGTGCTGTCGGACGAGACGCTGGGCAACCTGCGCGAGGCCGACGAGCCGACGCACCGCGAGATCGCGGCCAACTTCGCCTACTGGGACGACATCTACGTGCAGTACAAGGGTCAGGTGCTGAAGTCGTCGGGCCACGGCTTCTCGGGCGTGCGTCGCCTGACGCTGCTGCAGATCCTGCAGCGCCGCGCCGCCGAGCTGGGCATCGAGGTGCGTTACCAGACCGAAGACCCGGGCGTGCACACGCATCGCGGCGCCGACCTGGTGGTGGCCGCCGACGGCATCAACAGCGCGGTGCGCGAAGGATGGAAGGAACACTTCCAGCCGAGCGTCGACCTGCGCACGAACCGCTTCGTGTGGCTGGGCGCGAAGATGGACCTGCCCGGCTTCTACTACAGCTTCCGCGAGGGCGTCGGCGGCATCTGGAACATGCACGCGTACCAGTACACGCCCGGCGAGAGCACGATCGTGATCGAGACCACCAACGAGGCGTTCCTCGCGTCGGGACTCGACATCCAGGACGAAGCCGGCACCGCGCGCCTGGTGGAGAAGATCTTCGCCGACGACCTGAACGGCGCGCGCGTGCTGACCAACCGCTCGCACTGGCGGCAGTTCCCCACCATCTCCTGCCGCACCTGGCGCTACCGCGACGGCGACACGCCGTTCGTGCTGCTGGGCGACGCCGCGCACACCGCGC
>JAHDYE010000256.1:0-1968 GCA_023383035.1 Burkholderiaceae bacterium | reverse complement strand
GTCGCTGGTCTGGTTCGAGAACGTGCGCCGCTTCTGGCACATGTCGCCCACGCAATTCCACGTGTCGCTGCTCACGCGCAGCAAGCAGATCACCTACGAGAACCTGCGTGTGCGCGACGCCGGCATCGTCAGGGAGGCCACCGAGTGGTGGAATCGCGACCAGGCCAGGCAGCTGGGCATTCCCGACAGCGGGCGCCCGGCATGGATCGACGCGCCGCCCATGTTCGCGCCGTTTCGCCTGCGCGACATGTGGGTGCCCAACCGCGTGGTGGTCTCGCCGATGGCGCAGTACTCGGCCGTCGACGGCATGCCCGGCGACTGGCACCTGGTGCACTACGGCTCGCGCGCGCTCGGCGGCGCCGGCCTGGTGTTCGTCGAGATGACCTGCGTGTCGCCCGAAGGCCGCATCACGCCGCGCTGCACCGGGTTGTGGAACGACGAGCAGGCGCAGGCGTTCGCGCGCATCGCCGACTTCGTGCACGCCAACAGCGCAGCGAAGATCTGCATGCAGCTCGGCCACGCCGGCCGCAAGGGCTCGACGCAGGTGGGCTGGGAGCAGATGGACTGGCCGCTCGACGAATCGAACGGCGAGCGCAACTGGCCGCTGATGTCGCCGTCGCCGCTGCCGTATCGCGACGGCGTGAACCAGGTGCCGCGCGAGATGACGCGCGAGGACATGGACCAGGTGATCGGGCAGTTCCGCCGCTCGGCGATGCTGGCCGGACGCGCCGGCTTCGACATGCTCGAGCTGCACATGGCGCACGGCTACCTGCTGGCGAGCTTCCTGTCGCCGATCACCAACCGGCGCACCGACCGCTACGGCGGCTCGCTCGCCAACCGGCTGCGTTTCCCGCTCGAGGTGTTCGAGGCGGTGCGCGCGGTGTGGCCGCGCGCCAGGCCGATGAGCGTGCGCGTCTCGGCCACCGACTGGATGCCCGGCGGCATGACCGGCGCCGACACCGTCGAGGTGGCGCGCGCGATGAAAGCGGCCGGCTGCGACCTGATCGACGTTTCCACCGGCCAGACCGACCCCGGCTGCAAGCCGGTGTACGGACGCATGTACCAGGCAGCGTTCGCCGAACAGGTGCGGCTGGAAGCCGGCATCGCGACGATGGCGGTGGGCGCGATCACCAGCGCCGACCAGGTCAACACGCTGCTGATCTCCGGACGCGCCGACCTGGTGGCGCTCGCGCGGCCGCACCTGGCCGATCCGTACTTCACGCTGCATGCGGCGGCCGAGTACGACTTCCGCGGCATCGGCTGGCCGGTGCAGTACCACACCGGCGCCGCGCAGTTCTACACCACGGTGCAGCGCGCGAAGCAGGAGGCCGCGCGCAAGGCGGAGGTGGCGGGCCCGCGCCGCTGAGCGCGGCCGGCGCATCGGGAAAAGCGAAGGCCCGAGGGGCGGCCGGCAGATCTGCCGGCACATCGCCCCGTCCGGAATCTGACTTCGGCAGCCAAGTGTAAATTCCACCGACAATCCTGACGATTCCTGACAATCAGATCGCGCTTCTGAAGGACCGTGGCACCGGTGGGCCAATGTCCGGCCGGTTCGATGCGACACGCCGAACGGCGACGCTCCGCAGCCTGTGTAAACTCGAACGATGTTCGCAGCCTTCGACGACCTGATCGAGCGGCGCATCGACGAGGCGCGTCGCGCCGGGGCCTTCGACGACCTGCCGGGCGCCGGGCGGCCGCTCGAGCTCGACGACGACCGGCTCGTACCGGAGGAACTGCGCGTGGCCTGGCGCATCCTGAAGAACGCCGGTTTCCTGCCGCCCGAGGTCGAGGCGCTGCGCGACCTCGACGCGCTGCTCGGTCGTGCGCTCGATGCGCGGCACGCGGCCGGCGCGCCGGACGGCAAGTCGCCGCGCGCCGGCGCGCCGCCCGGCGCCGGCGGCGAAGCCCCCGACAAGGGGCGCGCGCGGCGCGGCGTCGCGCTGGCGCACTCGCACGAGCCGCCCGGGT
>JAHDYE010000255.1:1260-4891 GCA_023383035.1 Burkholderiaceae bacterium | reverse complement strand
GCCTGCTCGCGCAGCTCGGCCAGTTCGCGAGCGGGCGCTTCGAGCTCACCGGAGCGCTGCATCTTCATCACTGCCCCTCAGCGACGCCCACGATACTCCGAAGGCGCTTCGGCCACCAGATGCAGAAGGGCGCGTGAACGACGATGCCAGGCACCGGACGCTTTCGACGGGAAGGCACCCGTGGTGCCTGGAAGCCGGCGCGCACTGCCGGTCAGCGGCCTCGCGTGCGCCGGGCCAGCGAAGCGGCGTTGGCCGGCGCCCGCACTTTCACGTCGTTGTCGAAGTAGACGAACACGTCGCGTCCGCGCCCGGCCGCCGCGGTCGGCGGCAGCACGCGTTCGGCATCGGACGGTTCGGCGCCGCGGGCCCACGCGCGCACGCGCGCGGCCCAGCGGGCCAGCGCCTCGTCGCCGTATCCGCTGACATGGAGCTGCCTGGAACCGTGCAGCCGGCAGTAGACGAAGTCGGCGGTCAGGTCCATCAACCGCGGCCAGCGCACGCTGTCGGCGCATTCCAGGCGCGCTGTTGGCGCAGCGGGATTCGGGCATCATGAAGCGCATGTGCGCCGCACTTCCTTCCGCTGCATGCGCCTGTTCCTGCTGAAGCGCTTCGCCACGTTCGCGGCGACGCTGGCGGTGGCCTCGTTGCTGGTGTTCGCCGTGCTCGAGCTGTTGCCCGGCAACGTGGCGCAGGTCATTCTCGGCGAGAGCGCCACGCCCGAGGCGCTGGCCGCGCTGGAACACAAGCTGGGACTGGATCGCCCCGCCGTCGCGCGCTACCTGGCCTGGACCGGAGGGCTGCTGCGCGGCGAGACGGCGCCCAGCCACGCCTGGGACGTGCCCACCGCCGAGTTGATCGCCGAGCGCCTGCAGGTCACGCTGCCGCTGGCGGTGATGGCGATGGCGCTGACGGTCGTGCTGGCGCTGGCGCTCGGCGTCTACGCGGCGGCGCGCCACGGGCACCTGGGCGACGTCGGCGTGATGGCGGCCAGCCAGGTGGGCATCGCGATTCCCAACTTCTGGCTGGCGATCCTGCTGATCCTGCTGTTCGCGGTGAAGCTGCAATGGGTCGGCGCCGGCGGCTTTCCCGGCTGGCGCGAAGACGAGGGCGGCGGGCTCGGCGCCGCGCTCGGCGCGCTGCTGCTGCCCGCGGTGTCGCTCGCGGCGGTGCAGGCGGCCATCCTGGCGCGCATGACGCGCTCCGCGGTGCTGGAGGCGATGCGCGAGGATTTCGTGCGCACCGCGCGCGCCAAGGGCCTGAGCCGCCGCGCCACGCTGTACCGGCACGTGCTGCGCAACGCGATGATCCCGGTGCTCACGGTGATGGGACTGCAGTTCGCCAACCTGATCGCCGGAACCATCGTGGTCGAGAACGTGTTCGTGCTGCCGGGCATCGGCCGGCTGGTGTTCCAGGCGATCGCCAACCGCGACCTCGTCGTGGTACGCGACGTGGTGATGCTGCTGGTGGCGCTGGTGGTGGCGATCAACTTCGTGGTCGACCTGCTGTACGCGCTGATCGACCCGCGCCTGAGGCCAAGCGACGCATGAGCCGGTACGGCGACTTCTGGCGCCGCGCGCGCCGCCATCCCGGCTTCGTCGTCGGCGCGACGCTGAGCGGCCTGATGGTGCTGGCCGCGATCGTCTCGCTGTTCTGGCAACCCTGGCCGCCGGCCGAGATCGACATCCCCGGCAAGCTGCAGCCGCCGGGCGCCGCGCACTGGCTGGGCACCGACAGCCTCGGGCGCGACATCGCGTCGCAGCTGCTGGTGGGCGCGCAGAGCAGCCTCGTCGTGGGCGTGGTCGCCGTGGGCATCGGGCTGGTGGTGGGCGTGGCGCTGGGCGCGCTGGCCTCGGCCCGCCGCGGCTGGGTGGAGGAGCTGGTGATGCGGTTCTCCGACTTCACGTTCGCGTTTCCGGCGCTGCTGTCGGCGATCATGCTCGGCGCGATCGCGGGCCCGGGGCTGCTCACCGGCATCGTGGCCATCGGCATCTTCAACATCCCGGTGTTCGCGCGCCTGACGCGCGGCGCGGCCAACGCCGTGTGGGCACGCGAGTACGTGCTGGCCGCGCGCGCCGCGGGCAAGGGCGGCTGGCAGATCACGCTCGACCACGTGCTGCCCAACATCGCCAACGTGCTGATCGTGCAGGCCACCGTGGCGTTCGCCACCGCGATCCTGGCCGAGGCGGCGCTGTCCTACCTGGGCCTGGGCACGCAGCCCCCGCAGCCGAGCTGGGGGCGCATGCTGAACGAAGCGCAGGCGCAGATGTTCCAGGCGCCGCTGCTGGCGGTCTGGCCGGGGCTGGCGATCGTGCTGGCGGTGCTCGGGCTGAACCTGATGGGCGACGGCCTGCGCGACCTGCTCGACCCGAAGCTGGCGCGCAGACGATGAGTGTCGCCGAGCCGTTGCCTGGAGCCGGCGCGCTGGCGAACGCCGGCGCGCCGTGGCCCCGAGGTGGCGCGCAGGCGGTGAATGCCGCCGAACCGCTGCTGCAGGTGCGCGACTTGCGCGTGACGCTGGACACGCCGCGCGGCCCGGCCGATGCGCTGCGCGGCGTTTCGTTCACGCTGCAGCGGGGCGACACGGTGGGCCTGATCGGCGAGTCGGGGTGCGGCAAGTCGATCACCGGACTGGCGCTGATCGGCCTGCTGCCGGACGGCGCGAAGGTCGCGGGATCGATGCGCTTCGAGGGCCGCGAACTGGTCGGGCTGGCCGAGGACGAATGGTGCCGGCTGCGCGGCGATCGCATGGCCATGGTGTTCCAGGAGCCGATGACCGCATTGAACCCGCTGCATCCGGTCGGCCGGCAGATCGCCGAACCGCTGCGGCGGCACCGACGGCTGGACGTGCGCGCTGCGCGAGCCGAGGCGCTGCGCCTGCTGGAACGCGTGCAGATGCCGCACGCGGCGCGGCGGCTCGACGCCTGGCCGCACCAGCTCTCCGGCGGCCAGCGCCAGCGCGTGCTGATCGCCATCGCGCTCGCCTGCGGTCCGGCCCTGCTGATCGCCGACGAACCGACCACCGCACTGGACGCGACGCTGCAGCGCGAAGTGCTGCGGCTCATCGCCGACCTGGTGCGCGAGGATCGCATGGCGCTGCTGCTGATCAGCCACGACCTCGGCGTGATGGCCGAGAACGTGCAGCGCACGATGGTGATGTACGGCGGCACCGTCGTGGAGAGCGGCCCCACGGCCGGCGTGTTCGGCCGCCTGGCGCATCCGTACACGCGCGGCCTGTTCGCCGCGCGACCGCGGCTCGGGCTGCCGCGCGGCACACGACTGCCCACCATCCCCGGGCGCGTGCCCGAGCTGGTCGATCTGCCCGGCGGCTGCCCGTTCGCCGATCGCTGCGACCGGGTGACCGATGCCTGCCGTGCCGCGCCGCCCCCGCCGGTGCCGGTAACGGGCGACGACGATCACGTCGCGCGCTGCATCCACCTGGAAGCGAGCGCATGACGGCGCTGCATCGCGATGAGGCCGGCGCATGACCCCGCTGCTGCAGGTCGACGACCTGGTCAAGCACTACCGGCTGCCGCGCGCGCGCCTGCTGGGTCCCGCGCAGCGGGTGCACGCGCTGCACGGCGTGAGCTTCACGCTCGAGGCCGGCCGCAGCCTGGGCGTGGTCGGCGAATCG
>JAHDYE010000255.1:0-1250 GCA_023383035.1 Burkholderiaceae bacterium | reverse complement strand
CTGGCGCGCCTGGTGACGGCGCTGGACGCGCCGACCTCGGGCAGCGTGCGCTTCGAGGGCCGCGACCTCCACGCGTTGCCGGCCGACGCGCTGCGCCGCGCGCGCGCCGGCTTCCAGATGGTGTTCCAGGATCCGTTCGGTTCGCTCGATCCCCGGCAGACCGTGGCGCGCATCGTCGGCGAGCCGCTGGAGGCGCAGACTCGCGCGACCGCCGCCGAACGCCGCGAACGCGCCGGCGAGATGCTGGACGCCGTCGGCCTGCGAACGGCCGACCTGGACAAGTACCCGCACGAGTTCAGCGGCGGCCAGCGCCAGCGGATCGCGATCGCCCGCGCGCTGGTCACCCGGCCCAGGCTCATCGTCGCCGACGAGCCGGTGAGCGCCCTCGACGTCAGCGTGCAGGCCCAGGTGCTCAACCTGATGCAGGACCTGCAGGATCGCTTCGGCCTGAGCTACCTGTTCATCAGCCACGATCTCGCGGTGGTGGACCTGGTGTGCGACGACGTCATCGTGCTGTACCAGGGGCGCGTCGTGGAAGGCGGCCCTGCCGACCGGCTGTTCCGCGAACCGGAACATGACTACACTCGTCGTCTGCTCGCGGCTGCGGCGGGCGCCGGGCCGCGGCAGCAGGATCGCTGCTGAACGGCCTCGGCGCCGAGCAGCCTCGGTCGCCGCAACGAGCCGCCGCCACCAACGCTTCGCCGCCAATCGTCCGAGGAGTGTCCACGATGATCACGATGCATCGCCGTTCCGTCCTGTTGCTGCCGGCCGCGATCGCCGCGACGCTGGCCGTCGGGCCGCTCGCCGCGCACGCGCAGTCGGGCAAGGCCAGCGCCGTGCTGGCGCTGGTGCTCGAACCGCCGAGCCTCGATCCGACCGTGGCCGCGGCCGCCGCGATCGGCGAGGTCGTGCACTACAACATTCTCGAGGGCCTCGCGAAGATCAACGTCGACGGCTCGGTGACGCCGCTGCTGGCCGAGCGCTGGTCGGTGGCCCCGGACGGCAAGAGCTACACCTTCGACCTGCGCCGGGGCGTGAAGTTCAGCGACGGCGAGGCCTTCGACGCCGCGGCGGTGAAGTTCAGCTTCGAGCGCGCGAAGGCCGAAGGCAGCACCAACAAGGCCAAGCGCGCGGTGTTCGACAACATCAGCAGCATCAGCACGCCCGATGCGCACACCGTCATCCTCACGCTCAAGAACGCCGACGGCAACTTCCTGTTCCGCATGGGCGAGAACACCGCCGTCATCCTG
>JAHDYE010000254.1 GCA_023383035.1 Burkholderiaceae bacterium | reverse complement strand
CGAGATCAGCGTCGTCTTGCCGGCGCCGTTGGGGCCGAGCAGGCCGAAGAACTCACCCTGCCCGATCGACAGCGAAACGCCGCGCAGCGCCTCGAAGCGGCCGTAGCGCTTGACCACGCCGCGCGCATCGATCGCCGGGCTCATGGCCCGGGCCGGTCTGCCGCGCTGGCGCGTCCGGCGTGTTCGCCGAACAGCAGGTCTTCGACGCCGTACAGCGCGGAGAGCTTCCTGAGGTTGTCCGGTGCGCCGACGAACGCGCAGGGGCGGCGGGCCGCCGCCGCGCGCCGCGCCAGTTCGAGCAGCACGGCGATCAGCGAGGAATCGAAGCGTACGCAGGCCGACAGATCGAACACCAGCGGCAGGCTCACGAGCCCGGCCGACGCCTGCTCGAGCACCGCCCGCGCGCTGCCGAAGGTGATCTCGGCGGGCATGCGGATCGCGCCCGCGTCGCCCGCGGACTGCAGGTTCGCGCTCACGACTTCCTGGGGGGCGGCTGCCGGTTCTTCTCGCTCAGGCTCTTGATCAACCCGTCGATGCCGCCGGCGTTGACCTCCTGCGCGAACTGCGTGCGGTAGGTTTCCACCAGCCACACGCCGAGCACGTTGACGTCGTAGATCTTCCAGCCGCTTCCGTCCTTCCTCATCCGGTAGTCGAGCTGGACCGGCTCGCCGCGCGGCTGCAGCACCTCGCTGCGCACGATGACGTCGGCATCCTTGGGATCGGCGCGCAGCGGACGCATGCGCACCTTCTGGTCGTCGACCATCGACAGCGCGCCGGAATACGTGCGGATCAGCAGCGTGCGGAACTCGGCCATCAGCCGTTCCTGCTGCTCGGGGGTGGCGTTGCGCCAGCTGCGGCCGACCGACAGCGCGGTCATGCGCCGGAAGTCGACGTGCGGCATCAGGGCAGCATCGACCAGCTCCGATACCTTCTTCGGATCGCCGGACTTCAATGCTTCGTCGGACCGGATCCGTTCGAGGATCTCGGCGCTCACGCGCTCGATCAGCGCGTCGGGTGCCTCCTGCGCGCTCGCCGCGAACGGCGCGGCCAGCAGCAGGCACAGGCACCACGAAAACAGTCTGCGTGTCATGGAGACCTCCCTGGCTTCGACGACGATGCGGGAGCATCGGCGGCAGGCGACGTGCCCGGCGCCCCCGATCCGCCTCCGGGTTCGGCGTCGGGATCGTCTTCGGGATCGTAGCCGGGATCGTCGTCGGGGGTCGGCGGCGGGTCGCCGTCGTAGACCTGGTTGCGACGCCGCTGCAGGTAGCCGTCGCGGATCAGCGCGTAGCGATCGAGCGCCGCCTCCTCGACCACGCGCTCGGCGCGCAGCAGACCGGCCCGGGTATCGACCACGCGCAGCGCGGCCAGGCCGTTGCGCGAAGCGGTGGATTCGACCACCCGCAGCGGGTCGGCCTGGTAGTCGACGTACAGCGACGGCGCGTCGCGCAGGCTCGACGGCCCGAGCAGCGGCAGCACCAGGTAGGGCCCGGCCGGCACGCCCCAGCGACCCAGCGTCTGGCCGAGATCCTCGTTGTGCTTCTCGAAGCCTGCCGGCGTGGCGATGTCGGCCAGCCCGGCGAAACCCAGCGTGGAGTTGAGCACGAAGCGCGACAGATCGGACACGGCCTCGACCGGCTTGCCCTGCAGCAGCTGGTTCGCCGCGGTCCACAGATCGGCGAGGTTGCCGAAGACGTTGCCGATCACGTTGCGGAAGCCCTCGGGCACGACCTGCTGGTAGCGCTGCGCCACCGGCTTGAGGACGGCGCGGTCGACCGCATCGTTGAAGCGGTAGACCGCGCGGTTCATCGGTTCGAGCGGATCGCGCGCAGCCGCCGGCCCCGTGGTGCTGGCACAGCCGCCCAGCAGCAGCGCGGCCGCGAGCGATGCGGCAGCACGGACCTGCCCGGCACGGATCATCGGGCCGCCCCCTCGCTCGCCTTGCCGTAGAGGAACTGCCCGATCAGGTTCTCGAGCACCACCGCCGACTGCGTCATCGTGATGCGATCGCCGGCGGCGAGCATCTCGGTGTCGCCGCCCGGCTCGATCCCGATGTACTGCTCGCCCAGCAGGCCCGAAGTGAGGATCTTCACCGACGAGTCCTTCGGAAACCGGTAGCGGTCGTCCAGCGCCAGCACCACCTCGGCCTGATAGGCCTTGTCGTCGAAGCGGATCGCGGCCACGCGCCCGACCACCACGCCGGCGCTGCGTATCGCGGCGCGCGGCTTCAGCCCGCCGATGTTGTCGAAACGGGCAGTGGCCTCGTACGTGGGCCCCAGGCCGACCGCGCTGCTCATGTTGCCGGCGCGCAGCGCGAGGAACACCAGCGCGCCGAAACCGAGCAGCACGAACAACCCCACCAGCAGATCGACTCCAGAGCGTTTCATCGAGCTCTCTCCCTGTCAGTTCCGGCCTGACGCAGCGGCGCGCTCATTCGGTGTTGAACATCAGCGCGGTCATGATGAAGTCCAGCCCGAGGATCGCCAGCGACGCGGCGACCACCGTGGTGGTGGTGGCGCGCGCGACGCCTTCCGGCGTGGGCTGCGCGTTGTAGCCGACGTACAGCGCGACGAAGGCCACGGTGAAGCCGAACACCACGCTCTTGACCACGCCGTTGCCGACGTCCTGCAGCCAGTCGACGCCGCTCTGCATCTGCGACCAGAACGCACCGGCGTCCACGCCGATCATCTCGACGCCGACCAGATAGCCGCCGAGCACCCCCAGCGCCGAGAACAGCGCGGCCAGCAGCGGCATCGAGAATACCGCGGCGGCGAAACGGGGCGCGAGCACGCGCGCCACCGGATCGACCGCCATCATCTCCATCGCGTCGATCTGCTCGCCCGCTTTCATCAGTCCGACTTCGGCGGTCAGCGAGGTGCCGGCGCGGCCGGCGAACAGCAGCGCGGTGACCACCGGGCCGAGTTCGCGCACCAGCGACAGGGTGACCAGCACGCCGAGCGCTTCCTCCGAACCGTAGCGGCGCAGCGTGTAGTAGCCCTGAAGACCGAGCACGAAGCCGATCAGCAGGCCGGAGACGAGGATGATCGACAGCGAGTAGTTGCCGATGAAGTGGACCTGGTCGACGACCAGCCTGGGCCGGCGCAGCGCGGCGATGCCGAGCCAGCACAGGTGCAGGAAGAAGCGTGCCCCCCGGCCCACCGAGGCAACGAAGCCGGCCAGCGATTGCAGCGGCACCAGCAGTACGCGCATCACGCTCCCAGCCCGAGATCTTCGGCGAGCGGCCTCGCCTGGTGGTGAAAGGCGATCGGCCCGTCGATGTCGCCCTCCAGGAACTGCCGCACGTTCGGGTCGTCGGATTCCCTCATCTGCCTGGGCGTGCCCTGCGCCGCGATGCGCCCGCCGGCGAGCAGGAAGACGTGATCGGCGATCGCGAAGGCATCCTTGATGTCGTGCGACACCACGATCGAGGCACAGCCGAGCGCGTCGTTGAGGCGGCGGATCAGCTGCGCCACCGTGGCCAGAGCGACCGGATCCAGCCCGGCGAACGGCTCGTCGTACATGATCAGCGGCGGATCGAGCGCGATCGCGCGCGCCAGCGCCACGCGCCGCGCCATGCCGCCCGACAGCTCGGAAGTGCGGAACTGCGCCGCGCCGCGCAGGCCGACGGCCTCGAGCTTCATCAGCACCAGGTCGCTGATCATCTGCTCGGGCAGGTCGGTGTGTTCGCGCAGCGGAAACGCCACGTTCTCGAATGCGCTCAGGTCGGTGAACAGCGCGCCGAACTGGTAGAGCATGCCCATGCGACGGCGCAGGCCGTACAGCGCCTCGCGATCGAGCCGGTGCACGTCGTGCCCGTCGAATATCACCCGCCCCTGCTGCGGGCGCAGCTGACCACCGATCAGGCGCAGGATGGTCGTCTTGCCCGAGCCGGAACCGCCGATCAGCGCGAACACCCTGCCGCGCTCGAAGCGCATCGAAATGTCGTGCAGGATGGTGCGCTTGCCGTATCCGAACCGGACGTTGTCCAGCGACAGGAACTCTGGCATCGCGAGGTGCTGGTGCGAGGGTTGTTGGTGGTCTTCTGTCAAACCGGGCATTCTAACCTCGCATCGTGCCGGGCCATGCCCCGGCCGACGCGACAGCGCAGTCGTCATATACTCGCATGATATGAGTCCCTCGACTGCGACGACGCCGGAGCGGCTGCTCGAACAGGCCCGCGAGGTGCTGCGCATCGAGGCCGAAGCCGTGGCGCGGCTGGCCGAGCGCATCGACGGCGGCTTCGCCGACGCCTGCCGGATGATCCTCGCCTGTACCGGACGCGTGGTGGTCAGCGGCATCGGCAAGTCCGGCCACGTCGCACGCAAGATCGCGGCCACGCTGGCCTCCACCGGAACGCCCGCCTTCTTCGTGCATCCCGCCGAAGCCAGCCACGGCGATCTCGGCATGGTCACCCGCGACGATGTCTTCGTCGCGCTGTCGAACTCCGGCAGCACCGAGGAGCTGCTGAAGATCGTGCCGGTGGTCAAGCGCCAGGGCGCACGTCTGATCGCGATCACCGGCAGACCGGACTCGCCGCTCGCGCGCCTGGCCGACCTGCACCTGGACGCGGCCGTCGACCGCGAGGCCTGCCCGATGAATCTCGCGCCCACTGCCAGCACCACCGCGACGCTCGCGCTGGGCGACGCGCTGGCGGTCGCGCTGCTCGACGCGCGCGGCTTCGGTCCGATGGATTTCGCGCTCTCTCATCCCGGCGGAGCGCTGGGCCGGCGGCTGCTCACGCGGGTCGGCGACGTGATGCGCTCGGGCAGCTCGCTGCCCACGGTGCAGGCAGGCGCACGGCTGGTCGACGCCATCCTCGAGATCACGCGCAAGCGCATGGGCATGACCGCAATCGTCGCGGCCGACGGCCGGCTCGCGGGTGTCTTCACCGACGGCGAC
>JAHDYE010000253.1 GCA_023383035.1 Burkholderiaceae bacterium | reverse complement strand
ACACGTCGATGCCGGCGAACTTCTTGAACAGGCAGCCCTTGCCTTCCATCACCGGTTTGCCTGCCAGCGGCCCGATGTCGCCCAGGCCGAGCACCGCGGTGCCGTTGGTGACCACGCCCACGAGGTTGGCGCGCGAGGTGTACTCGGCCGCCAGCGACGGGTCGTTCTCGATCGCGAGGCACGCATAGGCCACGCCGGGCGAGTAGGCCAGCGAGAGGTCGCGCTGGTTGGCCAGCGCCTTGGTGGGCACCACCGCGACCTTGCCGCGGCTCGGCGTGCGATGGTATTCGAGCGCTGCGTCGCGCAGCGCCGCTTCGGCCTCTGACAGGCTTCGCCCCGATTCGTTCATGTCCGGCTCCAGGTGGTTCGGGCCGGAGCGCGCCCGTCCAATCCGATCCGCCGGGCCTGTCCGGTCGGATCGGATTGTAAGGCGAGAATCGGGGCTGAAGGGGGACGGCGATGTCAGGCGTTCAGGCCCGGGCCGAACGGCATCGCCAGTCGGGCTTCGGAACGCACCGCCTCGCGCGACAGCGTCGCACGCTCGTAGGCCGGGTTCACCTGCACCGCGCCCTGGTTCGACTGGATCAGGTACGGCTCGGGTTGCGCCGGCCGCGCCGCCGGAGCGGGGCTCGGCGCAACCGGGCCGGGATAGTCGATCTCGACGATCTGCGTCTGCGCGCCGGCAGCGCCGATCGCGCCGAAGGCCAGGGATGCGGAAACGAGAATGCTGCTGATCGCTTTCATGACGAGCTCCTTGAAGGTTGTGTCCGGTTTCGGATCGGATCGACGGACCTGCGCCGTCGATGCGATGCATTGTCGTGTCCGGACGTATCGCCGGTGTCGCGGGCCGATGTCGTCGAGGGATCACGTACATTGCATTTCGATAACGAGTTCGCGCGCTCCGCGCTCGGCCGTTCCGCCGCGCCGCAGCCGGGTGTAATCTGCCCGCAGGTGCGTCGTCTTCCACGGAGCGGCCGATTGAGACTGAACGAACTGCTCGATGCGTACCGCTGCTGCACCGACATCGATCTGCCGGCACCCGAGCGCAGCGTGTTGCTGCTCGAGCTCGACGAACTGCGCCGCGCCGAATGGCTGTGCACGGCGCTGCGTGCCGGCGATCTGGCGCCCGACTTCGTGCTGCCCGATTTCCCCGATACCGGCCTGCACCTGAGCGACCTGCTGCGTGAAGGTCCGATCGTCCTGAAGTTCTATCGCGGGCGTTGGTGCCCGTTCTGCACGCTCGAGCTGCGCGCCTACCAGCGGCTGCTGCCCAAAATCCGCGCGCTGGGCGCCGAGCTGATCGCGCTGTCGCCGCAGAACGAGCAGGAGACGGCATTCAATCGCGATCGCGACAAGCTGCGCTTCCCGATGCTCACCGACGCCGACAACGCGATCGCGCGCCGCTTCGGCATCACCTACGAAGTGCGCGACGACCTGCGCGCGCTCTACGAGGCCGCCGGCGTCGACCTCGCGCGCACCAATGCCGCGCCGAGCTGGACGGTGCCGCTGCCCGCCGTATATCTGATCGCGCCGGACCGGCGCATCGCCTACGCATACGTCGACCCCGACTACCTGCATCGCGCCGAGCCGGAAACGGTGCTGGCCGAGCTGCGCCGCCTGCAGGAACGCTGAAGCGGGCCGCGCGGCGGCGTTCGCCGGCAGGCCGCCGAAGGCCGCTTTGGTGTCGGCGCGCAGCGCGGGCGCCGTTCAGGGGCCGGCGAGCTCGTCGGGCGCCGCGCTGCGGTAGCCCGCGCCGCGCACGGTCAGCACGTAGCGCGGACGCCCCGGATCCGGCTCGATGCGATTGCGCAGCCGGTTGATGTGGGTGTTGACGTTGTCCTCGTAGGCGCTCAGCCGCGTGTTCCACACCGCTTCGAGCAGTTGCCCGCGCGTGAACACCCGGCCCGGCGACTCCATCAGCAACGCGAGCAGGTCGAACTCGCGCGCGCTCAGGGTCAGCTCGATGCCGTCGCGCCAGGCGCGCCGGCTGTGCGGCTCGAGCTGCAGTGTCCCGAGCATCAGTCGCTGCGGGCCGGCGCCATCGGGACGCGCGCCCGCGAGCCGTTCGACGCTGCGCAGCAGCGCCCGCACGCGGGCACGCAGCTCGACGGTGGAGAACGGCTTGCACAGGTAGTCGTCCGCTCCGAGATCGAGTCCCAGCACGCGGTCGATCTCGGCGCAGCGCGCGCTCACGATCAGGATCGGCGTATCGATGCGCTGCAGGCGCAGCTGGCGCAGCACCTCGAGCCCGTTGACGCCCGGCAGCAGCACGTCGAGCAGGATCATGCGGTAGCGGCCGGCGCAGGCCAGATGCAGGGCCCGGCGGCCGTCGTTCGCGTGCTCGGTCTGCAGTCCGTCGTCGCCCAGCACGGCGCCGAACTGCTCGGCCGTGTCGATGTCGTCCTCGACGATCAGAACCGGCGCGTCCATGGGCGCCGATGTTACTCCGGGCGCGGCGTGCCGAGCGCGCGCCGGCCCTTTCGCCAGGCGGGCGATAATTGCGCGATGCTGAATTTCGAACTGCTGGCCGCCGACGGCCAGGCGCGGCGCGGCCGCCTCCGGGTTGCCCACGGCACGATCGACACGCCCGCCTTCATGCCGGTGGGCACCTACGGGGCGGTCAAGGCGATGTCGCCGCGCGAGCTCGAGGAAGTCGGCGCGCAGGTCATCCTCGGGAACACCTTCCACCTGTGGTTGCGGCCCGGCACCGACACGATCGCCCGTTTCGGCGGCCTGCACCGCTTCAACGGCTGGGCGCATCCGATCCTGACCGATTCGGGCGGCTTCCAGGTGTGGAGCCTGGGCGAGCTGCGCAGCATCTCCGAGGAGGGCGTGCGCTTCGCGTCGCCGGTCAATGGCGACCGGCTGTTCCTCACGCCGGAAGCGTCGATGCAGATCCAGCGGACGCTGAACGCCGACATCGCGATGATCTTCGACGAGTGCACGCCGTACGAGACCGCGGGCCGGCCGACCGGCGTCGACGAGGCCGCGGCGTCGATGCGCCTGAGCCTGCGCTGGGCGCAGCGCTCGCGCGACGAGTTCGACCGGATCGGCAACCCCAATGCGCTGTTCGGCATCGTGCAGGGCGGGATGTACGAGCGGCTGCGCGACGAGTCGCTCGGCGGGCTGCTCGACATCGGCTTCGACGGCTACGCGATCGGCGGCCTGTCGGTGGGCGAGCCCAAGGAGGACATGATGCGCGTGCTCGGGCACACCGCGCCGCGCCTGCCGGCGCAGCGGCCGCGCTACCTGATGGGCGTGGGCACGCCGGAGGACCTGGTCGCCGGCGTGGCCGCCGGCATCGACATGTTCGACTGCGTGCTGCCGACGCGCAACGCGCGCAACGGCTGGCTGTTCACCCGCTTCGGCGACCTGAAGCTGCGCAACGCGCGCCATCGCGACGACGAGCGGCCGATCGAGGCTGGCTGCGCCTGCTATGCCTGCCGCCACTTCTCGCGCGCCTACCTGCACCACCTGCAGAAGGTCAAGGAGATCCTCGGTGCGCGGCTGGCGACGATCCACAACCTGCACTACTACCTGTGGCTGATGGCGCAGATGCGCGAGGCGATCGCGGCGGGCGAATTCGAGGCCTTCGGGCGGCGCTTCGCGGCCGAGCGGGCCCGCGGAATCGACTAGCGGCCGCTGCCTGCCGCTACCCTCTATAATCGCAGGCTGTTTACGGGAGACCGCTCCGTGTTCATTTCCACCGCCTACGCGCAGTCCGGGGGCTCGGCCGAGCAGCAGATCATCGGCTTCCTGCCGATCATCCTGATGTTCGTCGTGCTGTACTTCCTGATGATCCGCCCGCAGATGAAGCGCGCGAAGGAGCACAGGACGATGCTCGAGGCCCTGAAGAAGGGCGACGAAGTGATCACGTCGGGCGGCCTGGTCGGCCGGGTCACCAAGGTCGGCGAGGGCTACGTCACGCTCGAGGTGGCGCGTTCGGCCGAGAGCCGGGGCGGCGACGCCGCGATCGAGATGACGTTCCAGAAGGCCTCGATCCAGACCCTGCTGCCGAACGGCACGATCAAGGCGATCTAGGCGGTGGGCAGCGACCCGGGCAGCTGAGCAGGCGAACGGATGAACCGATACCCGGCGTGGAAGTACGCGATCATCGCGGTGACGCTGCTGTTCGGCCTGCTGTACACGCTGCCGAATTTCTTCGGCGAAGCGCCGGCGGTCCAGGTCTCCAGCGGCAAGGCCACGGTCAAGATCGATCAATCGATGCTCGGCCGCGTCGAGGCCGCGCTGAAGGCGGCCGGCATCGAGAACACCGGCCTGTTCTTCGACGGCAACTCGGTCAAGGCGCGCTTCGCCGACACCGACACGCAGCTGCGCGCGCGCGACGTGATCGCCCGGGCGCTCAATCCCGACCGGGCCGATCCGGGCTGGATCGTCGCGCTGAACCTGCTGTCGAACTCGCCCAACTGGCTCACCGGCATCCGTGCGCTGCCGATGTACCTCGGCCTGGACCTGCGCGGCGGCGTGCACTTCCTGCTGCAGGTCGACATGAAGCAGGCGCTGTCCAAGCGCGTCGACGGCGCCGCCGGCGACCTGCGCACGCTGATGCGCGACCGCAACCTGCGCCATGCCGGCATCACGCGGGTGGGCGACACGATCGAGATCCGCTTCCGCGACGAGGACACGCGCAGCCGCGCGCGCGCGGCGATCTCCGACAACGTGCCCGACCTGGCGCTCACCGACGCCGCCGAGGGCGCCGATCCGAAGCTGGTCGCCGCCTTCCGCCCGGAAGCGGCCAGGCGGCTGCAGGAGAACGCGGTCCGCCAGAACATCACCACGCTGAGCAACCGCATCAACGAGCTGGGCGTGGCCGAGCCGGTCATCCAGCAGCAGGGGCTCGACCGCGTCGTGGTGCAGTTGCCCGGCGTGCAGGACACCGCCAAGGCCAAGGACATCCTCGGGCGCACCGCCA
>JAHDYE010000252.1 GCA_023383035.1 Burkholderiaceae bacterium | reverse complement strand
GCTCGGCCACCGTCACGTCGCTGAATCCCTCGCCGAGGAAGATCGTCTCGAGAGCATCGAGCAGCCGCTGCTGGCGCGCCGGGGGGGAATCGATGCGGGCTTGCGCTTTCACGGACAAGAGGATACGCTGCCCACATCGGTACCAAAATGTTAATTTTGGTACCGAACGCACCGTTTGGGCGTGCCCTGGACAGGAAGCGAAAAATCACGAAAGGAGACAACGATGGACATGCCGCGTAACCGATCGAGACACTGGCTGGCCGAATTCGCAAAGGGAATAGGTGCCCTCGCAATGGCAGCGGCATCCCTGACTGCCTCGGCTCAGGAGTCGTATCCCAGCAAGCCGATCAGGATCATCATTTCGTTCCCGCCCGGTGGTGCAGTCGACACGCTGATCCGGACGATTTCCCCGGATCTGGCCGCACAACTTGGCCAGCCGATCGTGGTCGAGAACAAGCCGGGCGGCGGCGCGCAGATCGCTGCGGCAGCGCTGATGACCGCACCGGCCGACGGATACACGGTGTTCACTGCCGAGATCGGGGCCTTCGGCATCAACCCGTCGCTCTACAAGAACATTTCGTACCAGCCTGTTCGGGACTTCGAGGGTATCGCGATGCTGGTGCGCACGCCAATGGTCATGTACGGCAGCGCCAGCGGCAAGATGAACAGCCTCCAGTCACTGAAGGGCTCGCTGGCGGCCGGCAGCAACATCAACTACGGATCGTTCGGGGCCGGCACCGCACCCCACATCCTGGGGCACCTGCTCGCCCGGGCCAATCCCCAGGCGAGCTTCGTCCACGTCCCGTACAGGGGTCCGCAGCCGGCGACGCAGGGGATCATGGCGAATGAGATCGATCTGTTGTTCGACGGGGTTCCGGGGACGCTGAACATGACCAGGAGCGGAAGGGGTGTCGCGCTTGCGGTAGCCGCGCCCCAACGCAGCGACTATCTTCCTGACGTGCCTACGACCGCCGAGATCGGGTATCCGCAGATGGCCATGGACCTGTGGATCGGCGTGGTCGCCAAGAAGGGCACACCCGCCCCGATCATCGCCAGGCTGCACGGTGCCTTCGAGAAGGCGATGTCGAACCCCGAGACCTGGAAGCGATTCTCCGACCTCGGCTACAGCCGCGTCTCGATGTCGCCGGTGCAGTTCAACACCTTCATCAAGGACGAGATCGATCGCTACCGGCCCATCATCATGGAAACCGGGGCAGTCGTCGATTGACTTCGTCCGATGAGGCTGTTGCCGAGTCGAATCGGACGGCTCAGATCAGCGAGCCGCGGTTCGCCAGGCCGCCGTCGATGGTCACGATCGTGCCGGTGGTGTAGGAGGAGAGATCCGATGCCAGCAGCACCACGGTGGCGGCGATCTCCTCGACGGTGGCGGCGCGCCCGAACGGAAAGCCCTTGCACAGCTCGGGCCAGCGTTCGGGGTCGCCCAGGCGCGTACCCGCTTCCTTGCGCACCAGCCCGACGAGGCGGTCGGTGGCCACCGGCCCCGGGTTGACGCCGACCACCCGCACGCCGACGTCGGCACTGTTGCCCCCGAGCGCGCGCGTGAACGCCATCAGCGCAGCATTGCCTGCCGCGCCGGCAATGTAGCCCGCGTCGACCCGTTCGCCGCCGTTGCCGAGGATATTGACGATGACGCCGCGCTGACGCGCCTTCATCAGCCGGAAGAACTCGCGGCACATGTTGATGTAGCCGAACACCTTCAGGTCCCAGGCCTCGCGCCAGCGCGCCTCGTCGATCTCCTCGAGCGAGCCGCGCGGGATCGAGCCGGCGTTGTTGACCAGGATGTCGATGTCCGGGCACTGGCGCGCAAGATCGGCGGCGTGCCCGCGCTGCGCAAGATCCATCGCGTGCACCGTGACCTTCACGCCGGTGCTCGCCCCGATCTTGTCGCGCGCTGCTTCCAGGTCGACCCGAGAGCGCGCGACCAGGTGCAGGTGGCATCCCTCGGCCGCGAGCAGCGTGGCGATCGAGAACCCGATTCCCTTCGAGGCGCCGGTAATCAGTGCAGTACGCCCGGCCAGCTTCATGTCCATCGCCGTCTCCCTGTCGTGATAGCTTGCGCCTGTTCAGGGCGCGATGCGTTCGATGTACTTCGTCTTGCCCGCCTCGCGCGGCAGCGTGCCCGGCGCCAGCCACTCGAAGGCTGCCCGGATGCGCAGGCTGCGCCGGAACAGCGCGCCCAGTTCCTCGTCGAGCGCGGCCAGTTGCGGCACATCGAGCCCGCCGTGCTCGATGCGGATGCGCAGCGGCGGCGACACCTTCGGCCCGGGCCCGTCGAGCAGGATCCGGAATGCGCCGGTGACTCGCGGATACAGCCGGAAGATCTCGTTGGCGATCGCCTGCGGATAGACGTTGACACCCTTGACGGTCAGCATGTCGTCGGTACGTCCGAGGATCGCGAACCGGATGCCCGGCATGCCGCAGGCACACGGTTCCGTCCATACCTGCAGCAGGTCGCCGAGCGCATAGCGCATGAACGGGCCGCCCCGCCAGTCGAGGAACGTGAATGCCATTTCGCCGATCGCGCCATGCGCGAGCGGCAGCGGCACCTTGCTCGCGGGATCGAGCAGCTCGAGCAGGCAGTGGTCCTCGGACACGAAGTGCATGCCCTCGCAACCATCGTCCGACGCGTCGCAGGAAATGCCGTGGAACGCGTGGCCACCGCCGGTGTGATCGAAGATCCGCGCGCCGCCGAATCCCTCGGCGAGCGTGCGTCGCACCTCGGGGTTGCCTCCGCCGCTCTCGCCGGCGCAGAAGAACCAGCGGAAGCCGAGCGCGCTCGCCGGCTTTCCGGTGAGCCGCGGCGCTTCCTCGATCAGGTACTGGCCGAACGACGGCGTGGCGACGATCGCGTGCGGAGCGCTCAGGCGCGTGATGTCGAGCACGCGTTGCGTGCCGCCCTCGATGCCCACCGGCACCACGCACGCGCCCAGGTGCATGATGCCCTGCGACAGCGGCAGGCCGCCGGTGAACATGCTCAGCGACAGCGCCTGGATCATCACGTGGCCCGGGCGGATGCCGGCGCGCCAGTACTTGCGCGCATGCATCTCGTTGACCACCGCCACGTCGTGCGCGGTGAGCGTATACAGCGTCGGCGTACCGCTGGTCCCGGAAGTCGCGTTGATGCGCACGATCTCCTCGGGTCGCGCGCAGGCCATCAGCGCGTACGGATTGCCGTGGCGTTCGAGCGACTCCTGCTGCACGCGCCGATGCTCGTCCTTGGTCATCGGCGGGATGCGCGCGAAATCGTCGAAATCCCGGATGTCCTGCGGCCGCGCGCCGATCGCCTCGAACTTGCCGCGGTGCACTGGCGAACGATCGTAGTTGTACTGCATCTGCCGCTGCAGCCGCTGCCACTGCAGTGCGCGCAGCGCGTCGCGCGACATCGTCTCGACGCGCTCGTTCCACAGGCGCCGGTGTGCATCGGCCTGCGCGTTCACGGCGCTTCGCCCTGCGACAGTTGCGCTGCGTCGGGCTGGCACAGCTCGAAAAGCAGGCCGGTATGGGGGTCACGCGGCAGGAACACGATGCGTCCGTGCGCGGCCGCCGCATCCAGGTCGCCGACGATGATGCCGATGTGGTCGATGCGCGGAGCGGTCATCGGCCGCGCCTCGCGGTGGTCGCCGCCTCGTCGAGCGCGAGCGTCGCGGGATCGAGCACCACGCCGTAGTCCTCGCGCGCCGCCTCCACGCTGAGCAAGCCGTCCAGCACGTCCTCGATCACCTGCTGCAGCGGTCGCTCCAACGGATCGCCGTAGCCACCCCCGCCGCCCGCGCGCTGGCGATATACCGAGCCACGCGGAATGCCGCGCACGACCTCCTTGGCCCTGGGGCGGCGCACGCCGGTATCCGGATACGTGATCGTGATCTCGTTGATGCTGCCCGGCTTGCCGCCGAACAGCCCGAACGCGCGCGCCTCCTCCTCGATGCCGTCGCCGAACGCGATGCCGGTCACGTTCTCCGCGTCGATCACGAACTCGGTCTGCACCCCCAGTCCGCCGCGCCAGCGCCCGGCACCGGCCGAATCCTGCGCGTATTCGTGCCGCACCAGCCGGTGCGGATCGTGGATCTCGAACATCTCGTAGTCCTGCGCCTGGATGCCGCCGGCGCAGTTGATCAGGCCGATGTGGTCGTAGCCGTCGGCGCCCCAGGTCGCCCCCGATCCCCCCTTGAGCGCAAGGAACAGGATGTCGACGTAGGGCCGCGCGTGGCGCGGATCATTGCCCGCGATCGTGAAGTTCATCGCCCGGTTCCATCCCGCCGTGACCATCTTCGGCAGCGCCTGCGCGAAGGCGCGGAAGATCGCGTCCGACGTGGGGCCGGTGATCGAATTGCCGAAGGTCGTCGCCGCCGGAAAGCGCGCGTTCAGGAACGACCCTTCCGGATTCACGATGCGGATCGGCCGCAGGATGCCGGCGTTGTGCGGCACGTCGGGGTTGATCAGCATCAGGAACGTGAGCAGCAGCGCCGAGGCCGTGGCCGAGTACGGCGCGTTGACGAAGCCGGGCGTCTGCGGCGACGAACCGGTGAAGTCGAACGTCACCTCGTCGCCGGCCACCGTCACCGCCAGGCTGATTCTCATGCGCGAGCCTTCGTTCACCCCGTCGTAGAAGGCCCAGCTCTCGCCGCGATAGACGCCGTCCGGAATCGCCGCGATCTCGCGCCTGACCATCCGCTCCGAGGTCTCGAACAGGTAGTCGATGCAGGCGTCGAAGGTCGGCGTGTCGAAGCGTTCGAACAGCTCGTGCATGGCGCGCTCGCCGATGCGCGTCGCCCCGATCTGCGCCTTGATGTCCTCCTCGACGATCGAATAGCGGATGTTGGCGAAGATCATCCGCCAGACGTCGCGCCGCAGCTGGCCGCACTCGACCACCTTGATCGGCGTGATGCGCAGCGCCTCCTGCCAGACTTCGCGCGCC
>JAHDYE010000251.1 GCA_023383035.1 Burkholderiaceae bacterium | reverse complement strand
CACCGCTGCAGGAGCCGCACCGCTACCGCCGCATCGACCCGGTGCCGCCGGCGCCGGAGCAGGTGGCGCGCGCGGCCGAGGTGCTGATCGGCGCGCAGGCGCCCGCGATCCACGCCGGCAGCGGCGTGATCCACGCGGGCGCGGCCGCGGCGCTGCTGCGCGTGGCCGGGCTGCTGCAGGCGCCGGTGACCACCAGCTGGGCGGCGCGCGGCGCGCTGCCGGAGACCTCGCCGCTGGCGATCCCGATGATCCACATCAAGCTGAATCACACCGTGCGCAACGAGGCCGACGCGATGCTGATCGTCGGCTCGCGCGTCGGCGAAACCGACTGGTGGGGCAAGCCGCCGTACTGGCGCGACCCGGCCGGACAGAAGACGGTCCAGGTCGACGTGGACGGCGATGCGCTCGGCATGAACCGCCCGGTCGACCTGGCGATCCTGGCCGACGCGCGCTCGTTCCTCGAGCAGCTCGGCGACGAGCTCGAGCGCCGGCGCGACGCGCTGCGGCCGCAGCGGCACGAAGCGCGCCTGGCGCGCTACGCGAAGGCGATGCGCGAAGACCGCGAAGGCTGGGACAAGGCGCTCGCCGACTTCTCGGTGCCGATGAACCCGGCGCACGTCGCGCACGTGTGCCGCAAGGTGTTCCCCGACGACACGGTGCTGGTGGCCGACGGCGGCAACGCGACCATCTGGACCATGTTCCACTGGCAGGTGCGCCGGCCCGACACGCTGCTGTCGACGTTCAAGTTCGGCATGCTCGGCGCCGGAGTCGCGCAGGCGCTGGGCGCGGCGGCCGCCTGCCCGGGGCGGCCGGTGTGCTGCATCATCGGCGACGGTGCAATGGGCTTTCACCCGCAGGAGATCGAGACGGCGGTGCGCAACCGCCTGCAGGTGGTCTACGTGGTGGTTTGCGACAAGCAGTGGGGCATGGTGAAGATGAACCAGCAGTTCATGCTCAAGCCGCTGAAGACGATGATCATGAAATCGCTCGGGCCCGACGAGACCATCAAGACCGACCTCGGCGAGATCGAGTTCGACCTGCTCGCGCGCTCGATGGGCGCGCACGGCGAACGGGTGTCCGACCCGCGCCAGCTCGAGCCCGCGCTCGGGCGCGCGGTCGCCGCGGGCCGGTGCGCGGTGGTGCACGTCGACGTCGACCCGGTCAAGCACATGTGGGCGCCCGGCCTGATCCACTTCAAGAAGATGCACGAAGAGCCCAAGGGCCGCTGATCCGGAGCGCGCGATGAGTGAAATCGACCTGGTCAGGCTGAACTTCACGCCGGCGTCGCTGACCGCCCTGAACGTCATCCTCGCGCTGGTGCTGTTCGGCGTCGCGCTGGACATGAAGCTGGCCGACTTCAAGGGCATCGTCAACGCGCCGCGCGCCACGCTGGTCGGCCTGGCCGGACAGTTCCTGCTGCTGCCGGCGGTGGCCTTCGGGCTGGGCCTGCTGCTGAAGCCGGCGCCGAGCATCGCGCTGGGCATGATCCTGGTGGCGGCCTGCCCCGGCGGCAACATGTCCAACTTCCTCACGCACTTCGCGCGCGGCAACACCGCGCTGTCGATCACCATCAGCGCGTTCTCCACCCTCGGCTCGCTGTTCTTCACGCCGTTCAACATCGCGTTCTGGGGCAGCCTGAACCCGGAAACCGCCAGGCTGCTGCACGCGGTGGCGCTCAGCCCGCTCGAAGTGCTGCTGGCGGTGGTGTTCCTGCTCGGCATTCCGGCGGTGCTCGGCATGAGCGTCGCGCACTGGTTCCCGGCGCTCGCGAAGCGCGTGCACAAGGCGTTCAAGGTGATCTCGCTGTTCGTGTTCGGCGCCTTCGTGGTCGGCGCGCTCGCGGCCAACTGGCAGCATTTCATCGACCACGTCGGGCGCGTGGTGCTGGTGGTGTTCCTGATGAACGGGCTGGGCCTGGTGGTCGGCTACTGGAGCGGGCGCCTCGTCGGCCTGCCCGAGCGCGACTGCCGCGCCACCTCGATCGAGGTCGGCATCCAGAACTCCGGCTTCGGGCTGGTGCTGGTGTTCAACTTCTTCGAGGGCATCGGCGGCATGGCGATCGTCGCGGCCTGGTGGGGCATCTGGCACATCCTGTCGGGCCTCGCGCTGGCGAGCTGGTGGCGCAGGCGCCCGCCGCCGCAGCCGGTGGCGGTGCCGGCGTGAGCGGCACGCGCGTCTTCGTCACCGGCGCCGGCGGCTATCTGGGCAGCCAGCTGGTGAAGGCGCTGGCCGGGCACGCGGTGGTCGCCGCCGACGTGCGCGAATGCCCGCCCGAGCGCCGCGTGGCCAGCGTGCGCTACGTCAGCGTCGACGTGCGCGCGCCGGAACTCGCGCAGCACCTGCAGGGCATCGACACCGTGGTGCACCTCGCATCGATCGTCACGCCGGGGCGCGACAGCACGCGCGAGTTCGAGTATTCGGTCGACGTGCTGGGCACGCGCAACGTGCTCGAGGCCTGCCTGGCCGCGGGCGTGCGCAGGCTCATCGTCAGCTCGAGCGGCGCGGCCTACGGCTACCACGCCGACAACCCGGCCTGGATCACCGAAGACCAGCCGGTGCGCGGCAACGAGGAGTTCGCCTACGCCTGCCACAAGCGGCTGGTCGAGGAGATGCTCGCGCAGTATCGCCGCGCGCATCCGCAATTGCAGCAGGTGGTGTTCCGCATCGGCACGATCCTCGGCGCGACCACCCGCAACCAGATCACCGACCTGTTCGAGAAGCCGCGCCTGATCGCGATACGCGGCTCGGACAGTCCGTTCGTGTTCGTGTGGGACCAGGATGTGGTCGGCGCGATCCTGCACGCGATCCGCAGCGACCGCACCGGCGTCTACAACCTGGCCGGCGACGGCGCGCTCACCATGCAGGAAATCGCCGCACGACTCGGCAAGCACTGCGTGGTGCTGCCGCCGTGGCTGCTGCAGGGCGCACTCGCGGTGCTCAGGCGCCTGCGGCTCACGCAGTACGGACCCGAGCAGGTGCGCTTCCTGCGCTACCGGCCGGTGCTCGACAACACGCGCCTGAAGCGCGACTTCGGCTACCGGCCGCGCCTGACGTCGGCACAGACCTTCGATCTGTGGCTGCGCGGGCGCGCGCTGCGCCGGGACGGCTAGTACGAACGGCTGCTGGGCCGTGACGGTAGCGGAAGGTAAGATTGATCCTCGATCCTGGAGTCATCCCATGCCCGATTCCGTTTCCGAGTTGTCACGCCGTGCTCGCGAACTGGGCCCCGAGGACCGCGCCCGGCTTGCCGAAGAGCTTCTCGCATCGCTCGAAGGCGACTTGAAACCCGAAGTCGATGCCGCGTGGGACGAAGCGCTTCGGATGCGCATCGCCGACGTCGAGGACGAGGCGGTCGAACGCGTGCCCGCCGACGAAGTGTTTGCACGAGTTCGTCGCGCGCTGCGGTGAAGCCGGTACGGTTTCATCCGGCAGCAGAAGTCGAGCTCGCGGCCGAGGCCCGGTACTACGAGGAACGATCGCCCGGCCTCGGAGAGCGCTTCGTGCGCGAAGTCGAAGCGGCAGTCAGGCTCGCCTCGGCCTTTCCGCAGATCGGGCCGCCCTACCGGTACGACACTCGACGGGTTTTCCCGAAGAGCTTTGCGTTTTCGATCGTGTATCGACCCTCGCGAGCGGGATCGTGATCCTGGCGATCGCGCCATTCCCGCGCAAACCCGGCTACTGGCGCGGGCGGAAACACGACGTGCCGGCCTGAACGTGCGCAGCTTCGAAGGTGCGACTGCCGTCGTCACCGGTGCGGCCGCCGGGCTGGGCCGTGCGCTGTGCGAGCGCTTCGGGCGCGCGGGCGCGCGCCTGGTCGCGCTCGACCGCGACGAGGCGGCGCTCGCGCACGCGGCCGCCGCGCTGCAGGCCGCCGGCATCGAGGTGGCCGCCATCGCCTGCGACGTGACCGACGAACGCGCGGTCGCGCAGGCGATGCAGGCGGGCGCGGACACGTTCGGCGGCATCGACGTGCTGGTGTGCAACGCCGGCATCTCGCATCACGGCGAGTTCGCGCGCACTGCGCCCGACGTGATCCGGCGCGTGATGGCGGTGAACTTTCTCGGCGCTGTGCACTGCACGCACGCGGCGCTGCCGCAGCTGCTGGCGCGCCGGGGCATGATCATCGCGATCTCCAGCGTGGCCGGCTTCGCGCCGCTGGCCGGCCGCACGGGCTACGCGGCGAGCAAGCATGCGTTGCACGGCTTCTTCGACAGCCTGCGCAGTGAACTCGACGGCACCGGCGTCGGCGTCATGCTGGTCTGCCCGTCGTTCATCGCCACCGACATCGACCGCCATGCGCTGGACGGCGAAGGCCGCCCGTATCGGGGCAGCAAGGCCATCACCGGCAGGCTCGCCGCACCCGAAGCCATCGCCGCGCAGATCCACGACGCTGCCTGCCGCGAACGGCGGCTGCTGTTGCCGGGAGCGACCGCGCGGCTCGCGTGGTGGGTCTCGCGCCTGGCGCCGGCCGCCTACGCGCGCATCATGGTCCGCCGGATGCGTGCATCATGACCGGCGGCGCACGAGAGCGCGATGCGACCGCCCGGCCGTATCGTGCGCGACCCGACCAGATTCCCGCCACCGGACCCGACATGCCTGCATCCCTTCCCATCGCCGACGAACTGACCGGCCTGCTCGAACGCTTCGCCACGAGCGCACCGCTGCCGCGCGTGCGCGCGCTGCATCTGCCGCGCCCCGAATGCCTGGACAGTCGCCGCGGCGAGTTCTGCGCGCTCGAGCTCGACGACGGCACGCTCGGGCTGGTCTTCGTGCTGCTCGAAGACACGTGGGCACGGTTCGCTGCCGGCGAAGGCCTGGCCGGGCTGGCGGGCGCCGACGCGCTCGACGTGGCGCGCCGCTACGGCGCCGACGCCGCCGCCGCGCGCACGCTGGGGATGGCCGCGATCAACGCGCTCACGCGCTGCCTGTTCGACCGCGCCGGCTACGTGCCGCCGCCCAGCGCCGACTCGATCGGCGAGCTCGACCCGCGCGCCGACGACCACGTCGGCATGGTCG
>JAHDYE010000250.1 GCA_023383035.1 Burkholderiaceae bacterium | reverse complement strand
ACTACCAGGCGCGCAACTTCATGCGCGACGCGATGCGCATCGGCGACGGCGTGCTGTTCTACCATTCGAGCTGCGCCGAGCCGGGCATCGTCGGGCTGGCCGAGGTGGCGTCCGCACCGTACCCGGATCCCACGCAGTTCGACGCCGGCTCGCCGTACCACGATCCGAAGAGCCCGCGCGAAGCGCCGCGCTGGGTGATGGTCGATGTGCGCGCATCGCGCAAGACGCGCCATGTACCGCTGGCCGAGCTGCGTCGCCACCCCGCGCTGGCCGACATGGCGGTGTTGCGCAGGGGCAACCGGCTGTCGATCACGCCGGTGACGCCCGCCGAATGGCGCTACCTGAACGACCGGCTGCTCTGAGTCCGATGCAGTCGCGAACGACACGCCGGCGCGCGCGACGCGCGGCCCCGGGCGACGCCGCGTGGACGCAGGGCTGATCGCCGCGCTGCTGCTGCTGGGCGCCGCCACCGGGTTCGCCGCCGGCCTGCTCGGCATCGGCGGCGGCATGTTGCTGGTGCCGTTCCTCACGATGCTGCTGAACGCCACCGGCTTTCCGCCTGCGCAGGTGGTCAAGGTGGCGATCGCCACATCGCTGACGACCATCCTGTTCACGTCGCTGTCCAGCGTACGCGCGCACGCCCGTCGCGGCGCGGTACGCTGGGACATCGCGAAGACGCTCGCTCCCGGTATCGTGCTCGGCTCGCTGCTCGGCGCGCAGATCACCGCGGCGCTGCCCGGCCGCGTGTTGGCGGCGGCGTTCGGCGCGTTCGTCGCGTCGATGGCCACGCAGATGCTGGTCCGGCGCGACGGCCATGTACGACGCGCGCTGCCCGGCAGCGCCGGGCGCTTCGGCATGGGCGCCGCGATCGGCGCCGCATCCGCGTTCGCGGGCGCCGGCGGCGGGTTCATCACCGTGCCGTTCCTGTCGCACCGCGGCGTGACGATCCACCACGCCGTGGCCACCAGCGCGGCGTGCGGCTTTCCGATCGCGCTGGCGGGCACGGCGGGCTACATCTACGCCGGATGGGGGCTGGAGCTGCCCGGCGGCACGCTCGGCTACGTCTACCTGCCGGCGCTCGCCACGATCGTTGCCGCCAGCGTGCTCACCGCGCCGCTCGGCGCGAGGGCCGCGCATGCGATGGACGTGGGCATGCTCAGAAAGGTGTTCGCGCTGCTGCTCTACGTGCTGTCGGCCTACATGCTGTGGAAAGGGCTGGCGCCGTAGCGCTCGCGCAGCAGGTTCTTCTGGACCTTGCCCATCGCGTTGCGCGGCAGCTCGTTCGCGACGAACACCTGCCTGGGGACCTTGAACCCGGCGATCCTCGCTTTCAGCGCCGCCACGATCGCGGCCTCGTCCAGGCGCGCGCCGGGCTCGGGCACCACCACCGCGGTCACCGCCTCGCCGAAGTCGCGATGCGGCACCCCGATCACCGCCGACTCGGCCACGCCGTCCATCTCGTCGAGATACGACTCGATCTCCTTCGGATAGACGTTGTAGCCGCCGGTGATGATCACGTCCTTGCTGCGTCCGACGATCGACAGATAGCCGTTGGCGTCCCAGCGTCCCATGTCGCCGGTGCGAAAGAAACGGTCGTCGGTGAACTCTTCCCTCGTCTTCTCCGGCATGCGCCAGTAGCCGCCGAACACGTTGGGGCCGCGCACCTGGATCGCGCCGATCACGCCGGTGCCGCACGGCCTGCCCTGCTCGTCGACCACGCGCACCTCGATGCCGGGCAACGGCAGCCCGACGGTTCCCGCCACGCGGTTGCCGTCGTAGGGGTTGGAGGTGATCATCACCGTCTCGCTCATGCCGTAGCGCTCGAGGATGCGCTGACCGGTGCGCGCCTCGAAGCGGCGGAACGTGTCCGGCAGCAGCGGTGCCGATCCGGACACGAACAGCCGCATGTGGCGGCATGCCCGCGCATCGAAGCCGGGTTCGTCGAGCAGGCGCACGTACATCGTCGGCACGCCCATGAACACGGTGGCGCGCGGCAGCAGCCGCACCGCCTCGCGCGCGTCGAAGCGGGTGCGCCAGATCATGGTGCTGCCCGACAGCAGCGCGCCGTGGATCGCGACGAACAGCCCGTGCACGTGGAAGATCGGCAGCATGTGCAGCAGCACGTCGCCGGCGCGCCAGCGCCAGTACTGGTGCAGCACGCGCGCGTTGCTGCCGATGTTGCCGTGCGAGAGCATCGCGCCCTTGCTGCGGCCGGTGGTACCCGACGTGTAGACGATGACCGCCAGGTCGTCGGCGCGGCTGCGCACCGTCGCGAAGCGATCGGGCTCGCGCGCCGCCGCCTCGAGCAGCGTGCCGCTGCGATCGTCGCCGAGCGTGTACAGGTGCGGCACGCCGTGGCGCTGCGCGAGCGGCTCGATCCAGGCGAAGTCCGCGGGACTGCACACGATCACCGAGGGCTCGGCATCGCCGACGAAGTAGTCGATCTCGTCGGCCCGATAGGCGCTGTTCAGCGGCAGGAACACGTAGCCGGCACGCAGCGTGGCCAGGTACAGCAGCAGCGCCTCGGGCGACTTCTCCACCTGCACCGCCACGCGCGCGCCGGCAGGCAGCGCGAGGCGCGCCAGCAGGTTGGCGATCATCGCGCTGGCGCGCTCGACGTCGTTCCAGCTGTACCGGCAGCGCGGCCCCGCATCGAGGCAGCAGGCCTCGCGATCGGCCGGAAAGCCGCCGGCGAGCAGCGCATAGAGGTTGTGGTCGTCGTCGCGTACGCCCATATGCTCAGCCTTCATGGCGCCCGCGCACGAGACGTTGCGGCTAGCGCCGTTGCAGGCCCGCAGCGCCGGCCCCCGCGCGATGCGCCCACGCGAACAGCGCGATTCCCGCCGCGAGCATCGGCAGGCACAGCCACTGGCCCATCGTCAGGCCCATCGCCTGCAAGCCGAGGAACGCATCGGGCTCGCGTGCGAACTCGGCGAGGAAACGAAACACCGCGTAACCGATCAGGAACAGCCCCGAAACCGCGCCCGCCGGCCGCGGCCTGGCCGAGAACCACCACAGCAACGCGAACAGCGCCAGGCCCTCGCCCGCGAACTGGTAGAGCTGCGACGGATGCCGCGCCAGCGCGTCGACCTGCGGGAACACGATTGCCCACGGCAGGTCGGTGGGCCGGCCCCACAGCTCGCCGTTGATGAAGTTGCCCAGCCGGCCCGCGGCCAGGCCGATCGGCACCAGCGGCGCGACGAAGTCGATCACCGGCCAGAAATCGCGCCCGCGGCGGCGGCAGAACAGCCAGACCGCGACGATCACGCCGACCAGCCCGCCGTGGAACGACATGCCGCCCTGCCACACCGCGAGGATCTCCAGCGGGTGCATCAGGTAGTGGACGGGTTTGTAGAACACCACGTAGCCCAGCCGCCCGCCCAGCACCACGCCGATCGCGCCCCAGAACAGCAGGTCCTCCAGGTCGCGCTGCGCCAGGCCGCTGGCCGACGCGAACGCGGGCTGCTCGAGCCGCCGGCGCCCGAGCACGAAGAACGCGGCGAACGCGAGCAGGTACATCAGCCCGTACCAGCGCACGGCCACCGGGCCGAGCGAGAAGGCGATCGGGTCGAACTGGGGGTGGGTCAGCATCGGCGGCGGATCGGTTCCTGGCGGCTATTCTTGCACGACGATCGTTGCACCGCGCTGCGGCCGGCCGCGCGACGGCGCGAGAGCGCCACGGTGCGAGGCCCGGCATCGGATGCGGGCATCGCCCGCGACGGGTCTGCCCCCGGCATAATCGGAAGTCCATCCGTCCAGGAGGCCTCCCATGAAGGGCGACAAGAAAGTCATCGAATGGCTCAACAAGCAGCTCAAGAACGAGTTGACCGCGATCAACCAGTATTTCCTTCACTCGCGCATCTTCGGCCACTGGGGTCTGCCCGGGCTGCAGAAGATGGAGTACGAGGAGTCGGTGGAGGAAATGAAGCACGCCGATGCGCTGATCAAGCGCATCCTGATCCTCGACGGCCTGCCCAACGTGCAGGATCTGGGCAAGGTGAACATCGGCGAAAGCACCGAGGAGATCCTGAACGCCGACCTGGCGCTCGAACGCGCGGTGCTGACCACGGTCAAGGGCGGCATCGCCCACTGCGAGAGCGTGGGCGACTACGTGTCGCGCGAGCTGCTGGTGGAGATCCTCGACGAATCGGAGGAACACGTCGACTATCTCGAAACCCAGCTGGAGCTGATCGGCAAGGTGGGCCTGCAGAACTACCAGCAGGCACACATGGGCTGTCCAGGCTCCTGAGCCGGCTCACGCCGGAGCGCCGGACGGGGCGGCGGTCAGGCGCAGGCGCAGTGTCCCCCGCCGTCGCAGGAACGGCTCGCGTGAGCGTGCTGGTCGATCAGTTCGCGCACCTGACGCGTGCACTTGCCGCAGCATTCACCGGCACCCAGCTCGGCGCGCACCTGCGACATCGAACTGGCGCCGCGGCTGACGACGGCCTGGATCTGTCGGTCGGACACTGCGCGGCAAATGCAGACGATCATGGCGTGACAGGCGGCCGGTTCGGAACCGGAGCGGCATTCCTTCGAAGCGCTCGCGAAACGTTCCTGACTCACTAATAGAAATCGTTATTGTTAAGATTACCTCGACTCCAGCCGCTGCGCAAGAGGGTCCGCCCGTTTTTCCCGTTCGGGTTCCTTCTTCCGGGCATTGCGGTATCGCGATGCGGAAATGCGCCGGCGCGAAGGGGCCGTTTGCTACACTCGGCGCCTGCCGCGTTCCCCCCGTCCCTTCCTTCAGTCAGTTTCCGGAACACCATGACCGTCAATCGACGCAGCCGCAATATCACCGAAGGCGTCGCGCGCGCCCCCAACCGCTCGATGTACTACGCGATGGGCTACAAGCGCAGCGACTTCGCCAACGCGATGATCGGCGTGGCCAACGGCCACAGCACGATCACCCCCTGTAATTCCGGGCTGCAGACGCTGGCCGACGCCGCGGTCGAGGCGATCCAGGCCGCCGGCGCCAATCCGCAGGTATTCGGCACGCCGACCATCTCCGACGGCATGGCCATGGGCACCGAGGGGATGAAGTACTCGCTGGTTTCGCGCGAGGTGATCGCCGACTGCGTCGAAACCTCGGTACAGGGCCAGTGGATGG
>JAHDYE010000249.1:1944-5113 GCA_023383035.1 Burkholderiaceae bacterium | reverse complement strand
CATGAAGGTGAGCGCGCTGTCGTGGTGCGGCCGGCGCAGCTCGACCGCGTCGTCGGCCAGCACGAAACCGCGCGGAAAGCCGCGCGCCGATTCCTCGCTGCGCAGCACGCGCAGCCGTGGCCAATGGCACCGCAGCAGGGCCACCACGCGCGGGCAGAAGCGTTCGACGAACGACGGATCGTGCAGCACCAGCTCGATCGTCGCATCGCGGTCGCGGCCGAGCAGGGCCTCGAGCGCGTCGGCGAACGGCTTGCGATCGAAACCGTAGAACTCGCCGCGATCGTCGGCGATGCGCAGCGAGCGCTGCGTGCGCGCCACGATGGTGTCGAACGCGGCGCGCGCTGCCGAGCGCGTGTCGATCCTGCGATAGCTCTGTAGATCCTGCGGGTCGATCATCGTGCAAGTATCCCGGCGCGGCAGCGCGCCGGGCTTGCCGTCGGGCGGCGGCCATCGTCCGTGCAGCGTAAAATGCCCCCATGACACTCGCCAGCACCCCCGAAATCATCGCCGAGCTCGCCGCCGGCCGGATGGTCATCCTGGTCGACGAGGAAGACCGCGAGAACGAGGGCGATCTGGTCCTCGCCGCCGACTTCGTCACGCCCGAGGCGATCAACTTCATGGCGCGCTTCGGTCGCGGCCTCATTTGCCTGACGCTCACCGAGGAGCGCTGCCGCCGGCTCGGGCTGCCGCTGATGGTGGCGAGCAACGGCACCCGGCACGGCACCAACTTCACGGTGTCGATCGAGGCGGCCGAGGGCGTGTCCACCGGCATTTCGGCCGCCGACCGCGCACGCACGGTCCAGGCCGCGGTGGCCCGCAGCGCGGGGCCCACCGATATCGTGCAGCCCGGCCACATCTTTCCGCTGATGGCGCAGCCCGGCGGCGTGCTGATGCGCGCCGGCCATACCGAGGCGGGCTGCGATCTCGCACGACTGGCCGGGCTGACGCCGGCCGCGGTGATCTGCGAGATTCTCAAGGACGACGGCTCGATGGCGCGCCTGCCCGACCTCGTCGGGTTCGCCGGCCAGCACCAGCTCAAGATCGGCGCGATCGCCGATCTGATCCAGTACCGCAGCGCGCACGAGAGCCTGATCGAGCGCGTCGTCGAGCGCCCCATCATGACGCGCTGGGGTCCGTTCCGGATGGTGGCCTATCGCGATACCGCGTCCGGCTCGCCGCACCTGGCGCTGGTGCACGGCCAGATCGATGCGCAGGGCGAGACGCTGGTGCGCGTGCACGAGCCGCTGACCGTGCTCGACCTGCTGGAGGCCGACTCGGCGGCGCATTCGTGGCCGCTCGAACGCGCGCTGGCGACGATCGCCGCCCACACCGCGGGCGTGGCGGTGCTGCTGAACTGCGTGCAATCGTCCGAGGTGCTCCTCGAACAGCTGCGACAGGCGGGCGACGTCGATGCGCAGGCCAGCGCGCGGCGGCGCAGCGGCAAGATGGACCTGCGCACCTACGGCGTCGGTGCGCAGATCCTCAAGGATCTCGGCGTGGGGCGCATGCGGCTGCTGTCGCCGCCGCGCAAGATGCCCAGCATGACCGGCTACGATCTCGAAGTCTCCGGTTTCGAACCCGGCAACCAGGAGTAGGCAGACATGCAGATCGACGTGTTCCAGTCCGACCTCGACGGCAGCGGGTTGCGCATCGGCATGGTGCAGGCGCGCTTCAACCAGGTGATCTCCGAGGCGCTGCGCGACGCATGCCTGGCCGAGCTCGTCGAGCTGGGCGTGGACGCCGAAGACATCTTCGTCTGCACCGTGCCAGGCTCGCTCGAGATTCCGCTGGCGCTGCAGCAGCTCGCGGCATCGGGCGAGTTCGACGCGCTGGTCGCCCTGGGGGCGGTGGTACGCGGCGAGACCTACCACTTCGAGGTGGTCTCCAACGAAAGCGCCGCCGGCATCGCACGCGTTGCCCTCGACTTCAACGTGCCGGTCGCCAACGCCGTGCTCACCACCGATACCGACGAACAGGCGTCGGCGCGGGCGGCCGAGAAGGGGGCCGATGCGGCGCGCGTCGCGGTCGAGATGGCGAACCTTTCGGCATCGCTGTCCGGTCTCGCCGAGGACGACGAAGACGATGACGACGAGGAGGAGGACGAGGATGAAGAAGAAGACGAGGACGAGGACGAGGACGAGGACGACGGCCCGCCGCCGCGAGGCCGCTCGAAGAAGGCGCGTCATTGATGGCCGATTCCGGCAAGGCGCGCAGCGTACCGCCCGTGCGCGGCACGCCTGCGAAGAGCGCGCGGCGCCGGGCCCGCGAGCTCGCATTGCAGGGTCTCTACCAGTGGCTGCTCGCGCGCGAGGATGCGGGCGCGATCCAGGCGCACCTGGCCGAGACGCCGGGCTTCGAGAAAGCCGACTTCCCTCATTTCGAGGCGCTGCTGCATGGCGCGATCGGTGCGGCCGGGGAGCTCGATGCGCTGATTGCCCCGAACCTCGACCGCAAGGTCGGTGAGTTGAGCCCGGTCGAGCACGGCGTGCTGATGCTGGCGGCGTTCGAGCTGCTGCGCATGCCGGAGATTCCGTATCGGGTCGTCATCAACGAGGCGGTCGAGCTGGCCAAGACCTTCGGCGGCACCGACGGCTACAAGTACGTCAACGGCGTGCTCGATCGCGTGGCGATCCGGGCGCGCCCGCACGAGGCGCATGCGCGCGGCTGATGCGCCGCCGCCCCAGCCTGTCGTCGGCATGCCGCTCGGCGAATTCGAACTGATCGCGCGCTTCTTCGATCGCGGTCCGGCGCGCGACGCGATCCTCGGCATCGGCGACGACTGCGCGCTGCTCGCGCCGCTCGATCCGCGTGCCGTGACGGCGGTGTCGACCGACCTGCTGCTCGAGCAGACGCATTTCTTTCGCGACGCCGATCCGGCCTCGCTCGGCCACAAGTCGCTGGCCGTGAACCTCTCCGACCTCGCGGCGATGGGTGCGCGGCCGCGCGCCTTCACGCTGGCGCTGGCGCTGCCGCGCGCCGACGAGCGTTGGCTCGATGCGTTCGCCCGCGGGCTGTTTGCGATCGCCGATCGCTACGGCTGCGAGCTGGTGGGCGGCGACACGACGCGCGGGCCGCTGGCGGTGTGCGTCACCGTGTTCGGCGAAGTACCCGCGGAGGCGGCGCTGGAACCCGGCCCGGCGGCACCCCCCCGCCCCCCGGGGGGGTCCGG
>JAHDYE010000249.1:0-1934 GCA_023383035.1 Burkholderiaceae bacterium | reverse complement strand
CGCGGCGCAACCCGACGACGACCTGTGGGTCTCCGGCACCCTGGGCGCGGCGGCGCTGGCCGTGCACGAGCGCAACGCCGGGCGGCCGCGCGCGCCGGACGACGCCGCGCGCCTGCGGCTCGACCTGCCCGAGCCGCGGGTGGCGCTGGGAATGTCGCTGCGCCACGTCGCCCGCGCGGCGATCGACCTGTCCGACGGCCTGCTGGGCGACCTCGGCCACATCCTCGAGCGTTCGCGCGTCGGTGCCGAGGTCGACTGGCCCGCGGTACCGGTCCATGCGAGCCTCGACGGATTGCCCGACGCCCTGCGCCGGCGGCTGGCGCTGGCCGGCGGCGACGACTACGAGCTGCTGTTCACCGCCGCGCCGGAGAACCGCAGCGCGATCGAGGCGATCGGGCGCCGGCTCGACCTGCCGCTGGCTCGCATCGGCCGCATCGTGGCCGGCCAGGAGGCGCGGTTTCGCGACGTGCGCGGGCGGCCGCTGCCGGTCGACGGGCATGGATTCGACCACTTCGCGTGAGCCGCTGCCGGCGCGGCTGCCGGTGCGCGCCGACGCGCGCTTCATGCGCCAGCGCCTGTCGAGGCTGATCGCATTCGGTTTCGGCAGCGGCCTGGCGCCGCATGCGCCCGGCACCGTCGGCACGCTGTGGGCGTGGCTCGCCTTCGTCGTGCTCGACCGGTGGCTCGATCCGGCCGGGTGGGCGCTGCTGATCGCGGCCGGCTTCCTGGTCGGCGTGTGGGCCTGCGGCAGGACCGCGCGCGACCTCGGCGTGCCCGATCACGGCGCCATCGTCTGGGACGAGATCGTCGCGTTCTGGCTGGTGCTGCTGTTCGTGCCGGGCAGCTTCGGCGCGCAGCTCGGCGCTTTCGTGGCGTTCCGCTTCTTCGACATCGTCAAGCCGCCGCCGATCCGGTACTTCGATGCGCGGCTGAAGAACGGCTTCGGCGTGATGTTCGACGATCTGCTGGCCGCTCTCTACACGCTGCTGCTCGCGGCGCTCTGGTATCGCTGACCCGGGCCGCGTGCCTTGTGTACGATTGCCAGGCGCGCATTCGTGATGGAGAACCGGCGATCATGATGGCCGATGAAGCCGAGCGGCAGCCCGAAGTCGTCGAAGCCGCCGTCGGGCTCGGAGGAGAGCTGCTCGCCTGCGGCTGGATGGTCGCCACTGCGGAGTCCTGCACCGGCGGGGGCATCGCGCGCGCGCTGACGGAAGTCGGCGGCTCGAGCGCCTGGTTCGAGCGCGGCTTCGTCACCTACAGCGACCAGGCGAAGATCGATCTGCTCGACGTATCGGCCGATACCCTTGCTGCCGCGGGCGCAGTGAGCGAGGCCGTGGCCGCGCAGATGGCCGAAGGCGCGCTTGCCCACAGCCGGGCGCAACTGGCGCTGGCGGTCACCGGCATTGCCGGACCCGGCGGCGCGACCCCGGACAAGCCGGTGGGCACCGTATGCTTCGGGTGGGCGGCGATCGACGCGGCGCCGGTCACCGAGACCCGCTCGTTCGCCGGCGATCGCGCCGCCGTCAGGCGCGCGGCCGCCCTGCATGCGCTGCGCCGCGCACGCGAGCTGCTTCCCCGCCTGAGCGCCGGGTCGACCGCCGGGCCTACGACCAACAGCTGATTGTTTATACAGTATTCCTGTGCCATAATCCGGACCGTTCCCTCACGAAACCGGACAAGGCCAGCCATGGACAAAGTGATCAAGATGGACGACGCAAAATCCAAGACCGAACGCGCCAAGGCCCTGTCTGCGGCGCTCGCCCAGATCGAGAAACAGTTCGGCAAGGGGTCGGTGATGAAGTTCTCCGACGCCGACGTCGCGCGCGACATCCAGGTCGTGTCCACCGGTTCGCTCGGCCTTGACATCGCGCTCGGCGTCGGCGGCCTGCCGCGCGGACGCGTGGTCGAGATCTACGGTCCCGAGTCCTCGG
>JAHDYE010000248.1 GCA_023383035.1 Burkholderiaceae bacterium | reverse complement strand
ATCAGGTAGTCGAATTCGCCCGACACGAGGTGGCATTCGAGCACGTTGGGCAGCGTCAGCACCTCGCGCCGGAAGTCGTCGAAGATCGCGCCCGACTTCGCCGCCAGCTTGATCTCGACGAACACCAGCAGGTTCTGGCCCAGCGCCTGCGGGTTCAGCCGCGCGTGGTAGCCGAGGATGAAGCGATCGCGTTCGAGCCGCCTGACGCGCTCGCTGCACGGCGTCACCGACAGCCCTACCCGATCGGCGAGATCGGTGACCGACATGCGGCCATCGGCCTGCAGCAGTCTCAGGAGGTTGCGGTCGATGCGATCGAGCTCGCGTACCTGCTGGATTCGGCTTCTCAAGGCGTTTTCACCAATTCATCGCGGTATTCATGGGAAATTCTAGCGCGTTCCGTAATTACAGCAAAACTTCCTGCTGTTGCTGGACGACAATGGCGGTATTCGTGCTGACCCGCTCGGCACGTCCCCCCTTCGAGGAGCGACTGTCATGCGTGTCCTGGTTCTCGGCAGCGGCGTGATCGGCGTGACCACGGCGTGGTATCTGGCGCGGGCCGGCATGCAGGTGACCGTGGTCGATCGCCAGCCCGAGGCAGCACAGGAAACCAGCTTCGCCAATGCCGGCCAGATCTCGCCCGGCTACTCGACGCCTTGGGCGGCGCCGGGCATCCCGCTGAAGGCCCTGAAATGGCTGTTCCAGCGGCACGCGCCGCTGGCGATCCGGCCCGACGGCACGCTGTTCCAGCTCCAATGGATGCTGCAGATGCTCGCGAACTGCAGCGCGTCGCGCTATGCCGTGAACAAGGCGCGCATGCTGCGGCTGGCCGAATACAGCCGCGACTGCCTGCGCGCGCTGCGCGACGAGACGGGCATCCGGTACGAAGGTCGCCAGCTCGGCACGCTGCAGGTGTTCCGCACCGGGCAACAGCTCGACGCGGCGGCGCGCGACATCGCCGTGTTGCGCGAGGCAGGCGTGCCCTTCGAGCTGCTCGGGCGCGCTGCGCTGGCCGAGGTCGAGCCCGCGCTCGCGCGGGTGGCCGACACGCTGGCGGGCGCGCTGCGCCTGCCCGGCGACGAAACCGGCGATTGCCAGCTGTTCACCGCACGGCTGGCCGAGCGCTGCCGCGAGATCGGCGTGGTGTTCGAATTCGGTCGCTCGGTCCAGCGCCTGCAAGCCAGCGGCGAGCGCATCGACGGCGTGCTGGTCGACGGCGTGCCGCGCAGCGCCGACCACTACGTGCTTGCGCTGGGCAGCTATTCGCGCGCACTGGCGCGCTCGACCGGGCTGTCGCTGCCGGTCTATCCGCTCAAGGGCTACTCGCTCACGGTGCCGATCGCCGACGCATCGGCCGCCCCGGTGTCGACCGTGATGGACGAAACCTACAAGGTGGCGATCACCCGCTTCGACGACCGCATTCGCGTCGGCGGCATGGCCGAAGTGGCGGGCTTCGACCTGTCTCTGAACCCGCGTCGCCGCGAAACGCTCGAAATGGTGCTCGAAAGCCTGTTCCCGGGCGCCGGCCACCCGCGTGCCGCCGAGTTCTGGACCGGCCTGCGCCCGATGACGCCGGACGGCACGCCGATCGTCGGTCGCGCGCCGCATCGCAACCTGTGGGTGAACACCGGGCATGGCACCCTCGGCTGGACCATGGCGTGCGGCTCGGGCCGGCTGCTGGCCGACCAGATCGCCGGGCGCAAGCCCGCGATCGATCCGGCCGGCCTGGGACCGGACCGCTACGCCGGCGCTCGCATCGCCGATGCGTCGGGCGTCCTGCGCCCGAGCCCCGCGCATCGCGCCGCGCATTGACCGCGCGACGCTGTCCGGCACATTGCGGACACGGCCGCAGGAAACCTCGGCAACGGTGAACCGTCGCACTCGCACTCGCACTCCGCCGTGACGGCGGACGCGGCGTGATCAGCCGGCGGCGCGCCCCGCGCCGAACGCGACGAACCAGTCGATCGACGCGGGATTGGCCATCGAATCGCGATTGACCGACGTTTCCACCGGCTGGCCGAGCAGGATCTTCTTCACCGGCACTTCCATCTTCTTGCCCGACATCGTGCGCGGCACGTCGGGGATCGCGTAGACCTCGTTGGGCACGTGCCGCGCCGACAGCCGGGTGCGCAATGCACCGAGCAGACGCTCGCGCAGCGCCGGCGCCACGCCGGTCTGCCCGCGCGCGGCCGATGCGCCGTCGGGCGCCGGTCCTTTCGCACCGGCGCCGGCGGCCGGGCCCCCCTGGTGGCGCAGCACCACGAACAGCGCGAGGAACGACTCGCGGCCGAGGTACTCGAGGTCGATCACCAGCGAATCGGCCACTTCCTCGAACTCCTCGACCACGCGATAGAGCTCGCTGGTCCCCATGCGGATGCCGTAGCGGTTGATCGTGGAATCCGAGCGGCCATAGATCGTCGCGGTCACCGACTCGGCACGCGCGTGCAGCTCGAGCCAGTCGCCGTGCCGCCAGACATTCGGCGGCCCGGGAAAGACATCGAAGTAGCTCTCGAAATAGCGGCGTCCGTCGGTGTCGCCCCAGAAGTACAGCGGCATCGACGGCATCGGCTCGGCGCATACCAGCTCGCCGACCCGGCCGATCACCGGCCTCCCGTCGTCGTCATACGCGTGGATCGCGCCGCCCAGCGTGCGGCACTGCATCTCGCCCGCGTACACCGGCAGGATCGGGCACGACGTGAGGAACGCGGCGCCGGGATCGGTGCCTCCCGAGATCGAGGCGAGCATCACGTCGGGGTGCACGTCGGCGTAGATCCAGCGGCAGGCCTCCTCGGCGAGCGGCGAGCCGGTCGAGCCGATGGTGCGCAGCGCCGACAGGTCGAAGCGCTCGCGCGGCTTCAGCCCCGCCTTCATGCACAGCTGCACGAACGCCGGGCTGATGCCGAGGAAGCTCAGCCGTTCGCGCTCGGCCAGGCGCCACAGCGTATCGAGGTCGGGATGGCCGGGGTTGCCGTCGAACTGCAGCAGCGTCGCGCCGGTCATCAGCGTCGACACCCACAGGTTCCACATGATCCAGTTGGTCGACGAGAACCAGAAGTACCGGTCGTCCGCCCCCACGTCCAGATGCAGCAGGTTGGTCTTCAACGTCTCCAGCACGAAGCCGCCGTGGCCGTGCACGATCGGCTTGGGCATGCCGGTGGTGCCCGACGAGTAGACGATCCACAGCGGATGGTCGAACGCCACCGGCGTGAACCTGCACTCGGCCGGTTCGACGAGCGCCTGCGCCCAGTCGACCACCCTTACGGCGCCGGCCGCGTCCGTCCGGCTGCTCCCGCCGCCGGAAGCCATCTCCAGCGAGGCCGCCGCATCGAGATACGGCACGAAGATCACCGCCTGCACGGACGGCAGCTGGCGCACCAGCTCGCGCACCACGTCGCGCCGGTCGAAGTCCTTGCCGCCGTAGCGGTAGCCGTCGACCGCGAACAGCACTTTCGGCTCGATCTGGCGGAAGCGATCGAGCACGCTCACCGGCCCCATGTCGGGCGACGCGCTCGACCACACCGCGCCCAGGCTGGTGGTGGCCAGCAGCGCCACCACCGACTGCGGGATGTTCGGCATGTACGACGCGCAGCGATCGCCCGGCGCGACGCCGAGGCGCTTCAAGGTCGCCGCCAGCGCACCGGTTTCCGCGCGCAGGCGCTCCCAGCCGATTTCGGTGCGCGACTGCAGTTCCGATTCGAACACCAGCGCCGGACGACCCGATGCCGCGGGCGTGCCCGCCGGGGCCAGCAGGTGCTCGGCGTAGTTCAGCGTCTCGCCTTCGAACCAGCGCGCCCCGGGCATCGTGCGCTCGACCAGCACCGTGCGGTACGGGGAATGGGCGATCACGCCCGCCCACTGGTGGAACGACTCCCAGAAATCTTCCAGGCGCTCGACCGACCATGACCAGAGCGCCTCATAGTCGGGGAACGTCAGGCCGCGGGTGCGCGCGAGCCAGTCGCGATAGCGGGTGATGCCCGCGCGCGCGACCCGCTCGCGGCCGGGTCGCCACAGCACTTCGGGTGTCGACATGCGCCTCGTTTCCGGTCGAACCTGTCCTGCCGGAACTATATCGCCGCGATTCGGGGCCGCTGCCGGCTGTCCATACGGAGTTGCCGCACTTTACAGTTCATCGAGTTGTGTATACAGTATCCACAGTACCTGTTCAGGCATTTCCGTCCTCTCCCTCCCACGCTACGAAGGCATTGCGTTGGCTGCGTCGCTGGAACCCGTGGACCGTCCTCTCGCTCTGAGCGAGCAGGTCTATCACACGCTGCGCGCGCACCTGCGCGACGGCGCGATCACGCCCGGCCAGCCGCTGCAGGAAGTGCAGCTGGCCACCCGGCTCGGCGTCTCGCGCACGCCGGTGCGCGAAGCGCTGGCCCGGCTGGCGAGCGAAGGCCTGCTGGTCTCGGGTGGACGCAGCTTCATGGTGCCCGAGCTGACGCTGGCCGACGTCGACGAGATCTACGAAGTCCGCTTCCTGATCGAACCGGCGGCCACGCGCCGCGTGGCCGAGCGCACCGCCGACCCGGTCGTGCGCGCGCCGATCGAGGCCGCCCTCGCCGAGGCACGCGCGGCGCACTTGGCCGGCGATGCCGAGGCGTTTCGCGACAGCCACGTGCATTTCCGCAGCGCCTGGCTCGCGCTGGTGCCGAACCAGCGCCTGGTGCGGGTCATCGAGCAATATGCCGACCACATGCAGCGCATCCGCGCGCTCACGCTCGACGACCCGGAAATCCGCGCCATCGTGCTGGCCGGCTTCGAACGCGTCACCGAGGCGCTGCGTGCCGGCGACGGCGACGCGGCGGCCGCGGCCATGCGCAGCCACCTGACCCAGGCCAGGCGCGCATTCATCACTGCGGTCGGTCTCGATCGGGACCGATCCGCCACCGCCTGAATTCCACGAGGAACCGCCATGCGCTACAAGGCCGAAATTCCCTATGGTGCCTACTGGAGCACGCCGTTCGCGCGCTGGCAGGGCAGCTTCGCGAACCTGAACAGCATCGAGTTCGGCGCGCACGTGGCGCGCGCCGAGCTGGCCAGGCGTGGCATCGATCCGAAAGTCTTCGACTACGGCGTGCTGGGCATCTCGGTGCCGCAGAAGCACTCGTTCTACGGCCTGCCGTGGCTGGCCGGGCTGATCGGCGCCGGCCACATCGGCGGCCCCACCCTCATGCAGGCCTGCGCCACCGGCG
>JAHDYE010000247.1 GCA_023383035.1 Burkholderiaceae bacterium | reverse complement strand
GCGCGTGATGCCCATCAGGTCGTTGGAGACCATGCGGGCGTAGTCGGCCGGGTCGAGATCGGGGCCGATGTAGGTGTTGATCGCCGACAGCCCCTGGGCGACCGCGCCCGAGCGGTCCATCGCCGCCTTGTCGACCAGCTTGATGCGCAGCGCCTGGCCGGTCTCGGCCTTGGCCGCCTCGGCCCAGCGCATGATCTCGAATGCCGCGCCGCAACAGGCCATGCCGCCGCCGATCAGCAGGATGTCGAGCTCCTCCTCGACGATCCGCGGATTGCCGAAAGTTCCTTCTGCCATTTCCGTGTCCTCTTGATGTTCGATCGGTATTGGGGCGGCTGCCTACTTGCGGCGGATCAGCTCGTCGGCCTTGCCGGCGCGGAACCCGCCGGCGGAGGTGAAGAAGCCGGCCTTTCCGATGTCGGCGAGCTTCGGCATCTCCCTGCCGGCATACGGATCGATCGAGCCTTCACTGGTGGTGCGGATCGGGAACTTGAAGCGCTTGATCGTGCCGTTGCGGAACTTGATCGTCCACATGATCGAATCGGAGCCGCGCAGCGGCTGCACCGATCCGCCCAGCGGCACGATGTCGGCGTAGTGGCGCACCTCGATCGCGTTCTGCGGACAGATCTTCACGCACGAATAGCATTCCCAGCACTGCTCGGGCTCCTGGTTGTACGCCTTCATGGCGTGGCCGGTGGCCGAGCCGTCCTTGTCGAGCATCATCAGGTCGTGCGGACAGATGTACATGCAGGCGGTCTTGTCCTGGCCCTTGCATCCGTCGCACTTGTCGGTACGCACGTAGGTTGGCATTGCGTGTTCCCTCCTTCGGTTCCGGTTGTCGATAGTCTTCGAACGTCGTTCGATCCGTGTCAGCGTGCCGAGTGACCGGCCAGCTTGACTTCCACCTTCTCGGACGCGTCCAGGCCCGAGTAGTACTCGCGCAGCACCTCGAGGACCTCGGGCCGGCTGAACTCCGCCGGTACGTCCGAGCCCTCCGAGAGCCACTTGCGAAGCTTGGTGCCCGACACCAGCAGGCGGTCGGCGTCATCGTGTGGGCAGGTGCGCGCGGACGCCATGCCGCCGCACTTGTAGCACCAGAAGGTCCAGTCGATCTTCAGCGGTTGCGTCTGCAGCGCGCCCCTGGGAATCTCGTCGAAGACGTGGTGTGCGTCGAACGGTCCGTAGTAGCTGCCCACGCCGGCGTGGTCGCGTCCGACGATCTGGTGCGAACAGCCGTAGTTCTGCCGGAACAGCGCGTGCAGCAGCGCCTCGCGCGGGCCGGCGTAGCGCATGTCGAGCGGGTAGCCGGCCTGGACGATGGTCTTCTTCACGAAGTAGCCGTCGGCCAGCACCGCGATGGCGCGCGTGCGCACTTCGGCGGGGATGTCGCCGGGCTTGAGCGCGCCCAGCAGCGAGTGCACCAGCACGCCGTCGCTGACCTCGATCGCCACCTTCGCGAGGTACTCGTGCGAGCGGTGCATCGGGTTGCGCGTCTGGAACGCCGCCACGCGCGACCAGCCGAGCGAGGTGAACAGCGCGCGCGTCTGCGCCGGAGTCATGAACAGCTCGCCGTATTTCTCGGGGAAGCCGCCGGTGGACAATACCTTGACCGGCCCGGCGAGGTTGACGTCGCCCTGCGCCATCACCATGCGTACGCCCGGGTGCTCGGGGTCGGTGGTGCGGAACACGGTGGCGCACTCGTGCGCCTTGTCGATCGCGTACTTCTCGGTGACCGTCATGGTGGCCAGCACCGAGTCGTCGTCGGGGTCGACCAGCGCGACGTCGGCGCCGATGGCGATCGAGGCCGCGGTGCCCGCATCGGCCGACAGCGTGATCGGGATCGGCCAGAACAGTCCGCTCGCGGTGTGCATGCGATCGCACACGCCCTGCCAGTCGGCGCGGCCCATGAAGCCGGCGAGCGGCGTGAAGCCGCCGATACCCATCATGATCAGGTCGCCGCGTTCGCGCGAACTCACCCGCAGCCGCGGCAGCGCGCGCGCGCGCGCCAGCTCCGCGCGCAGCGCTTCGCCTTCGAGCAGCAGCGGCAGGAGATCGCCGCCGCCGTGAGGATCGACCAGCGCCATGTGCGTACTCCTCCCTGTATTTGTTCCTCTGGCTGCCAACATACCCGAACCGGTGGCGGATTCCTTGACGTATCGCAGGTTCATGCCACCGCCTGGTAATAGAGGTTCTGCGGGTGGTTGGCTTCGGCGAAGAAGAACCAGCGCTCGGCCAGCAGGCCGGCGAACTGGATCGCGAACGCCGCCGCCAGCAGTGCGGTGCCCGGCGCGTACAGCGCCGCGATCAGCAGCGCCGCGGGCGCGGCGAACCCGGCCGCGAGGAATGCCCACCTGACCCAGCGCAGCGTGCCCGGTGCGCGCCCGTGGAAGAACTCGCGGGTGTTGAACGAACCCGACTGGAAACCCATCGACTTCTGGACGATGCGCGGATGCTTGATCCCGATCGCGGTTTGCAGCGTCGACTTGGGCTTCAGGCGGCGGTTGCGCAGCAGCGCGGCGCCGCGGCCGGCGAATCCGAGCAGCGTGAAGGCCAGTGCGTAGCCGGCGAGCAGGCGGGTGAGGTCCGGCGCCGTCCAGGTGGAAAACGCCGCCGCCAGCGTGAAGCCCGACGCGCAACCGAGCAGCACGAAGTTGATCGGCGTGAGCGCGCTATGCCACTCGCGCAGGAACGGCAGGCACGCGTAGATCATGCCGGTGCAGATGAACAGGGCGAACGCCAGCACCATGGCGACGAGCCCGACCACCGTGGCCAGGTCGACTGCCACGCCGCCCGGCAGCTCGGCCAGCACCGGCCGCCAGCCGCTCCAGTGCACCAGCGCGTAGACGAACACGGCCAGCATGAAGGCCGGCAGCACGATCACCTCGCGCGACAGCCAGGACGTGCGCCATTGGGCGATCGCCCGCCACGCGCGCTCCGGGCGCCCGAGGTGGAAGAACGAGGCGACCAGGCCCGCGCCGGTGAGCAGCAGCGCGATCGCGCTGCCCGGCGCGTCGAAGGCGTGGCCATTGTGCGCGGGCACCAGTTCGAACAGCGCCAGGCTGTGCGCGGTGAACAGCGCGAGGAACAGTCCCTGGCCGGCGCCGATCAGCGTCGTGAGCAGGATGACCGAGGCTTCGGGCCGCATGTCCGTCCTCCGTTACCAGGACGTGACGTCGTCGAGCGTCGGCTCGGCCTTGGCAGGCCTGGGCAGCAGCCCGTCGGCCTTCAGCGGGTTGTCGGCCCGCTCGAGCTCGTCGGCGTGCACGCGCATGCCGGTGCGCCGCCGCGGCAGGTAGTGGTTCGACGGATGCGTGCCCCATTCGGGCATCAGCGGATAGCCGGCGTTCTCGCGGATCGCCTGCGAGACGACCGAGTCGGGATCGTGGATGTCGCCGAACAGCCGCGCGCTGGTGGGGCAGGCCAGCACGCAGGCGGGCTTGCGCTCGGCCTCGGGTCGGGTCGTGTCGTAGATCCGGTCCACGCACAGCGTGCACTTGGTCATCACCTTGCGCCCCGGATCGACCTCGCGCGCGCCGTACGGGCAGGCCCACGAGCAGTATTTGCAGCCGATGCACTTGTCGTAGTCGACCAGCACGATGCCGTCCTCGGGCCGCTTGTAGCTGGCGCCGGTGGGGCATACCGGCACGCAGGGCGGATCCTCGCAGTGCAGGCACGACTTCGGGAAGTGCACGGTCTGCGTGTCGGGATACTCGCCGACCTCGAAGGTCTGCACGCGGTTGAAGAACGCGCCGGTCGGATCGGCGTCGTACGGATTGAGGTCGGCCAGCGGCCCCGCCGCGCCCGACGTGTTCCACTGCTTGCAGCTCGTCACGCACGCGTGGCAGCCGACGCAGACGTTCAGGTCGATGACCAGCGCGAGTTGCGTCATGCGCGTTTCCCCGCGCCGGCGAACCACGCGAGCATGCGCGGCCGCGCACGGCTTCGGGTACCCGGGGCAGGCGGCACGGCGTCGAACTGCGGCCAGCTCTGCGCGGGCTCGTCGGGCCCGGCCGGGTAGATGCGCACCCGCACGTCGTACCATCCGGCCTGCCCGGTGACCGGATCGGAGTTCGACACCGTCCCCTCGTCGCCGCTGCCGGGGATCTCCTCGGAGATCAGGTGATTGAGCAGGAAGCCGCGGCGCGATTCGTTGGCGTCGGGCGCGAGCCCCCAGGCGCCGGAGGCCTTGCCCACCGCGTTCCAGGTCCACACGGTGCCCGGCTCGACCGCTTCCGAATGGCTCGCCTGGCAGCGCACGCGACCCCACTGCGATTCGACCCAGAGCCAGCCGCCGTCCTCGATGCCGTGCGCGCGGGCGGTGCGCGGATTCACGTAGAGCGGGTTGTGGCTGTGGATCTGGCGCAGCCAGGCGTTCTGCGAGTCCCACGAGTGGTACATCGCCATGGGCCGCTGCGTGACCGCGTTCAGCGGATAGCGGTCGGTGTCGGTGTGCTGCGCCTCGAGCGGCTCGTAATAGAACGGCAGCGGATCGAAGTACTCGTCGATGCGCTTGCGCAGGCGCTCGGGCGGCTTGCGCGACGGACCCTTGCCGCGCGCGGCCTGGCGGAAGGTCTGCAGCACCTCGGAGTACAGATGGATGAGGATCGGCTCGGCGTAGCGCGTGATGCGGTTGCGCAGCGACCACTCCAGGTAGCCCTTGTTCCAGTTGCGCATGTACTGGTACGACGGCGGCAGCTTGTGGTGGTACACGCAGTTGTTCTTCGCGTACATCTCCCACTGTCGCGGATTGGGCTCGCCGCGCATGAACTTCTCGCCGCCCTTGCCGCGCCAGCCGGCGAGAAAGCCGATGCCCGAGCCCGGTTCGGTCTCGTACCTGACGATGAAGTCGGGATAGTCGCGGTACCTGCGCGTGCCGTCCGGGCGCGCGAACGCCGGCAGCCCGAGGCGCCCGCCCAGCTCGATCAGCACTTCCTGGAACGGCTTGCACTGGCCGGTGGGCGGCAGCACCGGGATGCGCACCGAGTCCACCGGCCCGTCGAACTCCGAGATCGGCCGGTCGAGCATCGACATCACGTCGTGGCGCTCGAGGTAGGTGGTGTCGGGCAGGATCAGGTCGGCGAACGCGGTCATCTCCGACTGGAACGCGTCCGACACGACGATGAAGGGAATGCGGTATTCGCCGTCCTCGCCGCGATCGTTGAGCATGGTGCGGACCTGCGACGTGTTCATCGTCGAGTTCCACGCCATGTTCGCC
>JAHDYE010000246.1 GCA_023383035.1 Burkholderiaceae bacterium | reverse complement strand
GTCCAGCCGCAGCCCGGTCGCTTCCTCGAGCAGGCGCGGGACCTCGTCTTCGGCCAGTCCCCGGCGCTGCGCGAAGAAGTCGCGCCCGTAGCGCCGCCACATCAGGCGCATCGCGTCGTCGAGCGAACGGCGGCCCGCGCTGCGCGCGCGGATCGTCAGGTCGAGCGCCAGCGCGACCAGCGAGCCTTTCGCGTAGTAGCTGGAGATCGCGTTCGGCGAGTTTTCGTCCTGGCGGTAGTACTTGATCCAGGCGTCGAAGCTGGAGTCGGCCACGCTCTGCAGCCGGCGGCCCGGTCCGCGCATCACGCCGGAGATCGTCCTGGCCAGCACGGTCAGGTAGGCCTCGCGGCCGATGACGCCCGAGCGCACCAGCATCAGGTCGTCGTAGTACGACGTGAATCCCTCGAAGATCCACAGCAGCCGGGTGTAGCTCTCCTGCTGCAGATCGTACGGCGCGAACGCCGCGGGCTTGATCCGCTTGACGTTCCAGGTGTGGAAGTACTCGTGGCTCGCCAGGCCGAGGAACGTCCGGTAGCCCTCCGGCACGTCGCGCTGGCCGCGCCAGGGCAGGTCGTTGCGCGCGCAGATCAGCGCCGTGCTCGAACGGTGCTCGAGACCGCCGTAGCCGTCGCCGACCGCCATCACCTGGAACAGGTAGCGCTCGACCGGCGCGCGTCGCGTGCGCGGCTCGAACAGGCGGATCTGCTCGGCGCACACGCGCGCCAGGTCGCGACCCAGCCGCGCGGTGTCGGCGTCGTGGCGGCCGGTGATGGCGATCTCGTGGCGCGCACCGCCCGCCTCGAAGCTCGCGAGCGTGAAGCGGCCCATCTCCACCGGATGGTCGATCAGCTCGTCGTAATCGGCCGCCCGATAGCGGCCGAAGCCGTGCAGCGGCGCGCCGGCTCGCGGCAGCGTGGTCGCGACGCGCCAGTCGGCATACGCCGGCCCGTCGGGCGGCTCGATCAGCACGTCGCAGGGCCGGTCTTCCTGGCCGATCACCCGCAGGAACACGCTGCTGCCGTTGAGGAAGCCGTGCGACGCATCGAGATGCGCCGCGCGTACCGAGAGATCCCAGGCGTAGACGCGATAGGCGAGCACGAGCGGCGCGTCGCAGCGCGCCGCCTGCCAGGTGTGCTTGTCGAGCTTGCGCAGCCGTACCGCGCGCGTGCCGCTGCGCGCCGCGATCGATACGACGTGCCGCGCGAACTCGCGGATCATGTAGCTGCCCGGAATCCACGCCGGCAGCGCCACGCGCTGGCCCGAGGGATCGGGCCGCGCGATGCTCAGCGTGACGTCGAACAGGTGCGCATGCGGGTCGACCGGAACGATGCGGTACCAGATCGCGCTTGCCGGTTCCTTCGCCAGCGCGCTCACCGGTTCGGGTCGACCGCCACGCGGCCGCGTACCTTGCCGTCGAGCAGCTCCGGTGCGAGCCGCAACGCATCGTCCAGCCCCACCACCGTGGTGATGCGCTCGATCTGCGCCGGGTCGAGCTCGCGCGCCAGGCGTGTCCACGCCTCGCGGCGATCCTCCTGCGGGCACATCACCGAATCGACGCCGATCAGCCGGACGCCGCGCAGGATGAACGGCGCGACCGTGGCCGGGAAGTCCATGCCCTGCGCGAGGCCGCAGGCGGTCACGGTGCCGCGGTACTGCGTCTGCGCGCAGGCGTTGGCGAGCGTATGCGAGCCCACCGCGTCGACGACGCCGGCCCAGCGCTCCTTCTGCAGCGGCTTGCCCGGCGCCGACAGCGCCGCGCGGTCGATCACCTCGGCCGCGCCGAGCGCGCGCAGGTAATCGGCTTCGCTCGCGCGCCCGGTCGACGCGACCACCCGGAAGCCCAGCCGCGCGAGCAGCGCGATCGCCACGCTGCCCACGCCGCCCGCCGCGCCGGTGACCAGGATCTCGCCCTGCGCGGGCGCCACGCCGTGACGTTCGAGCATCATCACGCACAGCATCGCGGTGTAGCCGGCGGTGCCGATCGACATCGCGCGCCGCGCGTCGAGCTCCGGCGGCATCGCGACCAGCCAGCCGGCTTTCAGCCGCGCGCGCTGGGCCAGGCAGCCCCAGTGCGTTTCCCCGACGCCCCAGCCGTTGAGGATCACCCGCTCGCCGGCGGCGAACGCCGGGTTCGAGCTCGACTCCACCACGCCGGCTCCGTCGATGCCCGGCACCATCGGCCAGCGGCGCACCACCGGCGAGCGATTGGTGATCGCGAGCGCGTCCTTGTAGTTGAGCGTCGAATACTCGATGCGCACCGTCACGTCGGCATCGGGCGTGGCCGCGAGCAGTTCCTCGTCGCTCAAGCGCCGGCGCGTCGCGGCGAATCCGCTTTCGGGCTTGTCCAGGTACAGCGCATCGAACATCGGTGGCTCTCCTCGCATCGGCGGTCGGTGACAACGCGTTATTGTGCCCCGGAACCCCGGGTGCGCCGCAGTGCCGCCGGCCGCAGCGGCGCACGTCGGCGCGGCGATCACGCCGGTGCCGGGGCGTGCCGGTGGTGTGCCGCATCGCGCGTCACCGATCCGCAGCAAAGCCGGCCGCTTCCGGCGGATCGCGCCGTCCGTTCGTCCGCCCGCACGTTGGCGCTCCGGTACCATGCGCCAAGACTCGAAGCCGGACACGTCACGGGCCACCAGCGCAACCAGCATGAAACCGAATCGATTTCGCGACCTGCGGGTCGTTCGCGCCGCATCGGCGGCGCTGCTCGTGGCCGGCGCGCTGGCGGCGTGCGGAGGCGGTTCGAGCATCGGCATCAACGTGCCGGGTCCCGTCGCGTGCCTGTCGACGCAAAGCGGCGGCATCGGCTTCGCGCTGGGCTTCTGCCAGGGCACGGCAACGGGCGTCTTCCAGCCGGTCAGCGCTGCCGTACGGATCACGCCGGGTGTCGTAGCATTCCCGAGCCAGGACGGCTACACGCTGGAACTGGTGTTTCCCGCGGCGTTGCAGGCGCAGCAGCCGCTCGACGATGTCATCCCCTTCACGCAACTGAACCAGCCGGTGCAGGACATCCGCAGCGTCGCCGGGGCGCTGCGCGGGCAGTGGTACGAGGATCCGTTGAACGCCGATCCGGTGCCTCCCTACGTTGCGCTGGGCGACTTCCATCGGGCGTGGAATCGCCTGGACGATCCCGCGACCGCGAAACCGACGCTCGCCCTGGGGCACGCCGGTTTCGGACTCTGGCAGAAATACCCGCAGGCCAGCTTCGGCGAGCACTACCTGGGCGCCTGGTTCGCGCCGCGTGGCGCGACGAACAACGCGAACTGGCCGGCCGGACCCGTTGCGCGCCTGTACAGGGGCGTCGTGGTCGGCATGGTCGCGCCCGATGGCTCGGCCGGTGCGGCGCTGACCGAGCCGCGCCGATTCAGCGCACCGATCGAGATCGAAGTCGACGGCACCGGCCGGATCGTGGCGGGACAGATCGGCACGATGACCACGTCGGTTACGAGCGGCAGCGGCGTGGTCGTCACGTCGACCCTGCCGTTCGGGCCGATCGCGCTATCGCTTGCCGACGGGGTCCTGAACGGCACGCTCGACGGAGCGCTGTCGACTGCGGTCTCCGGTACCACGAACAGCGTGGCCGGAGACTACGAGGCCGGCTACTTCGCGCCGGACGGGCAGAACGGTGCCGAAATGGCCGGCCGGATGCGATTCACCAGCGGCTCGGGACTGATCGGAATCGGCGCATTCGGCGCAGCGTTCGTGCCCTGAGTCGCTTCGGTCGCGGGCGCCCGCATCGGCCGCCGCCCCGATCCCGGCATGGCAGAATCCGCGATGACGGCGCGCGCGGCTGCCATCGCGCGCCATCGATCGAGATCCGCCGGCCCGCTGCCGGTGCCGCACGACGCGTTCCGCCCGGTGCGGACGCATGAGGAGCCCTGCACCATGACGTACGAGAACATCCTGGTCGAAACCCGCGGCCGGGTCGGCCTGGTCACGCTGAACCGTCCGAAACAGCTCAACGCCCTGAACGACGCGCTGATGAACGAGCTCGGCGCGGCGCTGCTCGACTTCGACGCCGACGAGAGCATCGGCGCGATCGTGATCACCGGCAACGACAAGGCGTTCGCCGCCGGCGCCGACATCGCCGCGATGGCGGGCTGGAGCTACATGGACGTGTACCGCGGCGAGTACATCACGCGCAATTGGGAGGCGATTCGTCGCGTGCGCAAGCCGGTGATCGCGGCGGTCGCGGGCTACGCACTGGGCGGCGGGTGCGAGCTGGCGATGATGTGCGACATCCTGATCGCGGCCGAGTCGGCGAAGTTCGGCCAGCCGGAGATCCGCCTCGGCGTCATTCCCGGCGCGGGCGGCACGCAGCGCCTGCCGCGCGCGATCTCCAAGGCCAAGGCGATGGACCTGTGCCTGACCGCGCGGACGATGGACGCCGCGGAGGCCGAGCGCGCCGGACTGGTCTCGCGCGTCGTGCCTGCCGAACGGCTGCTCGACGAGGCGCTCGACGCGGCCACGACGATCGCCGGCTTCTCGCTGCCGTCGCTGATGATGGCGAAGGAAGCGATCAACCGTGCCTACGAATCGCCGCTCTCCGAAGGCCTGCTGTTCGAGCGCCGCCTGTTCCATTCGCTGTTCGCCACCGAGGACCAGAAAGAGGGCATGGCGGCGTTCGTCGAGAAGCGCAAGGCCGATTTCCGGCATCGCTGAGGCCCGCCGCTTCCGCCCATCGGGATGTGCCCCGCAGGCGGGCGACGGCGGTCGACGGCGGTCGAAGCGCCACCGTCAACGGGACAAAAGCGCGTCGTCGACCTGACGGCTTGCGTGCCTCCAAGCCCCTTGCTATAGTAGCGGGCTCTGCGATGCGGTTGCGTCGCAGGCCGGCAAGAGTCGGTCCGCAAAGGCGGAACGGCTCGTCGAAGCGCCGGGAAGGGTGGCCAAGTTGACAGGTATCGCTGAAAACTTCATACTCTTCGTTCTCTGCTGATCGCGGCTTTTTGCAACTGCGGCGCGATCACCGATCTTTAAAAACCAACAGCCGATAAGTGTGGGCGTTCAGGCGAACGCGCCAAGCCGAGGGTTCTCACGGACCCGAGGCGGGTTCCGCTCCGGGTTCGTCCCGGTCGGATCTCGGAAAATCGAACGCTCACACGGTAAACGAACAGACATTGGGTAAAACCAATGAATGTCGATTCCGTTGAGCAGGCCTGGAAACAGGCCAACCAAAAGATCGAACTAAAGAGTTTGATCCTGGCTCAGATTGAACGCTG
>JAHDYE010000245.1 GCA_023383035.1 Burkholderiaceae bacterium | reverse complement strand
ACAGCTTGAGCCAGATCTCCGAGCGCAGGTCCGACGAGACCGGCGCCTTGAAGCCGGCCCGGGTCAGCGCGTCCGAGATCCGCTGCGCGCGATCCGACTTGCTGTTGTCGGGTTCGCCGATCGAGAAGCGGTTGCCCTCGATCACCCTGACGACGCCGGGCGCGACCAGCTCGGCGGCCGGGTAGGCGACCGAACCGATGATCCGCTCGCTGGGGATCGCGGCCGCGATTGCGCCGTCGGAATCCACGGACGTCACCGGCCGGCCGTCGAACTCACCGCCGAGCTTGTAGAAGTACCACCAGGGAATGCCGTTCTGAAGCGTGACCACCGCGGTGTCGGAGCCGAACATCGCCGGCAGGTCGGCGGCGAGCGCGCCAACCTGCTGTGCCTTGAGCGCCAGCAGCACGTAGTCTTGTGCACCGGCGTCGGCGGTCTTCTGCACCGCGCGTACGTTGCGCGCCACCCGCCCCGCGCCGTCTTCCTCGATCAGCCGGAAGCCCCGAGCGTTGATCGCCTGCAGGTTCGCGCCGCGCGCGATGAAGGTCACGTCCTCGCCGGCGAGGGCCAGCCGCGCCCCGAGATATCCGCCGATCGATCCGGCGCCGACCACGGCGATCTTCATCGGTCCCGTCTCACGGCTGCCGGTACTCGTTGCGCAACGCGCCGATGCCCTGAAGTTGCTCCGGATGCTTCGATACTTCTTTCATCGGCTCCGATGCCAGGATGTTAGCACCCGTGGCGGGTGATGCCGCGGCTCGGCGACGGAGGGTCGACACCCGGGGTTCCTCGTGGGGTTGTGGCGCATTCGCGACCATCGCATCAGTGGTGCGGCATCGCCGGTGACCGAATTTCCACCGACCGGCAATCGGCGCGCGCGTGCCGATCGATGGTGGGCGACAATCCGCCAGTGCGTGCGACAGGCGCGGCAAAGGGGAGGACGATGCGCGCGGGGGCGATGCGATGGTGACCGCGGGCAGGCTGGCCGGCAGCGTGGCCTGGAGTGCCGCCGGCAGGCTGTTCCAGTTCGTCGTCAGCCTGGTGGCGCTGGCGGTGATCGCTCGCCAGATCGGTCCCGAGGCGTACGGGGTATTCGCGCTGTCATGGGTCATCGTCGGCCTGGCCGACATCATGGTCTCGGCGGCGCCGAGCGACACGCTCGTGCAGCGGCAGGAGCTGCGGGCCGGGCACTGCAATGCGACGTTCGCCGGTGCAATGGTGCTGGCGCTGGCGGCATGGAGCCTGATCGGAACCGGTGCCGACGTCATCGCCGGCTGGCTCGGCGGCGGCTCGGCGCTCGCCGCGATCCTGCCGCTGCGTGCGGCGACGCTGCCGATGAACGCCGCGGCGACCGTGCCGACCGCGCTGCTGATGCGCGAGCAGCGCTTCAAGGCGATCGCCGCTGCCGGCGCCGTGGCCGGCGTGCTGGCCAGTCTCGCCGGGATCGTCGCCGTGCTCGCGGGCGCCGGGATATGGAGCCTGGTGGCGATGGAACTCGTGCGGCAGTTCGTCTCGTGCGTGCTGTTGTTCCGGCTGGCGCGGTGGCGACCGGGACTTCGCTCGCGGCGCGCCGACGCGACCGACCTGCTCGGTTTCAACCTCAGCACCTGGGCGGCGTGGGGCCTGACGTACGTCGACGGGCAGCTGCCGCGGGTGCTGATCGCGACCAGCCTCGGTACCGAAGCGCTCGGACTCTACGCGTTGGCCTACCGCCTGTTCGATCAAGCCAGTGCGATGCTGATGGTGCCGGTGTACCAGGTGCTGATGCCCGGCATGGCCCGGATGCAAGCCGACCGCGACGCGGCACGGCGCCTGGCCGACTCGACCCTGCGCGCAGCGGCGGTCGTCTCCAGTCCGCTGTATTTCGGGCTGGCGGCGGTCGCGGGGCTGCTGATCCCGTTGATGTTCGGAGAGCGCTGGCTGGCCGCAGTGCCGGTCGCGCAACTGCTGATGCTGCTCGGCGTCCGCGCGTCGATGTCGATCGTGCAGATCTCCGTGGTGCGCGGCATGGGCCGGCCCCATTGGCACCTTGCCGGCGCCGCGATCGGCCTGGTGCTGACCGCGGCGGCGGTGATGGCGGCGATCGACTACGGACTGCTGGCGGTCACGGCGGCGCTCGTCGCCAGGTCGTTCCTGATGTGGGTGCCGTACGCCTGGTTCGTGCAGCGACTGACCGGTTTGACCGCGGCCCGGCAGGCGGCGGCTGCCGCCGGGCCGACGCTGGCCGCGCTGGCGATGGCCGCATGCGTCCTCGCGCTCGTTGCATGGGCGGGACATGCCGTCCCGATCCTGGCGATGTTGGCGATCGCGGTGGTGTTCGGGGCCGTCGTCTACCTCGCGGCGCTCGCGGTGTTCGCGCCCGCTGCGGCGGCGTTCGTTCGCGCCGCGCTCGGCGCACTGGTGCGCGGCGACGTGCACGGGTTGCGCGCGCTGCTCTCCGGGAGCTGAACGTCCACCGGATCGCGGTGATCCCCCGCGACGACGTTCGTGGAGTGACGCGGGCTACCGCGCAGGTGCGGCGTCCGGAATCCTGATCTCGCGCGGAGGCAGTTCTCGCGGCGGCGCGGCGTCGGGTGCCGAGGGGCGCGGCGACGTTTCCGGCGGGATCTGCGGTGCCGCCGGCGTCATCTCGCTCGGCGGCGCGACCTCGCGCGTGACCGTCTCGCGGTAGATGCCGCCTTCCTCGACGCTGCCGCGCGCGGTGCCGCCGCCGCGCACGCGGTATTCGCAGTCGGCCCGTTCGGCGGGCGGCAGCGGCTTGCAGCGCGCAAGGGCGTTCTCGAGATAGCGTGCCGCGTCGCCGGAGCCGTCGCCGAGCTGGCCGTGGCGCGCTTCGGCGCGCGCCGCCGCTGCTTCCCTCAGGCATGCCGCACGATCCTGCGGCGACAGGCCGCTTTCGCACAGCGCGCGCTCCTGCTGGTAGCGTGCCTCGGCGTCGGACCCGGCCTGTGCGCTGGCCCCGCCGGGTGCGATCGAGGCAGCCGCCATCGCGACGGCGATCGCGCCCGCGCGCCACGCCGTTGCCGGCGCCCCAACCCACGACGGCAACGGCGCGCAAGGATCGGTGCGCCCGTGCATCGCTGCGCGACGCTCGTGCTACTCCAGCGTGAAGCCGATGTTGACCGTCACCTGCCAGTGGGCGACCTTGCCGTCGACGATATGGCCGCGCGTCTCGACGACGCGAAACCACTGGATGTTGCGCAGCGTCTCGTGCGCCTTGGCGACGGCGTTGCGGACCGCATCGTCGCTGCTGCTCGTCGACGAGCCGGTCAGCTCGATGTGCTTGTAGACGTGATTCGTCATGATCGGTCTCCTCGGGCGGGGCCGCATCCAGCCTCCGGGTATTGTGCCCGAATCGGCGGCGGGCTACCGTGGGACGCGTCTCGTGTCGCCGCTGCGCCGCGGGGCCGCAGGCGCGCCGTAGGCCTCGATGCCGATGTCGTGCACCGCGTGGGTGAACGGATTGCGGATGCGGACGCCGTCGATCAGGGCGCCGTTGTGCAGGTCCTCGGTGAGCAGCACCGCGCAGCCCTGTGCGCGCGCTGCTGCGACGACGAGTGAGTCCCACCAGCTCAGCCGGTGGCGCGACTGGATCGCGCGTGCCCGCTGCATGACGTCGCGATCGATCGGCTGCGGATTCCATGCCATCAGTGCGTCGATGTCGTCCCATGCCTGCTCGGGCGGCAGGCCCGGTTTCAACTTGCGCGTGACGGTCACGTAATACTCGGAGAGCACCTGCATGCTGGTGCGCCCGAGTTGCTCGCGCCACAGCCATTCGACCCAGGATAGGGCGCGCGGCTGGCGCGTCGCGTCGCCCGCTTCGCGGGCGTACACGAACACGTTGGTGTCAACGAAGACCGGAGCGGTCATGAAGTTCGTCGCGCGCCGGAAGCGCTGCGCCGGCGGCGCCGATGCGCGCCGGCTTGCGCTCGAGGAAGCGGCGCATCGCGCTGGCGTAGTCGTGCGATGCGCGCATCCGCTGCTCGAGCAGCCCGGCGATGTAGCGCGAAACGCTCTGGTCTTCGCGGGCCGCGGCCACACGCACCCACGCGGCCGTCTTCTCGTCGAGCGTGATGGTGACGTTCTTCATTGGCGACGTCTGTACGGAACCCTGATTACACGGAAACAGTGTAACACGGGTTCCGTGTTCATGCCGCTCCGCCCTGCCACGCCGCACCGCCTTCGGCCAGTCGTGCCAGCACTTCGGGCGGCGCCTGCACCGCGCTGCGCTGGTGGTAGAAAGCCAGCGCGCGCAGTCCGCCCAACTCCTCGCCGCCGCCGGCGCGGCCCGGTCCGCCGTGCAGCGACATCGGCATCACGTTGCCGTGACCGGTATGCGCCTTGCCGACGGCCGGCGTCACCACGTGCAGCCGCCCATGCGCGTGCGCCATCTCCGCCGCCGCCTGCACGGCGAACGCCGCGTCGTCGGTGAACAGCGAGGCCACCAGCGAGCCGTAACCGCGACGCGCGAGCGCGAACGCGTGGTCGGCGTCGCGATACGGCACTACGGTGGCCACCGGGCCGAACACCTCGATGTCGTGTACCCGCTGGGCGGCATCGCCGTCGTCGACCTTCAGCAGGTGCGGCATCACGCAGGCGGCCACCTGCGGGTCGGCGTCCACGAGATCCGAGTCGCTGCCCGCCCAGGCGACGCTCGCCTCGCTCTTCAGCGCCGCAAGCCCTTCGCGCACCGCGGCGAGCTGCGCGCGGCTCGCGAGCGCGCCCATGCGCACCGACTCGTTGCGCGGGTTGCCCACCTTGACGGCCGCGAGCGCCGCGGCGATCGCCTCGGTGGCCGCGGCGGCATGCTCGCGCGGCACCAGCACGCGGCGGATCGCGGTGCACTTCTGCCCGGACTTGACGGTCATCTCGCGCACCACCTCCTTCACCATCAGCGCGAACGCATCGCTGCCCGGCGCAGCGTCCGGTCCGAGCAGCGCGCTGTTGAGGCTGTCGGTCTCGGCGTTCACGCGAATCGAATGACGCAGCACGATCTCGTGGCCGCAGATCGTGCGCGCGGTGTCGGCCGAACCGGTGAACGACACCAGGTCGAACGGCTCGAGCGCCTCGATCAGGCCCTCGGAGCGGCCGCAGACGATCGACAGCGCGCCGGGCGGCAGGATGCCGGCTTCGATCACGTCGGCCACCATCCGGTGCGTGAGCCAGGCCGTGGCGGTGGCCGGCTTGACCACCACCGGCACGCCCGAGAGCAGCGCCGGCGCCGCCTTC
>JAHDYE010000244.1 GCA_023383035.1 Burkholderiaceae bacterium | reverse complement strand
GATGCAGCCGTTGTCGTGGGAAGGGCTCAAGCGCGCGCTGCTCACGCGCGAGATCCGCGTCGAGTCGCCCGCCCAGCAGTACGGGCTGAGCAGCACGGTATCGCTCGAACCCGAGCCGATTCCGCTCGACGTGAAGGTGGTGCTGTTCGGCGACCGGCTGCTGCACGCGATGCTGCAGGCGTGGGACCCGGAGTTCGTGGAGCTGTTCAAGGTCGACGCCGACTTCGAGGACGACATCGCGATCGACGACGCGTCGCTGCCGGTGTACGCGCGGCTGATCGCCACGCTGGCCGGCGAGGCGAAGCTGCCGCCGCTGCGCAGCGACGCGGTGGCGCGCGTGATCGAGTACGCGGCGCGCGCGGCGGGCGATCGCGAGCGCGTGACGCTGCACGTGCACCGGCTGCGCGACCTGCTCGCCGAGTCGGCCTTCCATGCGCAGCGCAGCGGGCATGAGCGCATCGCGGGCGACGACGTGCAGGCCGCGCTCGACGCGCGGCGCGAGCGTACCGGGCGCGTGCGCCGGCGCCTGCACGAGCACATCGTCCAGGGCACCATCCTGATCGATACCGGCGGCGCGCTGCCGGGGCAGATCAACGGGCTATCGGTCTACATCATGGGCGAGGTCGCGTTCGCGCAGCCCACGCGCATCACCGCCACCACGCGCATCGGCGAAGGCAACCTGATCGACATCCAGCGCGAGGCGTCGCTGTCCGGGCCGATCCATTCGAAGGGCGTGATGATCCTGTCGGCGTTCCTGGCCTCGCGCTACGCGCCGCGCCAGCCGTTCGCGCTGAACGCGAGCCTGGCCTTCGAGCAGACCTACGGGCCGGTGGACGGCGACAGCGCGTCGCTGGCCGAGGCATGCGCGATCGTCTCGTCGCTTGCCGGCATCCCGATCCGCCAGAGCTACGCGGTCACCGGCTCGATCGACCAGTGGGGCACGGTGCAGGCGATCGGCGGGGTCAACGAGAAGATCGAGGGATTCTTCGACATCTGCGCGGCGCGCGGGCTCGACGGCAGCCACGGCGTGGTGATCCCGACCTCCAACGTGCGCCACCTGATGCTGCGCGACGACGTGGTCGAGGCGGTGCGCGCGGGCAGCTTCTCGGTGCATGCCGTGGCCGATGTCGACGAGGCGCTGCGCCTGCTCACCGGCCGCGACGACGTCGACGCGGTGGTGCGTGCGCGGCTGGGCGAGCTCGGCAAGCTGCGCCAGAAGCTGCAGGCGCCGCAGCAGCGCAACCGCAGGCCGCGCCACTGAGCATCCCGCCACCATGAACGCCAAGACGCCGGCTCTCAAGATCTGGATCGTGGTCGACGCGCTCGAGCGCAGCGGCGACGTGCTCGGCGCGGTCACGCGCTTCGCCGCCGGGCGGGTGGTCGAGCTGGCCGGCCTGTTCGTCGAGGATGCCGACCTGGTCAGGCTGGCGGGCTGGCCGGCAGCCACCGAGACGCGTCTGTTCGAGGTTTCGTCGCGGCCGTTCGGCAGCGCCGAGCTCGAGGCGACGCTGCGCGCGCAGGCCGCGGCGCTGCAGCGCCGGCTCGACGCGCTGGCGCGCGAGATCGGCGTGCCGTGGTCGTTTCGCACCGTGCGCGGCCACGTCGTGCAGCAGGCGCTCAGCCTGGCCGGCGGCGACGACTGGATCGTGCTGGCCAGCGCCTCCACCACCGTCCAGCTGCGTGCGCGACAGATGCCGGCCGCGCGCCCGGTGCTGTGGCTGCTGCCCGAAGACGAGCAGGGACTGACGCGGCTGCAGGAAGCGGCGGCGCGCTACGACCCGCTGGGCAGCGCCGAGCGCCGCGTGGTGCTGCCGGCCGACGCGCGCGGCGCCGCGGCGATCCGCGCGTCGGCCGCAGTCGCCGGCGGCGCGCTGCGCAGCACCACGCAGGCCGAGCTGACGCAGTGGATCGCCTGCGCGCCGCGCTCGCCCGGCGGGCTGGTGCTGATGACGCGCGCGGCCGGCGCGGCCGACCCCGAGCGGCTGCGCCAGCTACTGCGGCGCGGCGCGGCGCCGCTGGTGCTGGTCTGACGCAACGGCCGCCGGTCCGGGGCGGCAGCAGCCGATCGGGCCGAGCGCGTGTCGCGCTTCCCGTGCTCCTGTGATCGGGTCGAGCGCGTGTCGCGCTTTCGGTGCGCCCGCCGGCGGTCGCGGGCCTGCTATCGCTCGTCCGGATCGCGCTCGCGCCCGAAGCGATCGCCGAGCTCGCCGACGACGGCCGACAGCGAGTCGCCCTGCTGCTCGACCGCGACGCGCAAGCGCTGCTCGACCGTGTCCAGGCGCGCGTGCAGCGCCGCGGCGCGCTCCTCCTGGCGTGCGGCCTGGCGCGCGAACTCGGCCTCGAGAAAGCCGCGCAGCTCGGTGAAGCGCGACGCCTCGGCCTGGTCGGCCAGCGCGCGCTGCGTGTGCAGTTCCTTGCTGTGGCGGCGCGTCTCGAGCAGGCCGGACATCTGCAGGTAGACGATGTAGCCGAGGAACAGCACGGTGACCATCACGATGAAGCCGAGCATCACGATGCCCAGCGGCGCCTGCACCTGGGTGAACGCCAGCGACAGCGTGGTCGGCGCGTTGAGCACCGCCCAGTTCACCAGCACGAAGGCGGCAAGGGCGCCGAATACGAGCACGAACAGCAGCGATCGCAGGGTCATGGAAATACTCCGGGCAGCACCACCCCGATTCAACGCGATGCCCGGCTTCCTGTCAAAGGCGCATCGCCCGCAAGGGGCGCGCGCGTGTCCACCTGGGCCGCGCGGCGTTGGCCGACCGGGGCCGTCCAGCGCTCGCGCGCCGCACCTCGCTCAATAGTTCAGCGTCCGCGGCAGCCACAACGCGAGCTCGGGAACGGCCACGAGCGCCGCCAGCACCAGCAGCATCGCGAACACGAACCAGATCACCCACGGAATGGTGTGCTCCATGCGCACGCCGGCCAGGCGTGCCGACACCATCAGGTTGACCGCCAGCGGCGGCGTGAACTGGCCGATCGCGACCATGTAGGTGAGCAGTACCCCGAACCAGACCGGGTCCCAGCCGTAGCCCTTGACCAGCGGCATCAGCAGCGGCACGAAGATCAGGAAGATCGAGATGCCGTCGAGCACCATCCCTACGCCGAGCAGCACCACGATGATCGCCGCCAGCGCCCACCCGCCGTTCATGCCGCTGTCGAGGATCGCGCGCGCGAACGGATCGACGATGCCCAGCGTGCTGACCGCGTAGGCGAACACGCTCGCCAGCGCGACCACGATCATGATCACGCCGGATACCTCCGCCGCCTCGACGAAGATGCCGAGCAGGTCGCGCGGCCGGATCGAACGGTAGACCACCATGCCGACGAACAGGCCGTACACCACGGCGACCACCGCCGCTTCGGTCGGCGTGAACCAGCCGGCACGCATGCCGCCCAGGATCAGCACCGGCGCGAACAGGCCCCAGCTGGCTTCGCGCAGCGCGCGCAGGAACGGCAGGCGCGGCTGCGCGGCCTCGTTGGCGCCGAAGCCGTGCCGGCGTGCGAGCCACACCGCGGGCACGATCAGCGCGAGGCCCGCCAGCACGCCCGGCACCATGCCGGCGGCGAACAGCGCCGGCACCGACGCGCCGGGCACCATCACCGAGTAGACGATGAAGGCGATCGACGGCGGAATCAGGATGTCGGTGGCCGCGGCCGCGCCGATCACGCTGGCCGAGTACGCGGGCGGATAGCCGGCGCGCGCCATCGCGGCGAGCATCACGCCGCCCACCGCCGCCGCGTTGGCCGGCCCCGACCCCGAGATGCCGCCGAGGAACATCGCCACGGCGATCGCCACCATCGGCAGCGTGCCCGAGCCGCGGCCGACGATCGCCAGCGCGAAGTTCACCAGGCGCTGCGCAACGCCCGAGCGGTCGAAGATCGAGCCGACCAGCACGAACATCGGCAGCGCGAGCAGCGGGTATTTCGCCAGGCCGGAGTAGAAGTTGTTCGGAATCGACAGCCAGCCGAGGTCGGCCAGGCCGATGCCGACCGATCCGGCCAGCATCAGCGCCACGCCGATCGGCACGCCGGCCAGCATCAGCACGATGAATGCCGCGAAGATCGCAACGCCGATCACCTCGGCGCTCCATCGTCCTTCGTGCGGTCACCCATTGCCGCTCCGGTTTTCGCTCCGGACTTGCCGGACCAGCCGCTGCACGGCGCGCAGCGCGATCAGCAGCGCCAGCACCGGCAGCCACAGCGTGTACCACCACTGCGGCACGCCGATTCCCGGCGATGTGACTTCGTAGCGATAGTCGTCCCACAGCAGCCGCAGGCCGAGCCCGAACACGATCAGGAAGGCCGCCGTCGTCGCGAGCGACGAGAGAATCGCCAGCCGGCGCTGCCGCTGCGGCGACCCCGACAGGAAGAAGGTCTCGATGCGGATGTGGCGGTCGCGCGCCACCGCGGCGCTGCCCGCCACCATCGTCACCGCCACCATCAGCGCGATCGACAGCTCTTCGGTCCAGGCGAACGACTCGCTGGTGAAGTAGCGCGCAACGACGTTGGCGAAGGTGATCGCGGCCAGCAGCGCCATGACGACGGCGCCGATCCAGTCCTCGGCCGTGCGGGGTTCGTCGGGCGGCGCCGGCGTCGACGGCGCACGCGCGTGCGGCGAAGGCGAGGCAGGTTGTCCGGGCTCGGGCATCGCGGATCGGCGAAGACTGCGCGCACCGCGCGCCCGGACACGAAAAGGCCGGGGCGAACCCGGCCTCGCAGCGTCGGCGCGGGAAGCGCGTGCCGGCTCAGGCCTTGGCGCGGGCGGCGACCGCCGCCTCGGCGCGCTTGACCAGGTCGGGGCCGATCGCCCTGGTCCACTTGTCGTAGACCGGCTTGACCGCCTTCTCGAACGCCTGCTTCTCGGCATCGGTCAGCTGGGTGACCTTCACGCCCAGCGCCTCGACCTCCTTGATCATCGACCGGTCGTTGCCGCTCAGGCCCTTGCGCGCGATCGCGATCTCCTGCTTGCCGGCCTCGACGGCGGCGGCGCGCACGATGTCGCGGTCGGCCGGTGTCCAGGAATTCCAGATGTCGCGGTTCACCACGAAGATCAGCGGATCGGCGACGTAGTCCCACAGCGTGACGAACTTCTGCGCCAGCGTGTGCAGCTTCGCGGCGGTGAAGATGTGCAGCGGGTTCTCCTGACCCTCGACCGCGCCCGACGCGAGTGCCGGCTGCGCGTCGGCCCAGCTCATCTGCGTGGGGTTGGCGCCCAGCGCGGTGAAGGTG
>JAHDYE010000243.1 GCA_023383035.1 Burkholderiaceae bacterium | reverse complement strand
CAACGTGGTGTTCATGGGCATGGGCGAGCCGCTGCAGAACTACGCGGCCACGCTCGCGGCGCTGCGCATCCTGCTCGACGACGACGCGTACGGTCTGTCGCGCCGGCGCGTGACGGTGTCCACGTCGGGCGTGGTGCCGATGATCGATCGGCTGCGCGAAGACTGCCCGGTGGCGCTGGCAGTGTCGCTGCACGCGCCGACCGACGCGCTGCGCGACGAGCTGGTGCCGCTGAACCGCAAGTACCCGCTGGCCCGGCTGATGGCGGCGTGCCGCCGTTATCTCGAACGCGCGCCGCGCGACTTCATCACGTTCGAGTACGTGATGCTCGACGGCCTGAACGACGACGACCGGCACGTGGAGCAGCTGCTGGCGCTGGTACGCGACGTGCCGTGCAAGTTCAACCTGATTCCGTTCAATCCGTTCCCGAATGCGGGGCTGCGGCGCTCGAGTCCGGAACGCATCCGGCGTTTCGCGCAGCACCTGTCCGATGCCGGCATCGTGACCACCATCCGGCGCACGCGCGGCGACGACATCGACGCGGCCTGCGGGCAACTGGCCGGCGCGGTGCGCGATCGCACCCGGCTGCAGGCGCGCAGCGCCCGTGCCGCGGTGCATGTGGCGCCGGCGGGAACGGCGCAGACGGGAACAGCGCCGGGAAGGGCGTTTCCGATCGCCGCGGAGGTCCGATGAGACGCAGCGCAGGCGAACGGTCCGGCTGGCGATGGGGTGCGGCACTGGTGCTGGCTGCCGGACTGGCCGGGTGCGCGACCACCGATGACGGCGCGCCGGCCCGTCAGGGGCAGGACGCGGCGTCGGTGATCCCGGCCTCGACCAACGAGACCGAACAGCGCAGGCGCGCCCGCATCCGGCTCGAGCTGGCCGCCAACTACTATCAGCAGGGCAACTACCAGGTGGCGCTCGACGAGCTGCGCCAGGCGTTGCAGGTCGATCCCGGCTATGCCGCGGCGTACGGGGTGCTGGGGCTGGTGTACCGCGACCTCGGCGACCTCGACCGCGCCGAAGACAGCTTCCAGCGGGGACTGCAGCTCGCCCCGAACGATTCCGAGCTGAACAACAACTACGGCTGGTTCCTGTGCCAGACCGGCCGCGAGCGCCGCGCGATCGACCACTTCATGCGCGCGCTGAAGGATCCGCTGTACGCCACGCCGGCCAAGCCGCTGCACAACGCGGGCATCTGCGCGCTGCGCACCGGCGACGAGGCAGCGGCCGAAGGCTACTTCCAGCGTGCGTTCCAGGTCGATCCGTCGAACGCGGTGGCCATGTACAACCTGGCTTCGCTGTATCTGAAGCGGCGCAACCTGGAGCGGGCGAAGTTCTATGCCCAGCGCCTGCTCTCGACCTACGAGCCGACATCGCAGACGCTGTGGCTCGCACTCAAGGTCGAGCACGCGCGCGGCGACCGCGACGGCGAGGCGAGCCTCGCTTCGCAGCTGCGACGGCGCTTCCCGTCCTCGCCCGAGGCCGGCATGCTGGCGAGCGGAAAGTTCGACGACTGACGACCATGTCTCCGACCGATCCGACCGATCCGCACGCCGGCAGTGCCCTCGACGTCTCGCAGGGCTCCGCGCCGGTTGGCGAGAATCCGTTTGCCGGCGCCGGGGCGCAGTCCGGCCCGGCCGCTTCCGCTCCGGGCAGCGACGCGCGCGTCACGCTGGCTGCGGGGGCGGTCACCTCGGCGGCCGGCAAGCGCGCCTCCGCCTGGCCGGAGGTCTCCACGCCCGAACAACTGGGCGAAGCGCGCGAGCGACTCGAGTGGTCGGTGGCCGACGCGGCGCATTGCCCGGCCTGGCTTTCGTGCGCGGCGCGATCCGCGCCTACGGCAAGGCCTTGCAGGTCGACATCGGTCCGCTGCTGGCGTCGATCGGCGGCACCGTGGGCGCCGCGGAGCTGCGGCCGGCGGCGTCGCTCGAGGCGCCGTTGCCGCGGCGCGGTGCGCTGGGTTTCGACAACGGCGGCTCGGGCAGCCGCCTCACCTGGATCCTGCTCGGCCTGCTCGGCGTGGTCGCGATCGCGCTGTATTTCGGCCGCGGCCCGCAGTGGGCCGGGATGCTCCAGGAAGACAGCCGCGGCGCGGCCGGCGCACAGCGCGGCACCGAGGCGCCGGCGCCCGCCGCGGATGCGCGCACGCGCGCACCCGATGGCGCAGCGGCGGCGTTGCCCGAACCGCTGCAACCGCCGGCGCCGCTGCCCGCGCCTGCTGCGCCAGCGCAGCCGCCGGCCGCCGATCCGGCCGCGCCCACCGGGTCCGGGGCGAGCGCAACGCGCGGGCCGGAGGCGTCTTCCGAGGCCGCCCAGGCATCCTCCGCCGCAGCCGGCAACGCCGGATCGACGGCGCCGGCCGGTGCCGGCGCAGCGTCCGATCCGGCGACGCTGCGTTTCCGCTTCGAGGAGGCGTCGTGGGTGGAAGTGCGCGACGCGAGCGGCAAACTGATGCTCTACGGCATGCAGCCGGCCGACACCACCCGTGAAGTGGCCGGCCGGCGGCCGTACCGGCTGGTGATCGGCAACGCCGCGCACGTGCGCCTGCAGCACGACGGCCGCGACGTCGACCTCGGCGCGATTTCGCGCCAGGGCGTGGCGCGGCTGAGAATCGACTGAATCCGATGTCCGAGCCCTGCCTGCCGATCGCCGCAGGACCGGCGCCGCGTCGCGGCTCGCGCATCATGCGGGTGGTCTGGGATGCGTGCGAGGTGCGCGTCGGCGGCGATGCGCCGGTGGTGGTGCAGTCGATGACCAACACCGACACCGCCGACGCCGGCGCCACCGCCGACCAGGTGGCGGCGCTCGCGCGCGCGGGCTCCGAGCTGGTGCGCATCACCGTCGATACGCCCGCGGCGGCGGCGGCGGTGCCGGCGATCCGCGAGCGGCTCGACCGGAGGGGAGTGGCGGTGCCGCTGGTGGGCGACTTCCACTACAACGGGCACAAGCTGCTGGCTCAGTTCCCCGAGTGCGCGCAGGCGCTGTCGAAGTACCGGATCAACCCGGGCAACGTGGGCACCGGACGCGCGCGCGACGACAACTTCGCGCAGATGATCGATGTCGCCTGCCGCCAGGGCAGGCCGGTGCGCATCGGCGTGAACTGGGGCAGTCTCGACCAGACCGTGCTCGCGCGGCTGATGGACGAGAACGCCGCGCGCGCGCGGCCGTGGGACGCGCGCGCGGTGATGCGCGAGGCGCTGGTCGCTTCGGCGATCGACAGCGCGCGCCGTGCCGAGGCGCTCGGCCTGCCCGGCGACGCGATCTGCCTGTCGGCGAAAGTGTCGAACGTACAGGACCTGGTCGCGGTGTACCGGGCACTGGCCGCGCGCTGCGACTGGCCGCTGCATCTCGGGCTCACCGAGGCCGGCATGGGCAGCAAGGGCATCGTCGCGTCGAGCGCGGCGATCGCGGTGCTGCTGCAGCAGGGCATCGGCGACACCATCCGGGTGTCGCTCACTCCCGAGCCGGGCGGCGACCGCACCACCGAAGTGGTGGTCGCGCAGGAGATCCTGCAGACCATGGGACTGCGCGCGTTCACCCCCCTGGTGGTGGCCTGCCCGGGATGCGGGCGCACCAGCAGCACGTTCTTCCAGGAGCTCGCGGCGAGCATCCAGGGCTGGCTGCGCGAGCAGATGCCGGCATGGAAGGCCCGCTATCCGGGCGTGGAGTCGATGCAGGTAGCGGTGATGGGCTGCGTGGTCAACGGCCCGGGCGAGAGCCGCCACGCCGACGTCGGCATCTCGCTGCCCGGCGCCGACGAGGCGCCGGTGGCGCCGGTGTTCGTCGACGGCCAGCGTACCGTCACGCTGAAGGGCGCGCGCATCGCCGAGGAATTCCAGGCGATCGTCGAGGACTACGTGCGGCGCCGCTACGGCGTGGCGCGGCAACGATAGGACGAGGCTCCGACCCGCATCGCCTGAAGGCGAGGCGGCGCACACGCCGACGAACATGGATCGACTCTCGCAGACCAAGAAGGCGCAGCCCGAGAAGCTGCACGGGGTGCGCGGCATGAACGACGTGCTGCCGGCCGACGAAGCGCTGTGGCAGCGCTTCGAGGACGCGGTGGCCGGCACGATGCGCGCCTGCGGCTACAGCCGCATCCGCACGCCGATCGTCGAGCACACGCGCCTGTTCGTGCGCGGCATCGGCGAAGTCACCGACATCGTCGAGAAGGAGATGTACTCGTTCACCGACGCGCTGAATGGCGAGGACCTCACGCTGCGTCCCGAGAACACCGCCGGCGTGGTGCGCGCGGTGATCGAGCACAGCCTGCTGTACGACGGACCGAAGCGGCTGTGGTACGCCGGGCCGATGTTCCGGCACGAGCGCCCGCAGAAGGGCCGCTACCGGCAATTTCATCAGGTCGGCGCCGAGGCGCTCGGCATGGCCGGGCCGGACGCCGACGCGGAGGTGATCCTGCTGTGCCAGCGCCTGTGGGACGAGCTCGGCCTCGAGGGCGTGCATCTGGAGATCAACTCGCTGGGTGCCGCGCACGAGCGGCGCGCGCACCGCGAAGCGCTGGTCGCCTATTTCGAGGCGCACCGCGACGCGCTCGACGCCGAGGCGCAGCGCCGCCTGCACAGCAATCCGCTGCGCATCCTCGACACGAAGAATCCGGCGATGCAGTCGCTCGCCGAGCAGGCGCCGAAGCTGATCGACTACCTCGGCGAGGAATCGCTCGCGCATTTCGAGCGGCTGCAGGCGCTGCTGCGTTCGCAGAACCTGCCGTTCAGGATCAATCCGCGGCTGGTGCGCGGGCTCGACTACTACAACCTCACCGTGTTCGAATGGGTCGCCGACGTCGGCGGCACGGCGCTCACGATCTGCGGCGGCGGGCGCTACGATCCGCTCGTCGAGATGCTGGGCGGCAAGCCGGCGCCGGCGTGCGGATTCGCGATCGGCGTCGAGCGCGTGCTCGAGATGCTGCGGGCGCGCGGCGAAGGTGCGGCGGCGGCGCAGTGCGACGTCTACGTCGTGCACCAGGGCGACGAGACGCTGGAGGCGGCGTTGCAGGCGGCCGAGCGGTTGCGCGATGCCGGCCTGGACGTGCTGCTGCACTGCGGAGGCGGCAGCTTCAAGGCGCAGTTCAGGCGCGCCGATGCCAGCGGCGCACAGCTGGCGGTGATCATCGGCGTCGACGAGCTGGCGCGCGGCGAGGCGTCGGTGAAATGGCTGCGCAGCGGGGCCGCACCCGGCGAGCCGGCGCGCCAGGAGCCGGTGCCGCTGGCAGGCCTGGGCGA
>JAHDYE010000242.1 GCA_023383035.1 Burkholderiaceae bacterium | reverse complement strand
CACCTGCGGGTGATAGCCGAGCATCTCGGCCTTGTGCGTGAGGTAGTAGGGATCGACACCGATGCAGTGGCCGCCCACCAGGCCGGGCCTGAACGGCAGGAAGTTCCACTTGGTGCCGGCCGCCTGCAGCACTTCGAGCGTATCGATGCCGATGCGGTCGAAGATCAGCGCAAGCTCGTTGACCAGCGCGATGTTCAGATCGCGCTGCGTGTTCTCGATCACCTTGGCCGCCTCGGCCACCTTGATGCTGCTGGCGCGATGCACCCCGGCGGTGACGACCGTCTCGTAAAGCCGCGCGACCTTCTCCAGGGTTTCGGCATCGTCACCCGAGACGACCTTGACGATCTTCGCGAGCGTGTGTTCGCGATCGCCCGGATTGATGCGCTCGGGCGAGTAACCGACGTGAAAATCGTGCTTCCAGCGCATGCCGGACTCGCGCTCGAGCACCGGCACGCACACTTCTTCGGTAGCGCCTGGATAGACAGTGGATTCGTACACCACGATGGCGCCGCGCTTCATGTGGCGCCCGCACGTCGTGCTCGCCGACACCAGCGGCGAAAAGTCGGGCTGGTGCGCGCCATCGACCGGAGTGGGCACCGCAACCACCAGAAAGTCGGCTTCGGCGATCGCGCCGGGATCGTCGGTGACGCGCAGGCGGCCGGCCGCCGCGAACTGCTCTGCCGTGACCTCTCCCGTCGGATCGTGATGGCGGCGAAAGTCGGCGATCTTGCCGGTCGACAAGTCGAAGCCGACGGTGTCGAACACCTTGCCGAACTCGATGGCAAGCGGCAGGCCCACATAGCCGAGGCCGATCACTGCGACGGTGGTCATGCTTGTCTGTGCGAGGGGGGACCGGTCGAGGATCGCCATGTTATCAGTCGAACCTGCTCGCCGCCGCGCGCTTCAGACCCATCCGCCGAGCAGGCGATCAGGGCACCCCGGCACGCCCTGTGCTACGCTCGATTCGCCCTGGACGCCTGTGCCGCCGCGGCAGCGCGCGCGCGGCGAGACGCCCTGCCAAACGACCGAGGAGGGCGCCGGTGTGAATCTGAACGATCCACCGGCGGCGAGCGTGCAATGGCGCTCGTCGCTGCAAGCCAGCTTCGAGGCGGTTCGCGCATTGTCGGCCCGCTTGGCCGGGCCGCTGTCGCCCGAGGACCAATGCGTGCAGTCGATGCCCGATGCCAGCCCGGTCAAGTGGCATCTGGCGCATACCACGTGGTTCTTCGAGACGGTGGTGCTGAAGGCACACGCCCCTGGCTACCGCGTCTTCGATGCGCGTTACGCGTACCTGTTCAATTCGTACTACGAGGCGCTCGGTCCGCGTCATCCGCGTCCGCAGCGCGGCATGCTCACGCGGCCATCGGTCGATGACGTGCGACGCTATCGCGATCACGTCGACGCCGCGATGGCGGCCTTCCTCGAGCGCGCCGACACCGGCGCGCTGGCGCAAGCCGGTCCGCTGCTCACGCTGGGCCTGCACCATGAGCAACAGCACCAGGAGCTGATGCTCACCGACCTCAAGCACCTGCTGTCGCTCAATCCGCTGCAGCCGGCCTATGCGCCGGTCACCCGCTCCGACCCGACCCCGTTGCGCGCCTCGCCATCGCTCGATGCTCGCGCCTTCCCGACCTTCGATGCTCTTGCTTCGCGTGACCCCCTCGACGCCGCACCGAGGGCCACTGCCTTGCGCTGGCTCGACTTCCCCGGCGGCATCCACCCGATCGGCCACCCCGGCACCGGCTTCGCCTTCGACAACGAGGGTCCGCGCCACGAGGTGCTGCTTCGTCCCTACCGACTGGCGAGCCGGCCGGTCACTTGCGGCGAGTACCTCGACTTCATCCGCGACGACGGCTATCGCCGTCCCGAATTCTGGCTGAGCGACGGCTGGATGACAGTGCAGGCCGAAGGCTGGCAGGCACCGCTGTACTGGAGCGATCTCGATGCCGCGCGCCCGGCGGTGTTCACGTTGCTGGGGCCGCGGCCGCTCGATCCGGCCGAGCCGGTGTGCCACCTGAGCCTGTACGAAGCGGCCGCCTATGCGCAGTGGGCCGGCGCACGCCTGCCCACCGAGTTCGAGTGGGAGGTTGCGGCAGCGGGGCAGTCTGCTGCCGGGCAGCGCTACGATTGCAGTGTCCCGCATCCGGTGGCGGCCCGCGAAAGCGGCCACGGTCTCCAGCAGATGTTCGGCGAAGTGTGGGAGTGGACGCGCTCGTCCTACGATCCCTATCCCGGCTTCCGTCCCCTGCCCGGCGCGGTGGGCGAATACAACGGCAAGTTCATGGTCGGCCAGGTGGTGTTGCGCGGCGGCAGCTGCGCCACGCCGCCGGGGCACCTGCGCGCCACCTATCGCAACTTCTTTCCGCCGGCAGCGCGCTGGCAGTTCTCGGGCCTTCGGCTGGCGAGGGACGCATGAGACCGTCGGCAAGCGGTGCCCGCGCCGCGTCGCGGGCGGCGACGAGCGTCGGACGCGCGACCCCAGGCCCGGTCCGCGGCGTCGCGCCAGGTGCGGAACACGGTTCGGCGTTCGCCGAGGCGCTGCTCGAAGGGCTCGCAGGCCAGCCGCGCAGCGTGCCGCCGAAGTTCTTCTACGACGCTGCCGGCTCGGCGCTCTTCGACCGCATCTGCGAACTGCCCGAGTACTACCCGACACGCACGGAACTCGCGCTGCTGGCTGCACACGCCGACGAGATGGCGCAGTGCATCGGGCCGGCGGCCGATATCGTCGAATTCGGCGCCGGATCGAGCCGCAAGATCGGGCTGCTGCTGGCGGCGCTCGACCACCCGCGCCGCTTCGTGCCGGTCGACATTTCGGCCGAGCACCTGCACGCGGCGGCGCAGCGGCTGCGCGCCGAGCATCCGTCGCTCGACGTGCATCCGCTCGCGGCCGACTTCACGCGCGCGTTCGCGTTGCCGCCACCGCTGGCGTCCGACCGCCACGGCCGCGCACCGCGTGTCGGCTTCTTCCCCGGCTCGTCGATCGGCAACTTCACGCCGGCCGAAGCGCTGCGCTTCCTGCGCCGCGCGGCGCGCATGCTGCGTGGCGGCGGTCTGCTCGTCGGTGTCGACCTGGTCAAGGATCCGGCCGTGCTGCACGCGGCCTACAACGATGCGCAGGGCGTGACCGCGGCGTTCAACCGCAACCTGCTGGCGCGGGCCAACCGGGAGCTCGGAGCCGACTTCGACCTCGACCGGTTCGCGCACTACGCGTTCTACGAACCGGTGCGCCAGCGCATCGAGATGCACCTGGTGAGCCTGGGACGCCAGCGCGTGTCGGTGTGCGGGCGGCGCTTCGACTTCGCGCCGGGCGAAACGCTGCACACCGAGAATTCGTACAAGTTCACCGTGGAAGGTTTTCGCGCACTGGCCGCGCGCGCAGGCTTCGTGCCGGGGCCGGTGTGGCGCGACCGCGCAGGCTTGTTCAGCATCCACTGGCTCGATGCCGGGTCTGCGCCGCACCGGCCGAATGCGATCGGGTAACGCCCTCGCCGCTCGCCACCGCGGTGCACACCGCTTCCACCACGAACGCCTCCCACTCGCCCTGTGCCCGGGGCGTCGCCAGGTCTTCGCCGAGGAACGCCGACAGCGTGTAGCGGTTCGACTGGTAGAAGTATCCCATCGACGCGACCATCAGGTACACGTCGCGCGCGCGCAGGCCGGCGCGGAACACGCCTTTCTCCTTCCCGCTCGCCAGCACCTTCGCGATCACCCCGATCGCCGGCGACGAGTATTCACGCGCCCGCATCGAGCGCGCGATGTGCCGGCCGTCGTGCAGGTTCTCGGTGTTCAGCAGCGTGACGAACTCGGGGTGGTCGCGGTAGTAGCTGCAGACGAATCGCACCACTTTCTCCAGCGCCGCGAGCGGCCGCTCGAGGTCGATCTCGAGCTTCGCCTCGGCATCGTTGAAGCGCCGGTAGATCTCCTCGAGCACTTCGGTGAACAGCCCTTCCTTGCTGCCGAAGTAGTAGTAGATCATCCGGTCGTACGAGCCGGCGGCCTTCGAGATCTGCTCGATGCGTCCGCCGTCGTAGCCGTGGCGCGCGAACACTTTGATCGCGGCGCGAAGGATGCCGTCGCGCGTGGCCTGCGCGGCGCGTTCGCGCACGCCGGGCCCGCCTGCCGCGGCAGTTCGCGCGGGCAGGCGCCGCCGCGCGGGAGCAGCGGTCATCCGGCTGCGTCGGGGCGCGGCAATCTACTGCTCCGCGAACGCCCGCTCGATGACGAACGCCCCGGGCTGCGAAGTATTGCCCTCGCGGAACCCGCGTGCCTCGAGCATCTGCTTCAGGTCACGCAACATCGCCGGGCTGCCGCAGATCATCACCCGGTCGTTGGCCGGGTCGAGCGCGGGCACGCCGAGGTCGCCAAACAGCTTGCCGCTTTCCATCAGCTCGGTGATGCGCCCCATGTTGACGAACTCCTCGCGCGTCACCGTCGGGTAGTAGCGCAGCTTGCTGGTGACCAGATCGCCGAGGATCTCGTGCGACGGCAGGTGCTCGACCAGGTAATCGTGATACGCCAGCTCGTCCACCTCGCGAACGCCGTGCACCAGGATCACCTGCTCGAAGCGCTCGTAGGTTTCAGGGTCGCGCACCACGCTCATGAACGGAGCGAGCCCGGTGCCGGTCGAAAGCAGGTACAGCCGCCGGCCCGGCAGCAGGTAGTCGATCAGCAGCGTGCCGGTGGGCTTGCGCCCGACGATGATGCGGTCGCCCGGCCTGATGTGCTGCAGCCTGGACGTGAGGGGGCCGTCGGGCACCTTGATGCTGAGGAACTCGAGGTGCTCCTCGTAGTTCGGACTCACGATGCTGTAGGCGCGCACGAGCTTCCGGCCGTCCTCTTCCAGGCCGATCATCGTGAAGTGCCCGTTGCTGAAGCGCAGCGACCGGTCGCGCGTGGTGGTGAAGCTGAACAGGCGGTCGGTCCAGTGGTGCACGCTCAGCACCTGCTCTTCATGAAAAGCGCTCATGAGCTGCCAACTCGGTGTAGTAGTTGCTACATTTATATGTAGCGAATACTACATCCCGTGCACAGGCAATGCAATGCCCTTCGAACATCGGACATCCCCGCATCGGGGAGCGCGGCGGAGCCAGCCGCTACCGGTCGAACAGCCCCGGCGTCGCGCCGAATCGCGCGCCCTCGATCTGCAGCATGCGCAGCTTGGTGGCGACGCCCCCCTCGGCGGAGAAACCGCCCGACTTCCCGCCTGCCGCGAGCACCCGGTGGCAGGGGACGACGGGAGCGAACGGATTCCTGCCGAGCGCGCGCCCCACTGCGCGGGCCG
>JAHDYE010000241.1 GCA_023383035.1 Burkholderiaceae bacterium | reverse complement strand
GACGCGCACCGAGGTGGCCTTCACCTGGCGCAACCTGCGCCAGCAGACCGCCAAACGCGACGGCGTCGCCAACAAGTGCCTGGCCGACTTCATCGCGCCGAAGCTGATCGACGGCCAGCCTTCCGGCATCGAGGACTGGATCGGCATGTTCGCGGTGACCGCCGGCCTGGGCATCGAGAAGAAGCTCGACGAGTTCACGAAGCTGCTCGACGACTACTCGTCCATCATGCTCAAGGCGATCGCCGACCGGCTCGCCGAAGCGTTCGCCGAGTGCCTGCACGCGCGCGTGCGTCGCGACCTGTGGGGTTACGCCGCCGACGAGACGCTGGGCAACGACGAGCTGATCGCCGAGAAGTACCGCGGCATCCGCCCCGCGCCCGGTTACCCGGCCTGCCCCGAGCACACGGTCAAGCGCGCGCTGTTCGATGCGCTGCGCGCCGAGGACATCGGCATGCGGCTCACCGAGCACTTCGCGATGATGCCCGCCTCCAGCGTGAGCGGGTTCTACTTGTCGCACCCGGAGTCGACCTACTTCAACGTCGGGAAGATCGGCGAGGATCAGTTCGGAGACTACGCGGCGCGCTCGGGTCGCGACCAGGACGAGCTGCGGCGGGTGCTCGCGCCGGTGCTGTAGCAGAGCGGCCGCGCCGCCGGGTGGGCGCGGCCGCGCCGGCGCGTCCGGCGACTTGCCGTGAAACCCGCTCAGCGGCCCGCGTACTGAACGGCCGCGCGCCCCACGCGCTCGCGCGCGATGATCATCTTCATGATCTGCGCGGTGCCGTCGCCGATTTCCAGCCCCATCACGTCGCGCAGCCGCTGCTGGTGCGGCGTGTCCATCGTGTAGCCGTAGTGGCCGAAGGTGAGCAGGCACTGGTGGATCACGTCGAAGGCGGTCTTCGGGCCCAGCCACTTGCACATCGCCGCCTCGGCGGTGTGCGGCCTGCCGGCGTCGCGCAGTCCGAGCGTCAGGTAGCACAGCGAGCGGGTGGCAGCGAGCATCGTGTCGGCCTCGGCCAGCGGAAAGCTCACGCCCTGGTAGTTGGCCAGCGGCGCGCCGAAGGCTTCGCGCTCGAGCGTATAAGCCCACGCTTCATCGACCGAGGCCTGCGCGGCCGCCACGCATTGCAGGCCGATCAGCGCGCGGCTGAAGTCGAAGCCCTGCATCACCTGCGAAAATCCCTCGTTCTCGCCGCCCAGCCGGTCTTCGACCGGCACTTCCACGCCGTCGAAGAACAGCGAGCCGCGCCCCACTGCCTTGCTGCCGACATCGTCGAAATGCGTGCGCGCGAGCCCGCTGGCGCGGGCCTCGACGAAGAAGGCCGATACGCCGCGCGCGCCGCTGCCGGCCGCGCCGGTGCGCGCGAACACGACGAATGCGTCGCACTGCGTGGCGCAACTCGCCGACGTCTTCTCGCCGGTGAGCAGGTAGCGGTCGCCGCGCCGCTCGGCGCGCAACGTCAGGTTGGCGGCATCCGAGCCGCCGCGCGGCTCGGTGAGCCCCAGCCCGATCATCGCCTCGCCGGCGACGACGCGCGGAATCCACGTCGCGGCCAGCGCCGGTGTGCCGTGACGCTCGACGATGCTGCCCATCAGCGAGGCCAGCAGCTGCACGTAGGCGACGTTGAAGTCGCCGCCGGCGATCTGCTCGATGATCACGCCGGCCGTCGTGCTGCCCAGGCCCAGCCCGCCGTGGCGCTCGGACAGGTCGACGCCGATCAGGCCGAGCGCGCCCATCTCGCGCATCAGCCCGCGGTCGATCGCGTGACCGGCCTCGCGTTGCTGGTAACCGGGCCGCAGCCGCTCGCGCGCGAAGCGCGCCGCCGCCTCCTGCATCGCCTGCTGTTCGGGGGTGATCAGATACGAAGGCATGGTTGCCGCTCCTGCCGTGGGATGCGTGGCGAACAGCCCGGTGACGGACCCGGTCGGGGCGTCAGCCGGCCATCGTGAGCCCGCCCGAGATGCTGATCACCTGGCCGGTCATGTAGTCGGAGTCGCTGCTGGCCAGGAACGCCACCAGCCCGGGGTAGTCTTCCGGCCGTCCGAGCCGGCGCATCGGCACCGCGTTCCGGAAGGCCTCGGCCAGCTTGCGTCCCGACTCCCCCTCGCCGGTCAGGTCGGTGAGCAGCGGCGTGTCGGTCGGTCCGGGGCACAGCACGTTCAGCTGGATGTTCGAGCGCGCCAGCTCGCGCGCCATCGTCTTGGTGAACGCCACGATGCCGCCCTTGCACGCCGAGTAGACCGCCTCGCCCGAGGAGCCGACGCGCGCGGCGTCGGAGGCGACGTTGATCACCTTGCCGTGGCCGCGCCGCCCGCGGCATCGACGTCGAAGATGCCGACCCGGCACCCCTCCTCGGCGAGGCGCCGCGCGATCGCGCGGCCGATGCCGCTGCCCGCGCCGGTGACGATCGCGACCTTGTCGTGGAGTCCGCGCATAGGGGGTTTCCTTGAGGCCGTTGTGTTGCGACGCAACGCTGGGCTAGCATGAATTCTAACAAGCGTTAGACGCGTCGATAAGCACCCGGCGATGAGCTCCCTGCCCGCACGCGCCGACGGCACGCGCGCCGAGATCCTGCGCGCCGCCGCCTGCCTGTTTCGCGATCGAGGCTATCACGCGGCCACCGTTCGCGACATCGCCGCGGTCGCGAAGATGAAGGCGGGAAGCATCTACTATCACTTCGCGTCGAAGGACGAGATCCTCGCCGAGGTGCTCGATCTCGGCATCGAGCGCATCCACGCCGCGGTGCGTGATGCGCTGGCCGCGCTGCCGCCGAAGTCCTCGTCGATCGAGGCGATCGAAACCGCGATCCGCGTGCACCTCGAGATCCTGCTGAGGTACGGCGACTTCACCTCCGCCAATATCCGCGTCTACGGCCAGATCCCGGAAGCAGCGCGCCGGCGCAGTCATCCGGTGCGCCAGGCCTACGCCGACTGCTGGACCGCGCTGCTCACGCGAGCGTGCCGCGACGGCGTGGTGCGCGGGGACATCGGTGTGAAGATGCTGCGGCTGCTGCTGGTCGGTTCGATGAACTGGACGGTCGAGTGGTACAAGGCGGACCGGGGGCCGGTGGAGGACATCGCCGGCAGCGTCTCGAAGCTGTTCTTCGAGGGCGTGCTCACGCCGGAGGCGCGCACGCGCTGGCTGCGCCGGCGCGGGAAGCGCGCATGAGCGCCGCGCCTGCTCCGCTGCCGCAGGCGGCCGCGGCCGCTGCGCTGCTGCAGGCCGACGGCGTGTGCCTGTCGTTCAAGGGCGTGCGCGCGCTGCACGAGGTCAGCTTCCGCGTGAACCCGGGCGAGCTGTTCTCGATCATCGGGCCCAACGGCGCGGGCAAGACCTCGATCCTGAACTGCATCTCGGGCCGCTACCAGCCCACCGCAGGCACGCTCTCGTTCGACGGCCGGCGCATCTCGGGGCGCGGGCCGGCGCTGCGCGCGGGCCTGGGCATCGCGCGCACCTTCCAGAACCTGGCGCTGTTCGCGCACATGTCGGTGATCGACAACATCAAGGTCGGCCGCCACCACCTGCTGCGCAACAACTTCCTCACCGGCGGCCTGTACTGGCTCGGCGGCGCGCGGCGCGAGGAGCGCGAGCACCACGCGGCGGTCGAGGACGTGATCGACTTCCTCGAGATCCAGCACATCCGCCATCGCGCGGCGGGCACGCTGTCGTACGGGCTGCGCAAGCGCGTGGAGCTGGCGCGCGCGGTGGCCGCGCGGCCGCGCCTGCTGCTGCTCGACGAGCCGATGGCCGGCATGAACCTCGAGGAGAAGGAGGACATGGCGCGCTACATCAACGACCTGTCGCGCGAATGGAACATGACCATCGTGATGATCGAGCACGACATGGGCGTGGTGATGGACATGTCCGACCGGGTCATGGTGCTGAACTTCGGCGAGAAGATCGCCGAGGGACTGCCGGCCGAGGTCTCGGCGCACCCGGTGGTGCGCCAGGCCTACCTGGGCAGCGAGGCCGCGCGGTGAAGCAGACGCTGCCCGGCCTGCTCGCGCACAACGCCGCGCACTGGCCGCACGAGGTCGCCGCGCGCGAGAAGGACCTCGGCATCTGGCGCACGTTCACCTGGGCGCAATGCCTCGATGCCACGCGGCGCATCGCGCTCGGCCTGCGCGCGCTCGGCGTGGGCGAGGGCGACGTGGTCGCGCTGCTCGGCCAGAACCGGCCCCAATGGGCCTTCGGCCAGATCGCGGCGCATGCCTGCCGCGCGGTGAGCCTGGGCGTGTACCGCGATTCGCTCAGCGACGAGGTCGGCTACCTGATCGATTTCTGCGCGGCCAGGGTCGTCATCGCCGAGGACGAGGAACAGGTCGACAAGCTGCTCGAGCTGGGCGAGCGCATCGCCTGCGTGCGCCACATCGTCTACTGCGACCCGCGCGGCATGTGGAAGCACACCGGCGCGGGCGATGCGCGGCTGCTGTCGCTCGAACGGCTGCTCGAGCTGGGCGACGGCGAGGTCGCGAGAGACCCGCAGGGGTGGGAGCGCATGCTCGCCGCGCTCGACCCCGACGCGGTCGCGATCCTGTGCACCACCTCGGGCACCACGTCGCAGCCCAAGCCGGCGATGCTGGCCGCCGGCAGCTTCCTCGGCCATGCCGCCGAGATGCTGAAGGTCGACCCGAAGACGCCGGAGGACGAGTACGTGTCGGTGCTGCCGCTGCCCTGGATCGGCGAGCAGGTGGCGCTGGGCCAGTGGCTGGTGGCGCGCTATCGCTTCAACTTCTGCGAGGAGGCCGAGACGAGCGCCGCCGACATGCGCGAGATCGGCCCTTCGGCGCTGCTGTGGCCGCCGCGCGCCTGGGAGGCGATGGCCGCCGACGTCACCGCGCGCATGATGGACGCTACGCGCCTGAAGCGCGCCCTCTTCGCGCTGGGCATGAAGCTGGGCAACCGGGCGGTCGATGCCGGGCGTCGCTCCCGGCTGGCCGACCTGCTGGTGGGCCGCGCGCTGCGCGACCGGCTCGGCTTCTCGCGGCTGCGCTACGCCACCACCGGCGGAGCGCCGCTCGGCCCCGACGTGTTCCGCTTCTTCCGCGCGATCGGCGTGCCGCTGCGCCAGGTCTACGGCCAGACCGAGCTGTGCGGCGTCTACGTGCTGCACCGCCACGACCGGGTCGATCTCAACACCGTCGGCAGGCCGCTCGACTACGTCGAGCTGCGCATCGACGATCCCGACCGCAACGGGCTGGGCGAGATCGTGGTGCGCCACCCCGGCATGTTCGTCGGCTTCTACCGCAACGAGGAGGCCACCCGCGCCGACCTGCGCGACGGCTGGA
>JAHDYE010000240.1 GCA_023383035.1 Burkholderiaceae bacterium | reverse complement strand
GGCCGCGGCGGGATCGCGATAGAGCCCCGGATCGGCAAGCCGCGCCTCGAGGGGGCCGAGCGCGGCGACGATCGCCGCCAGCCGACGCTCGATCTCGTCGATCTCGCGCTCGAGCGGACGCAGCCGCCCGGCCAGTTGCGCGCGGCGCTGCGCCGCCAGGCGTCGATCGTCGCGGCGGCCGGGAGCGGCGGCCTGGGCATGCCCCGGCGTCGCGGACGCGGAAGCGTTCGCCGGCGCGGTCGGCGGTGCGACGCCCGCCGCGGGGCTCGCGCGCCGCGCCAACCAGTCGGCATAGTCGTCGAGGTCGCCGTCGAACTCGCGCACCCCGCCGTCGCTCACCAGCATCAGCGTATCGGCGGCGGCGCGCAGCAGGTAGCGATCGTGCGAGACCAGCAGCACCGCGCCGTCGAAATCGGCCAGCGCGTCGGCCAGTGCGTCGCGCGCCTGGGCATCGAGGTGGTTGGTGGGTTCGTCCAGCACCAGCAGCTGCGGGCGATCGTGCAGCATCAGCGCGAGCGACAGGCGCGCCTTCTCGCCGCCCGACATCGGCCCCACGGGCCGTGTGGCCGCGTCGCCCGAAAAGCCGAAGCGGCCGAGGTAGTCGCGCAGCGACTGCTCGCGCTCGGCGGGCGCCTTGCGCTGCAGCTGCGCGAGCGCCGATTCGTCGCCGCGCAGGCGGTCCACGCCCTGTTGTGCGAAGTAACCGATGCGCACCGAGCGCGCGCTGCGCACCTCGCCGCCCAGCGGCGCCAGCTCGCCCACCAGCGTGCGCACCAGCGTGCTCTTGCCGGCGCCGTTGCGCCCCAGCAGACCGATGCGCGCGCCGCGTCGCACCGTGAGCGCCACGCCGCGCAGCACCGGGGCGTGGCCCGGGTAGCCGGCGTCCAGGCCTTCTGCCTGCAGCAGGGGATCGGGACACTCGCCCACCTCGTGCAGCGCGAAGTCGATGCCGCGCAGGCTGCGGATCGGAGCGACTGCGGCCATGCGCTCGAGCGCCTTGATGCGGCTTTGCGCCTGCCGCGCCTTGGTGGCCTTGGCGCGAAAACGCGCGATGAAGGCCTGCAGGTGCGCCACGCGCGCGTCGTGACTGGCGCGCTCGCGTTCGGCCTGCAGCTGCCGCTGCGCGCGCAGCCGCTCGAACTCGCTGTAGCCGCCCGCGTATCGCACCAGCCTGCGATCGTCCAGGTGAAGCGTGGCGGTGGCGACGCGATCGAGGAAGTCGCGGTCGTGCGAGACGACGATCACGGTGCCGGGGTAGCGCAGCAGCCAGCGCTCGAACCAGAGGATCGCGTCGAGGTCGAGGTGGTTGGTCGGCTCGTCGAGCAGCAGCAGGTCGGACGGCGCGAACAGCGCGCGCGCCAGGTTCAGGCGCATGCGCCAGCCGCCCGACAGCGCGTCGACGGCCTGTTCGGCCTGCGCGGCGTCGAAGCCCAGGCCGGCCAGCAGTGCGCGGCAGCGCGCCTCGGCGTCCAGGCCGCCGGCCTCCTGCCACTGGTCGTGTGCATGCGCGAGCGCCGTGCCGTCGCCGTCGTGTTCGGCACGTTCGATCTCGCGCGCCGCGGCGGCCAGCCGCGCGTCGCTGGCCACGATGAAGCGCCACGCGGGCAGCGGGCTGGCGGGCAGCGCCTGCTCGAGCCGGATCGGTGCGCGCCACGGCTGCACGATGTCGCCGGCGTCGGCGGGCAGCTCGCCCGCCAGCGCGGCCAGCAGCGTCGTCTTGCCGCTGCCGTTGCGGCCGATGAGCGCGATGCGCTCGCCCGGTCCGATGGTCGCATCGGCGCGCTCCAGCAGCGTCGTGCCGCCGCGCGACAGCGTCAGGCCCTGCAGGCGGATCACGGGCGAGGAGGCCGCGCCCGCGCCTTGCGCGCGCGCAGCGCAGCGAGCTGCTGCGCTTCGATCAGCACCAGCATGCGCTCGCCGGCGGTCACCGGCAGGTAATGGAACTCGAGCGCGGGAAACGCGGCTTCGAAGTGTGCCGCCTCGTGCCCGATCTCCAGCAGCAGCACGCCGTCGCGGGTCAGGTGCGCGGGGGCCTCGGCGAGCAGCCGGCGCACCACGTCCATGCCGTCGCTGCCGCCGGCCAGCGCGATGCGCGGCTCGGCACGGAATTCGGGCGGCAGCGCGCGCATCGACGCGTCGTTGACGTAGGGCGGATTGCACAGGATCAGGTCGAAACGGCGTTCGCGCAACGGTGCGAACAAGTCGCCGTGGAGCAGCTCGAGACGCTGCTGCAGTCCGTGGCGCGCGCGGTTCTCGGCGGCCAGCGCCAGCGCATCGGCCGACAGGTCGGCGCCCACCACCTGCGCGTCGGCAAAGCGCGTCGCGGCGACGATCGCCAGGCTGGCTCCGCCCGTGCACAGGTCGAGGATCGACGCCGGCCATGACGCGGGACGGGGACGGCGCTCGAGCCAGTCGGGCAGGGCTTCGTCGAGCGCCTCGGCGATCAGCGAGCGCGGCACGAGGGCGCGCGCATCGCACGCGAACGCCAGGCCGCGCAGCCACGCTTCGCCGGTCAGGTAGGCGGCGGGCTGGCGCGCGGCGATGCGCCGCTCGATCAGCGCGAGCGCGGCCTGCCGCTCGGTGGCGCACAGCCGCGCGTCGAGCCATGGCTCGAGCGTGTCCGGCGGCAGGTGCAGCGCCCACAGCAGCAGCGCCACTGCCTCGTCCCACGCGTTGTCGGTGCCGTGTCCATAGGCGAGGCCGGCCGCGCCGAAGCGCGAGACCGCGTAGCGCAGCAGGTCGCGCAGCGTGCGCAGCTCGCGCGCGGCCGCATCGGCATCGGCCAGCCGCCGCTCGAAGCCGCTGCTCATCGCGACACGGGGTCGGGCACCAGCAATGCGGCCATGGTGCGCCGGTAGATGTTCTTCAGCGGTTCGAGGGCCGCCAGCTCGACGTGCTCGTCGATCTTGTGGATGCTCGCGTTCGGCGGGCCGAACTCGATCACCTGCGGGCAGATGCGGGCGATGAAGCGTCCGTCGGAAGTGCCGCCGGTGGTGGACAGTTCGGTGACGAGGCCGGTTTCGGCCCGGATCGCGGCGGCCAGCGCCTCCGAGAGCGCGCCGCGCGGAGTGAGGAAGGGCATGCCCGACAGCGACCACTCGAGCGAGTAATCCAGCCCGTGCGCGTCGAGGATCGCCGCGAACCGCTGCTGCAGTCCTTCCACCGTGCTGGCGGTCGAGAAGCGGAAGTTGAAGTCGAGCGTGATGCGCCCCGGGATCACGTTGCCGGCACCGGCGCCGGCCTGCACGTTCGAGGCCTGCCAGGAGGTGGGCGGAAAGTACTCGTTGCCGTGGTCCCACTCGGTGGCCACCAGCTCGGCCAGTGCGGGCGCGAGCAGGTGGATCGGATTGCGCGCCAGGTGCGGGTAGGCGATATGGCCCTGCACGCCGTTGATCACCAGCCGGCCCGACAGCGAGCCGCGGCGGCCGTTCTTCACCATGTCGCCCAGCCGGTCGACCGACGTCGGCTCGCCGACGATGCAGTAGTCGAGGCGCTCGCCGCGCGCGGCCGGCCGCTCCAGCACCCCGACCCAGCCGTCGGTGGCCGGGCCATGCGCGGCGGTAGGGAGGCGCCGCGCGATCACCCTGACCGTGCCGTCGGTGGCCGGACCTTCCTCGTCGGAAGTGAGCAGCAGCGCGATGCGCCCCGCATACGGCGTGGCCGCCTCGAGCAGCTCCTCGAGCGCGACCACGAACGCGGCGATCGAGCTCTTCATGTCGGCCGCGCCGCGGCCGTACAGACGCGCATCGCGCACCGTCGGCGTGAACGGATCGCTGCACCACTGGTCGATCGGGCCGGCGGGCACCACGTCGGTGTGGCCGGCGAAGACCAGGGTCGGACCCGGCAGGCTCCCGGCGCGCGTGGCCCACAGGTTCGTGACGCCGTTGCTCTCGATCGTCTCGCAGGCGAAGCCGAGCGGACGCAGCCGCTCGATCAGCAGCGGCTGGCAGCCGTGGTCGTCCGGCGTGACCGAGCGGCACCGGATCAGCGCCTCGGCGAGCTCGCGCACGCGACTCATCGCGTCGCGGTACCGGCGGTCGTGCCGAACACGCCGGCGTAGAGCGTCTCGGAGAACCCCACGATGATGCGATCGCCCGCCTGCAGCACCGGCCGCTTGATCAGCGTCGGATCGGCCAGCATCAGCTCGGCGGCGCTGGTCTGGTCGGTGATCGCCGCGCGGCGCTGCGCATCGAGCTTGCGCCAGGCCAGGCCGCGGCGGTTCAGCAGCGAATCCCACGGAACACGACCGAGCCATGCCGACAGGCGCTGCGCGTCCAGCCCGTCCTTGCGGAAGTCGTGGAAGCCGAACGCGATGTCGTGGCCGCGCAGCCAGGCGCGCGCCTTGCGGACCTGGTCACAGGTCTCGATGCCGAAGACGATGACCTCGCCCATCAGATGTTGAGGAGGAACTCGGAGAACGACGGACCCTGTCCGTCGTCGCCGGCCGTGGACTTGCGCGCCGGCGGCTGTCCGAGCGCGGCCGAGGCCATCGCCGGCGACACCAGCGCGCCAGGGGCGCTCGGCGCGGTCGTCGTGGCCGGGGTCGTCGCGGCGGCGGCATCCTCGGTCTCGTTCTCCAGCATCCACAGCAGGTTGGTGGGCGAGTCGGCGTGCGCCATCGCGTCTTCCCGGGCGATGCGCCGCGTGCGCACCAGCTCGGCCAGCGCGTGGTCGAAGGTGCGCGAGCCGGCCGCCAGGCTCTGGTTGATCGCGTCCTTGATCTCCGTGAGGCGGCCCTGCTCGATCAGCTCGGCGATGTGGCGCGTGTTCAGCAGCACTTCGACCGCCGGCAGGCGGCTGCCGTCGAAGGCGCGTACCAGCCGCTGCGAGATCACCGCCCTGAGCGTGGCCGCCAGGTCGGCCAGCAGCACCGGGCGGTTGTCCAACGGATAGAAACTGACGATGCGGTTCAGCGCGTGGTTCGCGTTGTTCGCGTGCAGCGTGGCCAGCACCAGGTGGCCGGACTGCGCGTAGGCGATCGCGTTCGACATCGTGCCGGTGTCGCGGATCTCGCCGATCAGGATGCAGTCGGGCGCCTGGCGCATCGCGTTCTTCAGCGCGACGTCGAGCGAGACCGTGTCGGTGCCGATCTGCCGCTGGTTGACGATGGAGCGCTTGTTCTGGAACGTGAACTCGATCGGATCCTCGAGGGTCAGGATGTGGCCGGACTTCTGCTCGTTGCGATGGTCGATCATCGACGCCAGCGTGGTCGACTTGCCCGAGCCGGTGGCGCCGACCACCAGCAGCAGGCCGCGTTTCTCCATCACCAGGTCGCCCAGCAGCGGCGGCAGATGCAGCGTTGCCAGCTTCG
>JAHDYE010000239.1:678-5332 GCA_023383035.1 Burkholderiaceae bacterium | reverse complement strand
CGCTGCCGCCGCCGCAATACGCGCGCAAGGGCGGCGAAGTGGTGGCCGCGATGCTGGCGAAGGTCGGCGTGATCGCGAAGATCGAGAACGTCGAATGGGCGCAGTGGCTCAGCGGCACGTTCAAGGGCGGCTTCGACCTCACGATCGTCAACCACGTCGAGCCGCTCGACTACATGCAGTACGCCAACCCCGCGTACTACTGGGGCTACGACAGCAAGGCGTTCCGCGACCTGGCGACCCGGCACGCCGCCGCGATCAACCCCGGCGAGCGCGCCCGGCTGTTCGCCGAGCTGCAGCGCATGCTGGCCACCGACTGCGTGAACGCCTACCTGTTCAACCCGGCGCAGATCGCGGTGGCGAAGCGGGGGTTCAAGGGCCTGTGGGCGAACCTGCCGATCCTGGCCAACGACCTGGCGGGGATGGGGTGGCAGTGAGGGTGAGCCGACCCAGGGGCCGCTGCGCCCGTATGTGCCGGTTCCGGAAAAGGCGCGCAACGGGATGACCACGCCTGCCGTGTGCCCGTCGGAGTTCGAGCGGGTGATCGTCGATTCGATGGTGCAGGAAGACGGTTGCGTTTCCGGTGGACTCGCGCCTGCTGGAGACGCACGCCGCAAGGAATCACGGAGATGGAATGACTGTTCTTGTCACTGGAGGCGCCGGCTTCATCGGCGGCAATTTTGTGCTCGACTGGGTTGCCGGTTCCGGCGAGCAAGTGGTCAACCTCGACAAGCTCACCTACGCGGGCAACCTGGAAACCCTGGCGTCGGTGGCCGGGAATCGGCGCCACGTCTTCGTGCAGGGAGACATCGGCGACCGTTCGCTTGTCGAGCGCCTGCTCGCCGAACATCGCCCGCGTGCGATCGTCAACTTCGCGGCCGAGAGCCATGTGGACCGCTCCATCCACGGCCCCGGCGAGTTCATCCGGACCAACGTTGTCGGCACCTACGATCTGCTGGAGTCGGCGTGCGGCTACTGGAGCGGCTTGCCGCAGGCGGAGAAAGACGCTTTCCGCTTCCTGCACATCTCGACGGATGAGGTCTATGGCTCGCTGGGCCCCTCCGATCCGCCCTTTGCGGAGACTCGCCGCTACGAGCCAAACAGCCCGTACTCGGCCAGCAAGGCCGCCAGCGACCATCTGGTGCGGGCCTGGCATCACACCTACGGGCTGCCGGTGCTCACCACCCACTGCTCCAACAACTACGGACCGTACCAGTTCCCGGAGAAGCTGATCCCGCTGATGATCGTGAACGCGCTCGCGGGCCAGGGCCTGCCGGTCTACGGCGACGGCTTGCAGGTTCGCGACTGGCTCTACGTGACGGACCACTGCAGCGCCGCTCGCCGGGTCCTGGAAGCAGGCAAGCCGGGCGAGACCTACAACGTGGGCGGCTGGAGCGAGAAACCCAACATCGAGGTCGTGAAGACCGTGTGCGCGCTGCTCGACGAGCTGCGCCCCAGGCAGGACGGCACGAGCTACGCCCGCCAGATCACCTTCGTGGCTGATCGCCCGGGCCACGACCGGCGCTATGCCATCGATGCGCGCAAGCTCGAGTGCGAACTGGGCTGGAGGCCGGCAGAGACCTTCGAAACCGGTATCCGCAAGACCGTGCGTTGGTACCTGGACAACCCGGAGTGGGTTGCCAACGTGCGATCGGGCGCCTACCGCGAATGGGTCACAAGACAATACGAAGGAGCCACGACATGACGCGCAAAGGCGTCGTCCTCGCCGGCGGCTCCGGCACCCGACTCCATCCGATCACGCGCGGCATCTCGAAACAGTTGCTGCCGGTCTACGACAAGCCGATGATCTACTACCCGCTGAGCGTGCTGATGCTCGCCGGCATCCGGGAGATTCTCGTCATCTCGACGCCGGAGGATCTCCCCAGTTTCCAGAAGCTGCTGGGTAACGGGTCGGATTTCGGCATTGCGCTCGAGTACGCCGAGCAGCCGTCTCCCGACGGCCTCGCCCAGGCATTCCTGATCGGCGAGCGCTTCATCGGCAGCGGCAGCGTCTGCCTGATCCTGGGCGACAACATCTTCTACGGCTACGGCTTCAGCGCCATGCTGCGCGAGGCTGCGGCGTGCAAGCGCGGCGCCACGATCTTCGGCTATCACGTGACCGACCCCGAGCGCTTCGGCGTGGTCGAGTTCGATGCCGGCGGCAAGGTACTCTCGATCGAGGAGAAGCCGAAGGCGCCGAAGTCGAGCTACGCGGTCACCGGCCTTTATTTCTATGACAACGACGTGATCGAGATCGCAAGGCGGATGAAGCCGTCGGCGCGTGGCGAGTTCGAGATCACCGACGTGAACAATGCCTACCTTCGCCGAGGTGACCTGCACGTGAGCGTGCTGGGGCGCGGCTTCGCCTGGCTGGACACCGGCACGCACGACTCGCTGATGGAGGCCGGCCACTTCGTTCAGACCATCGAGACGCGCCAGGGCTTGAAGGTGGCCTGCCTGGAGGAAATCGCCTATCGGCAGGGGTGGCTGTCGGCAGAGGAATTGAGCCGCCATGCCGAGGCGCTCTCCAGGACCGGCTATGGGCAGTACCTGAAACAGCTCCTCGTCAAGGCGCCCGTGAAATGAGGCTGGTCGAGACCTCGCTGCCCGGTTGCATCGTCATCGAGCCGAAAGTGTTCGGCGACGACCGCGGCTGGTTCTACGAGAGCTGGAACCGCGAACGGTTCTGCGCGGCAGGCCTCACGATGCAGTTCGTACAGAGCAATGTGTCGCGTTCCTCGCGCGGCGTGTTGCGCGGGTTGCACTACCAGTGGCCGAATCCGCAGGGCAAGCTGGTCAGCGTGCTCGAGGGCGAGGTCTGGGACGTGGCGGTCGACATCCGGCGCGGCTCGCCGACCTTCGGGCGCTGGACTGCAGTCGTGCTGAGTGCCGGGAACAAGCGGCACTTCTGGATTCCCGAGGGATTTGCGCACGGGTTCGCAGTGCGGTCGGCGAACGCGGTGTTCAGCTACCTGTGCACCGCCGTTTTCGACGCGAACGCCGACGCAGCGATTCGTTGGGACGATCCCCAGCTTTCTATCGAATGGCCGGAGCGCGCACCGCGACTCTCCACCAGGGATGCGGCGGCGCCTTTGCTGGCGGATGTGCCGCAGGCGCGCATGCCGGTGTACCGTGCAGAGGACTCGCGATGAGGTTGCTGTTGCTGGGCCCCGATGGGCAGATAGGCTGGGAGGTCTCGCGCAGCCTGCAGCCCCTCGGGCATGTGATGGCGTGCGATCGCTCCATGGCCGACCTTTCCCGGCCGGAATCGCTCGAGGCCGTGGTCGAGTCGGTCGCGCCTCACGTCATCGTGAACGCTGCTGCCTACACCGCAGTGGATCGGGCCGAGAAGGATCGAGCCCAGGCCATCGCGGTGAATGCAGGGGCTCCGGGCGCGCTGGCGCGCGCGGCACGCCGGGCCGGCGCGCTGCTGGTGCACTACTCGACCGACTATGTGTTCGATGGCTCGGGCAACACGCCGCGCAACGAGCGCGCAGGCACGTCACCGCTCAATGTCTACGGGCAGTCGAAGCTCGACGGCGAACGAGCGGTGGCGCGAGCCGCTTGCGACTGGCTCGTGCTGCGCACCAGCTGGGTGTACGGCGCGCGCGGAGCGAACTTCCTTCGCACGATGCTTCGGCTCGGCGCCGAGCGCGAGCAGTTGCGCGTGGTCTCGGATCAGGTGGGGGCACCCACGTCCGCACGCCTGATCGCCGACTCGACTGCACAGATCATTCACCAGGCACAGCATGAGCGCGCTGCGGGGCGCTTCGAGTCGGAAGTGCTTCACCTGTGCGCCGGCGGCGAAACCAGCTGGCACGGTTTCGCCCAGGCGATTTTCGACGGCTGGCGACGCAGGCGGGGCGCCGAAGCGCTGAAGGTGCGGGACGTGGTCGCGATTCCGACGAGCGGCTACCCGACCCCCGCCGCAAGACCACTGAACTCGAGACTGGATTGCGCTCGAGTGTGTGAACGATACGGGATGTTCCTGCCGGATTGGCGAGTGGGGGTGGAGCTGGTGCTGGATGAGGTGAGTGGAATCCGTCGGACGATTCCGTCCTGATCGACGGAGATCCGGGCCGGATGGGCCTTGCTCGGACGACTACTTCCGCTGCCGGAACTTCCTCAACGCCGCGATCTGCGCGATCGCCGCCGCCAGCTCCGCCTGCGCTTTCGCGTAGTCGATCGCGCCGGTGCGGTTGGCCAGCGCCTCCTCGGCCGCGCGCTTGGCCTCCTCGGCCTTCGCCTCGTCGAGATCGTGCCCGCGGATGGCCGTGTCGGCCAGCACCGTGACGCGGTTCGGCTGCACCTCGAGGATGCCGCCCGCCACGAACACGAACTCTTCCTCGGCCTGGCCGTGGACCTTGATACGCACCGCGCCCGGCTTGATGCGCGTGATCAGCGGCGTGTGCTGCGGGTAGATGCCCAGCTCGCCCGCTTCGCCGGGCAATGCCACGAAATCCGCCTTGCCCTCGAAGATCGAGCGCTCCGCACTCACCACGTCCACATGAATCGTATGCATGTCTTCCCCGAAAGGATCCCGCGTCGGGTCCCGAGCCAAGGGGTTCTCCCCCTCTCCCTTCCCCCTTCTCCCTTCCTTCCCTACTGCAGCGTCTTGGCCTTCTCGATCGCTTCCTCGATCGTGCCGACCATGTAG
>JAHDYE010000239.1:0-596 GCA_023383035.1 Burkholderiaceae bacterium | reverse complement strand
CGTGGCCTGCACCTTGCGCGTGGTGTTGTAGTGCTCCTCGCCGATCACGTGCGGGTCGAGCTGGCGCGACGTGGAATCGAGCGGGTCGACCGCCGGGTAGATGCCCAGCGCGGCGATGTCGCGCGACAGCACGACGGTGGCGTCGAGGTGGCCGAAGGTGGTGGCCGGCGACGGGTCGGTGAGGTCGTCGGCGGGCACGTACACGGCCTGGATCGACGTGATCGAGCCGGTCTTGGTCGACGTGATACGCTCCTGCAGCCGGCCCATCTCCTCGGCCAGCGTCGGCTGGTAGCCCACCGCCGACGGCATGCGCCCGAGCAGCGCCGACACTTCGGTACCGGCCAGCGTGTAACGGTAGATGTTGTCGATGAACAGCAGGATGTCGCGGCCTTCGTCGCGGAACTTCTCGGCCATGGTCAGGCCGGTGAGCGCGACGCGCAGGCGGTTGCCCGGCGGCTCGTTCATCTGGCCGAACACCATCGCGACCTTGTCGAGCACCTTCGACTCCTCCATCTCGTGGTAGAAGTCGTTGCCCTCGCGCGTGCGCTCGCCCACGCCGGCGAACACCGAGTAGCCGCCGTAGCTCTTGGCGATGT
>JAHDYE010000238.1 GCA_023383035.1 Burkholderiaceae bacterium | reverse complement strand
CCCGGCCAGCAACACGGCGGTGTTCAACGTGCTGCAGGATCACGGCATCGCCTTGGCCACACCGGACGGCAAGGCGATCTGGAAGGCCACCGTCACCAGCGATGCCGGCTGGTCGCACAGCTTCACCTTCCTGAAGCTGTCTCCGGCCATGGTCTGGGATGCGGCCGACCGGCCGGCACCGTTCGCGGGTCGCGTGCAGGCCGACGAGGAACAAGGGGCGCCGACGCCACAGGCACCAGCACCCGGAGCGCCGGGCCTGGAAAGCGCCGATACCGCGCCGCCGAGCATCACGCCGACCGTCCCTGTGCTCACCGACAACGGCGTGGCTGCGCTGCTCGATCTGCTGAGTGACACGGCCCCACCCGTAGCGCCGGAGACCCCGAGCGACCCCGTTGCCGAGCCCGAGCCGGCCTCGCCACCGGCGCCTACGGTACTGCCGCAGATAAGCCCCGCGCCATCTCAGGATCGGCCGGAGCCTTCCGGCGAGCATTTCATCGCCTGGCTGCGTCAGGGCATCCAGACGCACAAGCTCATCATCAACGACGCCAAAGCCTTGGTGCACAGCGTCGCCGGAACGGCCTACCTGGTGAGCCCCGGCGTCTTCCAGCGCTATGCGCAGGAACATCTGCAAATTGCCGCACTGGCGAAACCGGAGAACCTGGAGGGATGGCAGTGGATGCAGAAGCGTTTCGAGAAACTGGGCCTGCACCGCAAGCAAGCCAGCGGGCTGAATATCTGGACCTGCGAAGTCACGGGGCCGCGCAAATCCAGGCGACTGCACGGCTACCTGCTGAGCGCTCCCGAAGCGCTGTTCCAGGAAATGCCTCCGGACAATCCATACCTGCGCCTCCTCACCGAGGTCGTAAAGCGCGAAAATTCAGCCGGTAATAAAAACGACAACGAACAGGGGTAGACAAGGGGCCACGGCGCGGGCCGGCTTCAGTCCGCGGACTTGGGCGCCGCCGTCTCTGCCAGCTTGGCTTCAGTCAGCGCCATCAAGTGGGCAGAACTGCATTTCAGCGCACGGGCGATTTTGAGAATGAGGGGGAGCGTGGGGACATGCTCGCCACGCTCGATCTTTCCCATGTGCGAACGCTCGATTCCTGACAGATGAGCCAGCGTTTCCTGAGCGATGCCTTGACTGGTTCTTTCTTCGCGCACGGAGGCCCCAAACGCGATGGCTGGTTCCGCTTCGTAGGTTGTTGTGCCGGTGGGCCGGCCTCTTTGAATCGAACGCTTTTGCATTGCCAAAAGCGTCGAGGATTGACACGATATAAACCACGTTAAACTTAACTCACGAGAAGCGACTTGATCGGTCGCCGCGAGTTCACTGCCTGGGGGAACTGGACGTGAAATCGAGCGATGCCTCCACTGAAATCCGGGTGGCTGTGCTCGGCGAGTGGGTGCCTTCACCGCTTGCCGACTTGCTGGCGTTGCAGCGCGCCGAAGAGCCAGAGACCGCCACGGCTTTGATCGGACGCAGTGCCACAGCGCAGACGCAGGAACTGCCGCGCGATAACTTTGACTTGGCCCTGTCCACAGCCGCCTGGGAGTGGCCGGGCTGGGTGTGCGAGCCGTTGTGGCATGACACGCTGGCGGTCGCCGTCGCCAAGCGCTCGCACCTGCTGTCCTACCGTGAAGTGCCTCGCCAGGAACTGCTCAAGCAGCCGTTGATCTGCGCGCAGTCAACGGCCGACGAGCCGTGGCGCGCGGTGGCGCATGGCCTGGTCGAGGATGCACCGCAGGGCCATGAGCAGACCGTCAGCACCTTCGACATGGCGATGACGCTCGTCTCCGCGGGCTACGGTATCGCCGTCGCACCCGCCGCGAGGCTGACCTGCTACCTGCGTCGCGGCATCGCCGCTCGGCCATTGGCTGGCGCACCCATCATCGTGATGGCCTACCTGCTTCGACCGCGCTCGTCTTTGACCGAGCCCCAGGAAAGATTCGCCCGCCGCGCGCGCTCCGTGTCCTGACACGGGGGCGCGCACTGCAGGGCGCTGGCGCACTACGCAAACGCCACCTGCTGCGGGGACCACTCGCTTTCCTTCACCGTCGTGCTCACCGCCATGATGATCTTGTCGAGATTCGTGGCGCTGACGCTTTGCAGGGCCGAGCGGCCGCGCAGCATCACGCGCGGCTGCAGGAGCGCGTTGTAGATCTGCCAAGGGTCGGCGCCCCTGGTCAGCTTGAGGACCGCCTGAATCAGCGCGTGCTTGACCGGATCGAGATGCCAATCCGGCACGCGCTGGCCACGGTTGCCCAGGTTCAGCGCCAGCAGGTTGCCGGCCTTGATCTCGTAGCTGATCCACCGGCGCGACTTGCCTGCCATCTTGGCGTACTCGGCGACCGGCAGGTTGTGCGGCGCCTCGAAGACATCGACCAGTTCCATCCGCTGGCGCTGAATGTCGGACAGCGGTTCCTCCATGACGGAACGCGGCATCGGCACTGCGGGCAACCGATGCGTCTCGGCCGACACCAGCGGCATCGCGTCTCCCGGCTTGGTCACGATCAGGAGCGGCGCCGACGCGGCCGCTACCTTGGGTGGCGGACTCGCGGCTTCCTCGTCCGAGAGGACGGGTACGCCCTCCAGATGAATGGTGAGCGGCATGCTCGCCGGTTCGATCAGGTTCTGCTCGAAGAGATCGAGCCGGTCGGCCCAATCCTGCATCATCCGCCGCCGCTGCTCGACGTACTCGGCGTGGTTGTAGGTGGCACTGACCTTGTTCGGATCGACGTGCGAGAGCTGCGCGTCCACCCACACCTTCGGGTAGCCGATCTCGTTGAGCGCGGTGGACATCGTGCCCCGGATGCCGTGCCCGGTCAGCAGGTCGCGATAGCCCATGCGCTTGAGCGCGCCGTTGAGCGTGTTCTCGCTCATGCGCTTCTTCAACTCGCTGTCGTGCCGGAACAAGTAGTGCTGGGCCGGTTTAACCTGTTCCAGCAAGTGCCGGACGATCTCCACCGCCTGCACCGACAGCGGCACGATGTAAGGCGGAACGTCCTGGGGCAACTGGCGCTTCCTGCGCATGTCCACCTGGAGCTGCTTCACGACCTCGGGCGGGATGACCCAAAGGCCCCGATCGAGGTCGAACTGATCCGGCGTCGCTAGGCGCAGCTCGCCCGTGCGCACGCCGGTGAATAGCAGCAGCCGCAGGCCGAGCTGGGTCTGCAGCCGGCCACGATACTTGCGCAGGCGCTGCAACAGCTTCGGTAACTCGGCCATGCGCAGGAACGGGTTGTGATTCACGGGGGGCAGCGGCAGCGCCACCACGTCGAGGTCGGAAGCCGGGTTCTGCTCCAGGCCCGGCACGACCACCAGCGCGTAGCGGAACATCTGGTTGAACCACGTCCTGACTTTCTCGGCGACGGAGAGTGCCTTGCGCCGCTCGATCCTGGCGATCACTTCCAGCAGGTCAGGGCGTTTGATGTCGTAGATCGAGCGCTTGCCCAGCAAGGGCAGCACATCCTTGGCGAAGACGCGAGGGAGGATCGAGAGCGTGGTCTGCCGGCCCTTCTTGAGGCCGAGTTCGCGGTGTGCAAGCCACTTCCTGTAGATCGCCTCGAAAGTGTTTTCACCGGCGAGTTTGACCGCGGCGCGCTTTTGCTTGCGGTGAATGCGCGGGTTGATGTCCTTGGCCACCAAGACACGTGCCTCGTCACGCAGGGCGCGTGCCTCACGAAGAGACACCTCGGGATAGGTGCCCAGCGACATGCGCTTGGGCTCCTTCATCCAGTAGTAACGGAAGTGCCAGCTCTTGCTGCCTGTGGCCGTCACGGCCAGGGAGAGACCATCGATGTCTGGAAGTGTATAGGCCTTGCCGGTGGCTTTGGCTTGGCGGACCACCAAGTCTGAGAGTGCCATGCTCTTGCTCCTGAACATGAGTCAGGAACCAGATGCTTAACCCATCGACCTCAGCGCCCTAGCAACAATCCGGAAGCCGCCGTGCCCGCAAAAATGGACACAAAAATGGACATAAACGTCGTGGCTTCAGGTGGATTTCCGTGGAGCCCACTGGAACATCGAGGTGTCGAAAATTCAGCCTGAATCAACGACTTACGATGCTTCTTGGACTTCCTCAGAATTCCCTGGAACGATGCAGTGGAGCGGGTGAAGGGAATCGAACCCTCGTATGCAGCTTGGGAAGCTGCCGTTCTGCCATTGAACTACACCCGCACGGCGCGTAGTGTACCGTGGCGCCGCGCCCCGGGGGCATGCCGGGAGGCCGTCCGGCTGCGTGCGACAATCTCACCCATGACCTCCATCCTCGTCAACGGCGAGCCGCGTCCCCTGCCCTCGCCCCACACGGTTTCGGGGCTGCTCGCCCAGCTCGGCCTCACCGACCGACGCGTTGCCGTCGAGCGCAACGGCGAGATCGTGCCGCGCAGCCGCCACGAGACCGAAACGCTGACGCCGGGCGACCGCCTCGAGATCGTCGTCGCGGTCGGCGGCGGCTAAACGAACGGAATCCGACATGGCCACCGAGCATCTTTTCGAAGGCAGCCTCGCCTGGGCGGGGCAACCCGAATCGCAACCTTTCGACGCGCAGCACTGGAACCGCAGCACGCGGCTGTCCTTCGAGGGCGGCGCCACCATCGAGGCTTCCTCCCCACCCGTGTTCGGCGGCGACGGCGCGCTGCCGAACCCCGAGACGCTGATGATCGCGTCGCTGATGCAGTGCCACTTCCTCACCTTCATGGCATTCGCGGTGCGCAAGGGAATGCGCGTGACGGCCTACGACGATCGCGCCACCGGCCGGCTCGGCATGAAGGACGGCAGGATGCGGTTCGTCGAAGTGGTGCTGCGCCCGCGCGTGGCGATGGCCGACGCACCGCCCGCGGCCGTGCTGGCCGACATGCACCAGAAGGCGCACCAGCACTGCTTCATGTCGAACTCGGTCAATTTCGACGTGCGCGTCGAGCCCGCCACCACGCCATGAGCACGCCCGCCGACACGCTGGCGATCGGCCGCCGCACGTTCACCTCGCGGCTGCTGATCGGCACCGGCAAGTACCGTGACTTCGACGAGACCCGCGCCGCGGTCGAGGAAAGCGGCGCGCAGATCGTCACGGTGGCGATCCGGCGCACCAACATCGGCCAGAACGCGAACGAGCCGAACCTGCTCGACTTCCTGTCGCCGCAGCGCTTTACGATCCTGCCCAACACCGCCGGCTGCTACAGCGCCGACGACGCGGTGCGCACGCTGCGGCTGGCGCGCGAGCTGCTCGACGGCCACACGCTGGTCAAGCTCGAAGTGCTGGGCGACCCGCACAACCTGTACCCGAACATGCCCGAGACGCTGAAGGCGGCCGAGACGCTGGTGCGCGAGGGCTTCGAAGTGATG
>JAHDYE010000237.1 GCA_023383035.1 Burkholderiaceae bacterium | reverse complement strand
GCGCTTCTACTACCGCAAGCTGCCGGACAACCGCGTGCAGATCGGCAGCCGCAGCGCGATCACCGGCGCCGACGCGCCGAACCCGCGCCACATGGCGGTGCTGGTCGACGGCTTGCACCGCAAGTTCCCGGCGCTCAGGGGCGTGCGCATCGATCACTCGTGGTGGGGCTGGGTCGACGTCAGCCACGACATGATGCCGCGCATCGCGCAGCCCGATCCGAAGCAGACGGTGTTCTACGCGCTCGGCTACGGCGGCAACGGCGTGTCGTTCTCGGCGCACGCGGGCCGGCGCATGGCCGAGCGAATCGCCGGCCGGCGCGGCGCGGTGTTCGGGCTGCCGATCTACGCTTCGCCGCTGCCGTATCCGAATGTGCTCGAGCTGGTCGAGTCGCGTGCGTTCGCGCCGTTCCGGCGCTTCGGGCAGCGCGCGCTGTATCGCTGGTACTGGCTGCGCGACGAGCTGCTCTGACCGGGGGCACCGCAGCCAGACGCCGGTCGCGCTCGGTGGCGCATCGGCGCTCGGCGGCGAATCGGTGGCGAATCGGCGGCGCGTCAGTGACGCCCGGCGGCGTATCGGGGGTGCGTCAGCGGCGTGCGTGCCCGGCGAGCATCGCGACGATCTCGCGAAACACGCCGTTGCCCGGCGGCGCCGACAGGTCGAGCGCCTGGCTGCGCCCGTAGTACGGACTGAGATCGAGCCCGACGCCGACCCCGTAGATCGCGACGCGCCCCGCCTGCTCGTGCCGCTGCACCACGTCGCGCAGGTGCTGCTCGAGATAGTGCGGGTCGTTGGCGAGCTGGGTCGCGCCGTCCATCGGACAGCCGTCGGAGACGACCAGCAGCAGCCGGCGCTCCTCGGGCCGGCCGGCCATGCGCGCGCAGGCCCAGTCGAGCGCCTCGCCGTCGATGCCTTCGCGAAACAGCAGCGGTTCGAGCAACGCCGCGATCGCGGGTCGCGCGCGCCGCCACGGCGTGTCGGCGGCCTTGAACACGATGTGGCAGACCTCGTTCAGGCGGCCCGGGTGCGCGGGACGCCCGGCACGGCGCCAGTCGCGCAGCGCGCGGCCGCCGTTCCAGGCACCGGTGGTGAAACCGAGGATCTCGGTGGCCACGCCGGCCATCTCGAGCGCACGCGCCAACACGTCGACCAGCATCGCCACCGGTTCGATGTGCTGCTTCATCGAGCCCGAGCAGTCGATCAGGAACGTAAGCAGACACTGCGCAATGGGTTCCCGGCGCTCGATACGGAACAGCCGACGCTCGGCCGGCGAAGCGACCAGCTGCGCCAGCCGGCGGCCGTCGACGTAGCCTTCCTCCTGCCCGGCGTCCCAGTCGTCGCGTTGCGGCGCGGCCAGCAGCGCTTTCAGCTCACGCGCCAGCCGCGCGAGGTTCACGCCCTGCGCGGCGATGCGGCGGTCGAGCCGCTCGCGGCGCTCGCGCAGCAACGGCCGGCGCACCCGCGCCGCGGCCTCGAGCTCGCGGTCGTAGGCGCGCGTGAAGACGCGGTAGCCGTCGTCGGAGGCGTCGAGCACGCGGCTGCGTCCCGCGGCGGCGAGCGGGAACCCGGCTTCACCCGCGGCGTCGTCGAGGTCCATGAAGCGCGCGAGTGCGGTGCGGTCGTCGGGCTCGTCGCCGGCGGGTTGCGTGCCGCGCTCGTCGTCGGCGCTCTGAACCATCCGCGCTACCCGGTGCGCAATCGCCAGCGCCGGGCGCGCATAGGCGCGCTGGTCGTCGCGATGCCGGCGCAGCGCCGCCAGGTCGTGGCCGAACGCCGGCACGATCGCGCCGCGCGTGGTTTCCATCAGGTCCTCGGTTTCCTCGAGCACCGGCTCGCCGGTGACGCGCGCGCGGCAGACCTGCGCCACCGTGTACAGCAGGATGCCGCGCGCACTCTCGGTCAGCCCCGAGCGGTGGAAAGCGAGCGACCACTGCGCGAAACGATGGCGCAGGTTGTGGGCGACGCCGGGCATGCCGACCGGCGGTGTCGCCTCGACGCGAATCTGCTCGAGCAGATCGAACACCAGCCGCTCGACCGGATCGGCGGGCGCGAGCCGGCGGTGCAGTGCCGCATCCGAGCGTGCCAGCCGCAGCGCGAGCCCGTCGGCAGCGCCGCGAAACGATGTGAAGTCGTCGGCCTCGAGCGACGGATGCAGGTGCGGCGCGAACAGCGGCAGCACGCGCCGCCCGCGGTGCAGCCGCCGCCCGCGAAAGTGCAGGTCGGCTTCACCGGCCAGCGCGCGGATCGCGGCCGCGCACAGCTCCTCGACCTTCTGCTGGTGGCGCGCCTGCGCCTGCGCTTCGCCCATGGCCGGGCTCCCCCGTCTCGCGTGCCGGCGTTCAGGCTGCGCCGCGTGGCGCCCGCGCCGGAGCCGGGTCTTGCCGCTTCCGCGTCGCGCGCCGGCTGTCCGCGCGCATGCTCAGGCCTCGTCGGACTCGCGCCGGTACGACTCGTCGAGCTCGCGGTCGAAGCAGCGCTGGAAATACTCGGCCACGATCGGGCGCTCGGCCTCGTCGCACTTGTTGACGAACGACAGCCGGAACGCCAGCGCCGGGTCGCCGAAGATGCCGATGTTCTCGGCCCAGGTGATCACGGTGCGCGGCGACATCAGCGTGGACAGGTCGCCGGCGGCGAAGCCGTTGCGCGTGAGCTCGGCCACCGCCACCATCGATTCGAGCAGCGCGCGGTGCGCGCTGTCGGCCAGCTGCGGCACGCGCGCCTGCACGATCGCGATCTCCTCGTCGCGCGGCATGTAGTTCAGCGTCGCGACGATGTTCCAGCGGTCGATCTGCGCGTGGTTCAGCCGCTGCGCGCCGTGGTACAGGCCGTTGAGGTTGCCCAGGCCGACCGTGTTGGTGGTGGCGAACAGGCGGAAGTACGGGTGCGGAGCGAGCACCCGGTTCTGGTCGAGCAGCGTGAAGCGGCCGTCGCGCTCGAGGATGCGCTGGATCACGAACATCACGTCGGGTCGGCCCGCATCGTACTCGTCGAACACCAGCGCCACCGGCCGCTGCAGCGCCCACGGCACGATCCCTTCCTGGAACTCGGTCACCTGCTGGCCGTCGCGCAGCACCACCGCGTCGCGGCCGACCAGGTCGAGCCGGCTGATGTGACCGTCGAGGTTGATGCGCACGCACGGCCAGTTCAGTCGCGCCGCCACCTGTTCGACGTGAGTCGACTTCCCGGTGCCGTGCAGCCCCTGCACCATCACGCGGCGGTTGTGCGCGAAGCCGGCCAGCAGCGCCAGCGTGACGTCGCGATTGAAGCGGTAGGCCTGGTCGATCTCGGGCACGTGGTCGTCGCGCCCGCCGAACGCCGGCACGCGCAGGTCGGCGTCGATGCCGAAGGTGTCGCGCACGGCGACGAGGCGGTCGGGCCGGATGGCGCAGAGCTCGGTCAAGGCGGTGTCCTCGGGCACGTCGGTCACGGTGCGCGGCGGCGCCCCGTTTCGCCGGTCGCAGCGGGCGGCTTCACGCGCGCGCCTTCGCCGCCGCTGGGGGCTTCGCGCTGCCGATGTCGGCGATCGCCGCCGCGGCGCGTCGCAGCGCGGGCAGCAGCTTCAGCGCTTTCGCGGGCGACAGGCGCATGCGCGGCGCCTGCACCGCGACGCACAGGTTCGAGCGCCCGACGGGCGCCGGCACCAGCACCGCCAAGCACAGCAGGCCGGGCAGGAACTCCTCGTTGTCGATCGCGTAGCCGTCGCGCCGCACGCGTTCGAGCTCGCGGTCGATGCGCGCCGGGTCGGTCAGCGTGGCCGGCGTGAAGCGTTCCAACGGCGCGTGCGCCAGCAGCCGCCGGCGCTGCGCGGAGGTCATCTGCGACAGCAGCATCTTGCCGCTGGCCGAGCAGTGCACCGGCACGCGCGAGCCCGGATGCAGGTAGAAGCGCAGCGGCGCCGGCGTCTCGACGCGGTCGAGGTAGACCACTTCGCTGCCGGCCAGCGCGGTGAGGTTGCAGCTCTCGCCGACCTCCTCGACCAGCGCGCGCAGCACGCCGTGGCGCGCGCCGTGCCAGGTGTCGTTCAGCAGCAGGTTCTCGGCCAGCCGGCGCAGCCGCACGCCGGTGCTGTAGTGACGGCCGTCGCCCTCGCGCTGCAGCAGGCCGGCGCTCTCGAGCTGCTGCAGCATCCGGTGCAGGGTCGGTTTGGGCAGGCCGGTTGCCTCGACCAGCCCCTGCAGCGAAACGAGCTGGTCGCGCGCGGCGATCACCTCGAGCAGCGCGAACACGCGCATCGTCGGGGTGTCGCCGTTGATTTCGACGGCTTGCGGCTTCAGCGCATGAACGACCTTCATGCGGAACATGATAGCCGCTGTTCCGATTATTCGTATAACGCGTATCGAATTCTGGAATGATCGGCTACGATGCACCCCTGTCGATCCAACCGGGAGACCGATGCCATGAGCAAGCAACCCCCCATCGCCGCCCGCACCGTGGTCAGTGGCGTGCAGAAGATGACGCCGTCCGAAGCCTTCGTCGAAACGCTGGTCGCCAACGGCGTGACCGAGATCTTCGGCATCATGGGCTCGGCCTTCATGGACGCGATGGACATCTTCGCGCCGGCCGGCATCCGGCTGATCCCGGTGGTGCACGAGCAGGGCGCGGCCCACATGGCCGACGGCTACGCGCGCGTGTCCGGCCGCCACGGCGTGGTGATCGGGCAGAACGGCCCCGGCATCAGCAACTGCGTGACCGCGATCGCCGCCGCCTACTGGGCGCACAGCCCGGTGGTGATCGTCACGCCCGAGACCGGCACGATGGGCATGGGCCTGGGCGGTTTCCAGGAGGCCAACCAGCTGCCGATGTTCCAGGAGTTCACCAAGTACCAGGGGCACGTGAACAACCCGAAGCGGATGGCCGAATACACCGCCCGCTGCTTCGATCGCGCGATGAGCGAGATCGGCCCCACGCAGCTGAACATCCCGCGCGACTATTTCTACGGCGAGATCCAGTGCGAGATCCCGAAGCCGCAGCGGCTCGATCGCGGCCCGGGCGGCGACAAGAGCCTGAACGAGGCGGCCGAGCTGCTGGCGCAGGCGAAGTTCCCGGTGATTCTCTCGGGCGGCGGCGTGGTGATGGCCGACGGCGTCGAGGAGTGCAAGGTGCTGGCCGAGCGGCTCGGCGCGCCGGTGGTCAACAGCTACCTGCACAACGACTCGTTCCCGGCCAGCCACCCGCTGTGGTGCGGCCCGCTCGGCTACCAGGGCTCGAAGGCGGCGATGAAGCTGATCTCGCGCGCCGACGTGGTGGTGGCGCTGGGCTCGCGGCTGGGGCCGTTCGGCACGCTGCCGCAGCACGGCATGGACTACTGGCCGAAGGACGCGAAGATCATCCAGATCGACGCCGACAACAGGATGCTCGGGCTGGTGAAGA
>JAHDYE010000236.1 GCA_023383035.1 Burkholderiaceae bacterium | reverse complement strand
GCGGATGCAGTCGACGAAGTGCTGCGCGCCGCCGTCGCGCAGGTCGTCGCGATCGACGCTGGTGATCACCACGTACGACAGCTGCATCGCGGCGATCGATTGCGCCAGGTTCTCCGGCTCGGCGGCATCCAGCGGCGCGGGGCGTCCGTGGCCGACGTCGCAGAACGGGCAGCGCCGGGTGCAGGTGTCGCCCATGATCATGAACGTGGCGGTGCCGTGGCCGAAGCACTCGCCGATGTTCGGGCACGACGCCTCCTCACACACCGTGTGCAGCCGGTGCTCGCGCAGGATGCGCTTGATCTCGTAGAAGCGGGTACCGTGCGAGGCGGCGCGCACGCGGATCCATTCCGGCTTCCTCAGCACCTCGGCCGGCTGCACGATCTTCACCGGAATGCGCGCGGTCTTGGCGGCGCCCTTCTGTCGCAGGCGCGGGTCGGGAGCGGCCGCGGCGGGCAGGGGAGGATCGATCGGGGAAGTCATCGTGCTTTCTCGACGGAGGCGGCCAGTGCGCGGCCGAAACACTGCGCTACGTCGGCGATGTCGACGCTGCCCACGCAGCTGCGAAGGTCGGTCACCGGCAGTCCCGGATAGCCGCAGGGATCGATCCGGGAAAAGGGTTCGAGATCCATCGCCACGTTCAACGCTACACCATGGTAGCTGCAGCCGCGCGAGATCCTGATTCCCAGCGAGGCGATCTTGGCGCCCGGGCTGCCGTCGGCTACGCGCAGGTACACGCCTGGCGCGCCGGATCGCCGCATTGCCGGCACTTCGTGCGCGGCCAGCACGGCGATCGTCGCGTCTTCCATGCACGCGACAAACTCGCGCACTGTCAACGAGCGCCGGCGGAGATCAACAAGCAAGTAAGCGACCACTTGACCGGGGCCGTGATAGGTCACCTGTCCGCCGCGCTCGGTGCGTACCACCGGAATGTCGCCGGGCGCATGCAGATGTTCGGGCCGCGAGGCGTGGCCCAGCGTGAACACCGGCGGATGCTCGATGAGCCAGATCTCGTCGCGCGTGTCGGGGCCGCGGTCGAGCGTGAACGCCTGCATCTGCTGCACGGTCGGCAGGTAGGGACGTCGACGAAAACCGCGGATCCGCGGCGCCGCGACGGCGGCGTGCCCGGCGTACGGCGTCACAGCACGATGCGCACCAGCGGATGGGCGGCGAGCGCGCCGTACAGCCGCTCGAGCTGCGCGCGCGACTCGAGGCGCACCACCACCGTCAGGCTCAGCCAGCCGCCCTTGCTGGAGGCGCGCAACTCCATCGTCGCGGGCTCGAAGTCGGGCACGTGCTCGGCCACCAGCGCCGCGATCGCCTGCGCGAACCCGTCGACCCGGCGGCCCATGATCTTCAGCGGGAAGTCGACCGGGAACGCGAGCAGGCGCTCGAGCCGGTCGAAGACGGCGCCCGGATCCTGCGGTTCGTCCATCGTCACGTCGGCGGCGCCGCGCCCCAGGCAGGCGGCCTTCGCTCAGCCGGCCTTGGCCTGCTGGTAGGCCGCGTGCAGCTTCGCGAACACCGGCCCCGGCCTGCCGCTGCCGACCGGACGGCCGTCGAGCGTGGTGATCGGCAGCACCTCCTTCGTGGCCGAGCTGAGCAGCAGCTCGTCGGCCACCTGCACTTCCTCGCGCAGGATGCGGCGCAGCTGCAGCGCGATGCCGGTGCGCTCGCACAGCTCCTCGATCAGCCCGTAGCGGATGCCGGTGAGCACCAGATTGTCCTTCGGCGGCCCGTACAGGCGCTCGCCGCGCGCCACCCAGATGTTGCTGGCCGAGCCTTCCGTCAGGAAGCCGTCGCGAAACATCACGCATTCGGCCGCGCCGGCCTGCACGGCTGCCTGGCGCGCCAGCACGTTGCCGAGCAGCGACGTCGACTTGATGTCGCAGTGCAGCCAGCGTTCGTCCGGCAGCGTGATCGCCGCCACCCCTTGCGCGACCAGCTCGGCAGCCGGCGGCACGAGCGGGCTGGTCATCGCGAACACTGTGGGCGCGACGCCCTGCGGGAACGCGTGGTCGCGGCGTGCGACGCCGCGCGTCACCTGCAGGTAGACGAACTGGTCGGCCCATTCGTGGCGCGCGATCAGCTCGGTGACCAGCCGGGTCCAGCCGGCGTCGTCGAGCGGATTGCCGATGCCGACCGCCGCCAGGCTGCGCTTCAGGCGCTCGAGGTGCTGCGGCCAGCGGAACGGGCGCCGCGCGTACGCCGGCACCACCTCGTAGATGCCGTCGCCGAAGATGAAGCCGCGATCGAGCACCGGCACGCGCGCTTCCTCGAGTGGAGTGAACGCGCCGTTCAGGTAAACCGTCTGTGCCATGCCTGCCCCTGCGGTGTCGACGCCGGCCGTCGCGGCGGTGTGCGTTGCGGTGTTCATTTCGTCATCATCATCCGGATGCCGTCCCAGGTGCGGCGCAACCATCCTGCCGCCTCGACGCCTTCGAGCGCGAGCAGCGGCCGCTCGAGCAGCAGCCGGTCGTCGACCTTCACGCGCAGCGTGCCGATGCGCTGCCCCTGCGCGATCGGCGCGACCAGCGGCTGGATGCGCTCGATCTCGGCCTTCACCTTGTCGGCCTGGCCGCGCGGCACGGCCACCAGCAGCGCGCCTTCCACGCCGCCGGGAATCGTGGCGGCCTTGCCCTTGAACACCTCGTAGCGGCCCGCCGGCTGGCCGCTGGCGTAGATGCGCACCGCATCGAAGTTCTGGTAGCCGTAGTTCAGCAGCTTCTGCGATTCGATCGCGCGCGCCGACTCCGAACCGGTGCCCAGCACCACCGAGATCAGGCGCCGCTCGACGTCCAGGCCGGGCTGCTTGCGGTGCGCCGACGCGATCAGGCAGTAGCCGGCCGCCTCGGTGTGGCCGGTCTTCATGCCGTCGACGCTCGGATCGATGGCGAGCAGGCGATTGCGGTTCGGCTGGCGGATGTTGTTGAAGGTGTACTCGCGCCTGGAGTACAGCGGGTAGTACTCGGGATGGTCGGCGATCAGCCGGGAGGCGAGGATGGCCAGGTCGCGCGCCGTCGTGTAGTGCTCCGGATGGGGCAGGCCGGTGGCATTGCGGAACTGCGTGTTGCGCATGCCCAGCCGCTGCGCTTCCCGGTTCATCTGCTCGGCGAACGACGCCTCGCTGCCGGCCAGCGTCTCGGCCAGCACGATCGATGCGTCGTTGCCCGACTGCACGATCATGCCGTTCAGCAGCTCCTCGATGGTGGCCGGCTTGGCCGGATCGACGAACATGCGCGAGCCGATCGCCTTCCAGGCGGCCGGCGACACCGCGGGACGCTGTTCGGTCGTGATCCGCTTCTCCTTGAGTGCGTTGAAGGTGAGGTACGCGGTCATCACCTTGGTGAGCGACGCCGGCTCGATCTTCACGTCGGGCTCGTGAGAGGCGAGCACCTGGCCGGTGGTGGCATCGAGCAGCAGCCACGACCGCGCGGCGATCGCGGGCGGCGCGACCTGCGCGAGGACGGCGTGGGAGGCGACCAGGAAGAACAGCGGCAGCGCGACGAGCAGGCGGCGGAACAGCGATCGGAGCATCGGGGCCTCATGGCAGGCGTGCCGGCGACGCGCACGGGCGCGATCGTTGCCGCGCTCCGTTCGGCGCGTGCACGCTCGGGGAAGCTGGAAGCCACGGATTATAGGGCGCGCGTGGCGCCGACCCCTCGCGCCGCGACGTGCCGCCGCAACGCCTCGCGCAGGTTCCGCGCCCAGCGCCGCGTGCGCGTCGACCGCCGGGGCGCCGCGCGCCGCCCATCTCCGCGGCCGGCGCGTTCAGCGCGGCTGGCGCGACTGCTCGAACACCGGACGCACCGCGGCGACGATGCGGCGCGCGGCCGACTCGCCGTTGCGGTAGTAGACGACGTCGACCGCTTCGCGCAGCACGCGGCGCAGCACTTCCATGTTCACGCTGTCGATGACGCGCGCTTCCCATACGTGGCCGGCCGTGCCGAGCTCGGCCTCGAACAGGCCGCGCAGGCTGCGCTTGGCCGCGTCGAGCAGCGCCTGCTCGGCGGCGGCACGCTCGCGCCGCTGCGCCTCGGTGGGCTCCTCGGCCAGTCCGGCGACCTCGATCAGCCGGTGCGCTTCGAGCGCGGCGATGATCGGGCCCAGTTCGCCCGGCCGGGCGAACGCGCGCAGATCGCCGACCCGCCGCTGTCCGTCGATCAGCGCGAGGATGCGCCGCGCGGCCGGATCCAGCTCCCGCTGCGGCCGGGCCGCCTCGTCGTGTCCGTCGGCGGTGCGCGCGTAGATGAGCCGCGGATCGGGTTCGGCGCTCATCCCCGGATCGATCTACAGGGCGCCGCAGCGCTGCAGGAAGCCGTCCACGGCCTTGCGCCCGCCGCAGGCCTCGACGACCGACAGCACGGCGGGCAGCAGGGCGCGCAGCTCGTCGACCGAGCGCGCGCGTTCGATGCGGATCGCGAAGTCGTCGCCGTTGGGGCCGATCGTGTCCAGCAGGGCGCGGATCACGCGGGTGCGCAGCGCGGACAGCTCCGGCCCGTGGGCCGGTGCGACCGGCTGGCGCGGCGGCGCGGTCGGACGCGGCGCGGCCGCCCGTCCCGCTTCGGCCGGCGCGCTCCCGGCCTGCGCCGGCGCGGCCGAGACATCGGGCGGACGCGCCGCGTCGGGCGAACGCGTCACGAAGCCGCCGCTTTCGAGCTGTTCGAGATTCTCGGCAAAGCCCGGGCCGGGCAGCATCCGGGCGAGCTCGTCGAGGTCGCGCCTGCCGTCGACCAGGATCAGCAGCTGTCGCAGCCGCGGGCCGAGCCCGTGGCTGCGCGTCCTCAGCTCGTCGATGCCCTTACCGGTCTTCTGGAACACGCTGCGCGTCGAGATCTCCATCGCGGTCACTCCCCGGGCGCGGGCCGGCCCGCCGCCCCATCGGCGCCCTCCGGCGGGGCGCCGAACGCGTTCAGCACGATGCGTTTGAGCAGCGTGAGTTTACGATGGAAGAAATGATCCGCGCCGGGCAGGACGACGACCGGCAGATCCTGCCGACGAGCCCAGTCGAACACCGCCGTCAACGGCACCGTTTCGTCGACTTCGCCGTGCACTACCAGCGTGTCGGACGGCACCGTCCCGACGTCGAAGCGCGATACCGCGGTACCCACCAGCACCAGTCGCGTGGCCGGCTCGCCCGCTTCGCGCAGTCGGGCGGCCACGCGCGCCTGCACGAAGCTGCCGAACGAGAAGCCGGCCAGCACCAGCGGCGGCCGGACCAGCCCGAGCGACGCGGCATGCGCGCGCGCATGCGCGACCACCGCGAGCAGATCGTCGGTTTCGCTGACGCCGTCGTCGTAGCGGCCGTCCGATCCGCCCACGCCGCGGAAGTTCGGGCGCCAGACGACGTAGCCGAGCGCGAGCAGCGCGCGGGCGAGTGTCTGCACCACCTTGTTGTCGCGCGT
>JAHDYE010000235.1 GCA_023383035.1 Burkholderiaceae bacterium | reverse complement strand
GGCACGCACGAGACGCTGCTCGCCTACCTGGTGCGCCGCCTGCTCGAGAACGGCGCCAACACGTCGTTCGTGCACCGTATCGCCGACCGCTCGATCCCGCTCGCGGAGCTGGTGCAGGACCCGGTACAGGCCGCCGAACACCTGGCGCAGCGCGAGGGGGCATCGGGCCTGCCTCATCCCGCGATCGCACTGCCGCGCGCGCTCTATGGTGCCGAGCGCGTCAATTCGCGCGGACTCGACCTCGCGAGCGACCGGCAGCTCGCGCAACTGCGCGGCGCCTTGCGCGCCCATGCCGCCGAACCGTGGCTCGCGACGCCGCTGCTCGCGGTCGAGGCGCGCACCGGCGTTGCCGTGCCGGTGCGCAATCCGGCCGATCACCGCGACGTCGTCGGTCACGTGCAGGAAGCTTCGGTCGAGGACGTCGACGCCGCGCTGCGCGCGGCGGAGGCGTTCACGCCGGTCTGGGCCGCGACCGCGCCTGCCGAGCGCGCCGCCGCGCTGGAGCGCGCGGCCGGGCACCTCGAACAGGCGATGCCGCGCCTGATCGGGCTGCTGATCCGCGAGGCGGGCAAGACCTGCGCGAACGCCATCGCCGAAGTGCGCGAGGCGACCGACTTCCTGCGCTACTACGCGGCGCAGGTGCGCCGCGAATTCGCCAACGACACCCACTTTCCGCTGGGCCCGGTGGCCTGCATCAGCCCGTGGAACTTTCCGCTGGCGATCTTCACCGGCCAGGCGGCCGCGGCGCTGGCCGCGGGCAACGCGGTACTGGCCAAACCCGCCGAGCAGACGCCGCTCGTCGCCGCCGAAGCGGTACGCACGCTGTGGCGCGCCGGCGTGCCGCGCGGCGCGCTGCAGCTGCTTCCGGGCCGTGGCGAGACGGTCGGCGCGCAACTGGTGGCCGATGCGCGCACCCGCGGCGTGCTGTTCACCGGCTCGACCGAAGTGGCACGCCTGCTCGAACGCGCCATTGCCGGCCGCCTCGATGCGCAGGGCCGCCCGGTGCCGCTGATCGCGGAAACCGGCGGCCAGAACGCGATGATCGTCGACTCCTCGGCGTTGCCCGAGCAGGTCGTGGGCGACGTGATCGGCTCGGCCTTCGACAGCGCCGGACAGCGATGCTCGGCGCTGCGCGTGCTGTGCCTGCAGGAGGAAGCGGCCGGACGCGTGATCACGATGCTGCGCGGCGCGATGGACGAGCTGCGCGTCGGCAACCCGGACCGGCTGGCGGTGGACGTCGGCCCGGTGATCGACGCCGAGGCCCGTGCCGCGCTCGAGCGCCACATCGACGCGATGCGCGACAGAGGCCGCGACGTGTACCAGCCGGCCGCGCGCGGGTACGCCGAAGCGGCGCGTCACGGCACGTTCGTGCCGCCGACGCTGATCACGCTGAACGGGATCGAGGAGCTCGAACGCGAAGTCTTCGGCCCGCTGCTGCACGTGGTGCGCTACCGTCGCGCCGACCTCCATGCGCTGCTTGCGCGAATCAACGCCACCGGCTACGGCCTGACCCTGGGGCTGCATACGCGCATCGACGAGACGATCACGCAGGTGGTCGAACAGGCGCAGGCCGGCAACGTATACGTGAACCGCAACATGGTCGGGGCGGTGGTCGGCGTGCAGCCCTTCGGCGGCGAAGGCCTGTCGGGAACCGGACCCAAGGCGGGCGGCCCGCTGTACCTCTACCGGCTGCTCTCTCAGCGGCCGGCCGACGCGGTGGCGCGCGCGCTGCCCGCGCGCGAAGTGTCGGTCGCCGGGCCGCTGGCCGCCCTGCGCGACTGGGCCCGCGCCGAAGGCCGCACGGCGCTCGCCGCGCTGTGCGAGCGGTACGCGGCACAGGCGCGTGCCGGCTGGTCGCAGGTCCTGCCCGGGCCGACCGGCGAACGCAACGTCTACCGCCTGGTGCCGCGACGCGCCACGCTGTGCCTGGCCGAGGACGACGCCGACCGCCTGGTGCAGCTGGCCGCGGTGCTGGCGGTGGGCTCGCGCGCCGTGTGGCCACCGGCCGCGGCCGCGCTGCGCCGCGTGCTGCCGGCGCCGGTGCAGGCGCGCATCGTGCTGGACGAAAACGCGGTCGTCGGCGGTTCGACGCCCGCCGCGCCTCACGCAGGCACGGTGTCCGGCGACGCGCCGTCGGCGCCGCGCGACACGGAGACAGCGTCCGGCAGCTCATCATCGGCGCTGCACGATGTGGACGCGGTGCTCTTCCACGGCAGCGCTGCGGCACTCGCCGAACTGTGCCGGCACATGGCACGACGGGAAGGCCCGATCGTCGCCGTGCAGGGCCTCGCGCCGGGCGACACCGACATCCGGTTGGAGCGCCTCGTCGTCGAACGGGTGGTCAGCGTGAATACCGCGGCGGCCGGCGGTAACGCGACCCTGATGACCATCGGTTAGTCGGCGTGCGGATGGGTCACGACCGTGGAACTTATCTTATTTCACGATGAATATAGTCATTCATCAATTCGATGAGATGCAAGCCGGTGCATCATGAAGTTGATGCAACGATTTGATCTTCAATCGTATTTCCTGAACTCCGGCCACGGCCATGCGCCCGCGAAGAGGCGTTCCAGCCAGAACACCGCGATCTGCGTCTTCACGTCGCTCAGCCGCCCTGCGCGCAACTCGTCCATCAGCCAGCCGAGCGTAACGATCTCGATCTCGAGGAATTCGCCGTCGTCGAGCGCCTGGCCGGTGTGCGTCAGGTCGCGGCACAGGAACAGGTCGATCGCCTCGTCGGAGAACCCGATCGCGGTGTGCAGCCGCGTGAGCAGGGCCCACTCGCCGGCGCGATAGCCGGTCTCCTCGACCAACTCGCGGCGCGCCGTCTGCAGCGCGGTTTCGCCCGGATCGAGCTTGCCGGCGGGCACTTCGACGAAGGTCGCTCCCACCGGGTAACGGAACTGGCGCTCGACGAGGATGCGCTGGTCGGGGAAGATCGGCACCATCGCCGCCGCACCCGGATGGGCGACGAACTCGCGCTGGCTCGATCGCCCGTCGGGCAGGCGCACGCGATCTCGGCGCACTTCCAGGAAGCCGCCACGAAAGACGACTTCCGAATCGATCCGGATTTCCCGCAAGTCTTTCATGCTTGCCGTCCGATTCCCGTCGCGCGTGGGACCGACGCGCCGGAGATCATGGTTGCCCGCAAGAGCGCGGGCGACCCGTCTACGTGCCCAGCGCCTGCCGGACCGCCTCGAGGCAGGCCGCCAGCAACGGCCCCGGCACGATACCCAGCCACAGCACCCGCGCGCCGTTGACCGCCATGGTGGCACGCGCGCCGGGCGCGGCCTCGATCGGCGCGAGGTCCGCCGGCAGGTCGAAGTACATCACCTTGACCACCCGCAGGTAATAGAAGGCGCCCACCAGCGAGAACAGCACGGCCAGCACCGCCAGCCAGATGTGGCCGGCGTCGATCACCGCCTTGAGCACCACCACCTTCGCATAGAAGCCCACCAGCGGCGGAATGCCCGTGAACGAGAACATCATGATCAGCATCACGAAGGCCATCCACGGGCTGCGCCGGTTCAGGCCCTTCAGGTCGTCGATCTCGTCGGCCTCGAAACCCTGCCGCGAGAGCAGCAGCACCAGCCCGAACGTGCCCAGCGTCGTGAGCACGTAGGTGATCATGTAGAACAGTGCCGAGCCGTACGCGCCGCCGGCCAGCGATGTATCGCCGCCCACCACGCCGGCCAGCAGCCCGAGCAGCACGAAGCCGATGTGCGACATCGTCGAGTACGCCAGCATGCGCTTGAAGTTGGTCTGCGCGATGGCGACGATGTTGCCGACGGCGAGCGAGGCGACCGCGAGCACCATCAGCATCTGCTGCCAGTCGGCCGCCACGCCGATCAGCGTCTCGACCAGCAGCCGGAACGCGATCGCGAACGCGGCCAGCTTCGGGCCGGCCGCGATCAGCAGCGTCACCGACGTGGGCGAGCCGTGGTACACGTCGGGCAGCCACGCATGGAACGGCACCGCGCCCAGCTTGAACGCCAGGCCGGCGACGATGAACACGACGCCGAACGTGAAGACGGTGCGGTTCAACTGCCCGCCGGTGAACGCCGCGGCGATCCGCCCGTGCTCGAGCGAGCCGGCACCGCCGTAGATCATCGACATGCCGTAGAGCAGGAACCCCGAGGCGAGCGCGCCCAGCACGAAGTACTTCATCGCCGCCTCGCCGGCCATCGGCGCATCGCGACGCAGCGCCACCATCGCGTACAGCGACAGCGACATCAGCTCGAGCCCGAGGTAGACGATCAGCAGGTTGTTGGCCGAGATCATCACCATCTGGCCGAGCAGCGAGAACAGCGCCAGCACGTGGAATTCGCCGCGGTCGAGCGCGCGATCGCCGCTGTAGCGCGCGCCGTAGGCCAGCGTGGCCGCGATCGCCGCGTAGGCGCACAGCTTGAGCAGGTGCGACAGCGCGTCGGCGACGTACATGCCGGAGAACGCGTACTGCGTGGGCGAGCCGATCTGCCACAGCGTGGCCGCCAGCGGCGCCAGCAGCGCGAGCAGCGCCAGCGCGCCGGTGGAGACGCCGCGTCGCGCCGGCACCAGCACGTCGACCAGCAGCACCACCAGAGTGGCGACGAGCAGCGCGATCTCGGGCAGCGCCGCCAGCACGTTCAGGGATTGGGCATTCATCATCGTTTCTCGAGCTTCGAGACGGCGACATGCTCGAGCAGCGCCTTCACGGAGGCTTCGGTCATGTCGGTCACCGGCTTCGGATAGACGCCCATGCCGAGCACCAGCAGCGCCATCGCAGTCAGCATCCAGAATTCGCGACGGCCGATGTCGGCGAGCGCGGCCACGCGCTCGTTGGCTACCGCACCGAAGATCACGCGCTTGTACATCCACAGCGAATACGCCGCGCCCCAGATCAGCGTACTGGCTGCGGCCAGCGCGATCCAGAACTGGTACTGCACCGCGCCCAGGATGACGAAGAACTCGCCGACGAAACCCGAGGTGCCGGGCAGACCGGCGTTGGCCATCGCGAACAGCATGAACAGCGCGGCGAACTTCGGCATCGTGTTGACGACGCCGCCGTAGTCGGAGATCTTGCGCGAATGCATACGGTCGTACAGCACGCCGATGCACAGGAACATCGCGCCCGAGACGAAGCCGTGCGAGATCATCTGCACGATCGCGCCCTGCACGCCCAGCTGGTTGAAGATGAAGAAGCCGAGCGTGACGAAGCCCATGTGCGCGACCGAAGAGTACGCGACCAGCTTCTTCATGTCGGCCTGCACCAGCGCGACCAGGCCCACGTAGACCACGGCGATCAGCGACAGCGCGATGACCAGCCCCGACAGCTCGTGGCTCGCATCGGGCGTGATCGGCAGCGAGAAGCGCAGGAAGCCGTAGGCGCCCAGCTTCAGCATCACCGCCGCCAGCACCACCGAGCCGCCGGTGGGCGCCTCGACGTGGGCGTCGGGCAGCCAGGTGTGCACCGGCCACATCGGCACCTTGACCGCGAACGCG
>JAHDYE010000234.1:1145-5489 GCA_023383035.1 Burkholderiaceae bacterium | reverse complement strand
GCTGTGGTCGCACTACCAGCGCAGCCGCGACCTGATCGCCGTGGGCGCCTACGTCGCCGGCAGCGATCCGGACACCGACCTGGCGATCGCACTGCTGCCGCAGATCTCGCGCTTCCTCAGGCAGGACATCGGCGAACGCTGCGACATCGAGACTTCGCGGCAGGCGCTCGCGCGCCTGGTCGCGAGCGCGGGCGGCACCGGCGCGCAGGCCGGCCCGCACGCGGGCGCGCATGCCGGCGCGCATGCGGCCACCGCCGCGAAAGGCGCGCACGCATGAAACGCAGCCCGCTGCAACGCCTGATCGAACACGCGCGGCGCCAGCGCGACGACGCGGCCGCGCAGGCCGCCAGCGCGCAGCACGAGGTCGCGCAGGCGCAGAAGACGCTCGACATGCTGTCGTCGTACCTGCACGAACACCTCGGACGGGTGCGCACGCAGGCACACACCGACTCGCCGCTGCTGCGCATCCGTGAAGGCTTCACGCGCAAGCTCGACGTCGCGATCGACGAACAGACGCGCCAGCGCGACGGACTGCGCGACAACGCCGAGCGCGAGCACGCCGAGCTGCTCGAGCGCCAGCGCCGCCTGCTCGCGTTCGAGGCGGTGCAGGCCCGGCGCGAATCGATCCGTCGCCTGCGGCTGCATCGCGCCGACCAGCGCCACACCGACGAAATCGCCGCGCAACTGCTGCAGCGGCACCGGAGAAAATCCGCCGATGAGTCCTGAATCGCTTCTGAACGCGTCGATCCTGCCGCAGGCCGACCGGACCGCCACACCAGGGCCCGCGCGCACGCACGGCACGCACGTCGCTGCGCCGACGGGATCGAACCCCGCGATTTCGCGCGGACGCCGCGACGAGGCGCTCGCCTCGTTCGGCGATGCGATCGCCCGCGCACGGCGCGAGGTCGAGCAGCAGGCGTCGCGGCGCACGCACGAGCGCACGGCCGGCGACCTCGACGCCGACGCCGCACGCGCGAGCGCGCGCAACGACGACGCGCGTATCCAGAGCCGAAACGACCAGGACGCCCGCGACCGGGCCCGAAGCGACAGCGCCGCGCGCGAACGCGCCAGGAACGACGGCACCGGCCGCCGGCGCGACGAAGCCGGGGCGCGCGACGGCGTGGCGCATCGGGCAGCGGTGCGCGATTCCGCCGTGCGACGACCGGCGTCGCGCGGCGAAGCGCGCGATACGCAGCCGTCGGCCGTGGGGGCTGCGCGCAGCGCCGTCTCCCGCGAGGCTGCGGCACCACAGGCTGGTGGCGAGGCAGCCGCGTCGACCGCCCCTCATGAGGCCGAGGCGCCGGCGCTTGCCGGCGCAGCGGCCGATGTCGTGGCCCCGACCGCGGCCGACGAATCGGCTGCGTCGGGGACATCCGGCAGCGCACCGGCGGAATCGGCCAGCCCCTTGCCCGCCACCCTGCCTCTCCCTCCATCCGCCGCCCCGCTCGCGGCCAGCCCTGCGCCCACCGTCGAGATTCCGACCGCCGAACCGCCGGCCGGGTCCGCTGCAGCGGCCGCCGCGATCGACGGTCTCGTCGCCGCGCCCGTTGCCGCTGGTGCCGAACGGCTTGCACACGGCGCGCCGCGCCTCGCACCGAAGCCCGCGCCCGACGTCGCGGCCGACCCGTCCGAGCCTATCGACGCGCTCGCGCCCACACCGGACACAGCGGACGCAGGCGCCATCGACGGCCCCGCGACCGTCGACCTCCTTTCCCGGGAAGCGGCAGCGGCGGCGATGCGACACGCGCCCGGCGACGCGGTCGGACGTTCCTCTGCCCTCGGCAGCGGCACGTTCGCCGCGGCGACGGTCGGCACTGCGCCGCAGGCGCCCGCCGCCCCGCAGGGCACGCAGCCGCCGACGTTCGGCACGATTCCGACGCCGCTCGCTCATCCGGCGTTCACGAACCATTTCGCCGCCGAAGTGGCCTCGCTCGCCCTGCGCGGCATCGAGCGGGCCGAGATCGTGCTCAATCCGAAGGAGCTCGGGCCGGTGCGCATCGAGCTGTCGCTGAACGGCGAAACGGCGCGCGTCGCGTTCAGCGCGGCGCAGCCGGAAACCCGGCAGGCCATCGAGCAGACGCTGCCGATCCTCGAAGACATGCTGGCCGAGCACGGGCTGATGCTGTCCGGCTCCAGCGTGTCGGACGGTCGTGCCGGACGCGAGCCCGGCGGCGGCACCGGCCGCGGCACCGGTGAAGCCGTCGGCGCGCCGCTGTCCACGTTCGACGCGCGCCAGGCCGGTTTTCCCGGCGCACCCGCGCCGGCCGGTGCTGCCCGCGGCTTGGTCGACCTGTACGCCTGACGCTCCCGCCCGCCCGCATCGCGCGCATCGGCGTGCGAACAGCGGGTCCCGGGCGGCGCTTTTCCGCGGATCGGGGCGGCCGCGCACTGTCGACAATCGCTTCCGTAGCGATGCCTTCGGGCCACGCGATCACCTCGTACAGGAACTGCGATGACGGACAAAGCGAACTCCCAGGATGCTCCCGCCCAGGATGCCCCGTCGGGGAAGCGCTCCCGCAAACTGATCCCGATCGCGGCTGCAGTACTGCTGTTCGCCGGCGGCGGGGCCGCGAGCTGGTTCTTCCTCGGGCGACCCGGCACCGAGCCGGTCGCCGCCGCAGCCGAGGCGCCGCGTGCCAGAACGAACGCGGTGTTCGTGCCGCTCGAGCAGTTCACCGTGAACCTGGCCGACGAAGGCGGCGAACGGATGGCCCAGATCGCGGTAATGCTGGAGGTCGCCGACACCCAGACCGAGCAGTCGATCAAGACCCGGATGCCGGCGATCCGCAACGCGATCCTGCTGCAGCTGTCGTCGCTCGAATCGAAGGAGCTGCTGACGGTGACGGGCAAGGAACGGCTCGCGAACCGGATCGCCGCCCTCACCGCGCACGAGCTGGGCTGGCAGCCTCCTGCGGCCGATGCGAAGGCAGCCGGCGCCGCAGCGGCACCGGGCAACGCCACTGCGGGCCGATCGAACCCGGTGGCAGCGGTGCACTTCTCGCACTTCATCGTCCAGTGACGACGCCGCTGCGACACACCCGCCTGCGCACATCATGACCGAAGCATTCCTCTCCCAGGACGAAGTCGATGCGCTGCTCGACGGCGTGGAGGGCAGCGACGACGCCCGCGCCACGGCCGACGAGGTGGGCAACGGGGCCGGCGAGGCGGTCCATGCCTTCGATCTCGGGCGCCGCGAACAGGTGGTGCGCGCCCACATGCCGGTACTCGAACTGGCGCACGAGCGCTTCGCACGCCATCTCGCGAGCGCGCTGTCCGGGTTCGTGGGCCGCAAGCCGGTGGTGAGCGCCTCGCCGGCGCGCATCCGCCAGTACGCGGAGACGATGCGCGAGATCGCCGCGCCCGCGCACTTCAACCTGATGCTGCTCGAGCCGCTGCGCGGCAACGCGCTGCTGGTGTGCGAATCGCAACTGGTGTCCGGCGTGGTCGACGCGCTGTTCGGCGGCGTGGGCCGCCCCCACCCGCAGGCCGAAGAGCGCGAGTTCTCGACCGCCGAGCTGCACATCGGCCGCCGTATCGTCGACGTCGCCTGCGAGGCCTGGCGCAAGGCATGGGCCGGCACCTATCCGCTCGTTCTCGAGCACGTGCGCTCGGAGTCGCACCCGCGCTTCATCGGCATCGCCGCCGCCGGCGATCTGGTCGTGTCGGCGAAGTTCGACATCGAGATCGGCGGCGCGAGCGGCGCATTGCACCTGTGCATCCCGCACGCGGTGCTCGAGCCGATCCGCCAGACGCTGTACTCCACGCAGCCCGGCGACACGCGCACGCCCGACCGCCGCTGGACCGCAAGGTTGTCGCGGCAGCTCGAGGCCGCCGAGGTCGAAGTGGTGGCCGAACTCGGCCATGCGCGCGCCACGGTGGCCGACCTGGTCGCGCTGAAAGCCGGCGATTTCATCGAACTCGACCTCGACCAGACGCTGCAGGCGACGATCGACGGCGTGCCGGTGCTGTCGTGCCGCTACGGCATCTCGAACGGTCGCTATGCGATCAAGGTCCAGTCCTTCCTCACCGTCCACCCCGACCATCCGAACGGAGCTCCCCATGGCGAGCGATGATCCCCACGACAGCCTCCAGACGGTCGCCGAAGACGCGCCGGCGCCGACCGGGCTCGCTGCCGCAGAGCTGTTCCCGAAGCTCTCCGGCGCGGGCAAGGACGGGCACCACGACATCGACATGATCCTGGACATCCCGGTGCAGCTGTCGGTGGAACTGGGACGCACCCGCATCCCGATCCGCCACATCCTGCAGCTCGCCCAGGGCTCGGTGATCGAGCTCGACGCGATGGCCGGCGAGCCGATGGACGTGCTGGTCAATGGCTGCCTGATC
>JAHDYE010000234.1:0-1104 GCA_023383035.1 Burkholderiaceae bacterium | reverse complement strand
TGCTGGTGCTCGCCGCGATTCCCGCCACCGCGTGGCTGCTGCGTCGCGGCCAGTCGGCCGCCACGCGCGGCAACGCCGGCCTGGCGATCGCCGGCGCCATTGCGGTGGGCACGCGCGAGCGCATCGCGCTGGTGCGCGCGGACCGCAAATGGCTGGTGATCGGGATCACGCCGCAGACCATCACGCTGCTCACCGAACTCGACGCACCGCCGAGCGCCGGCGAAGGCGCCGTCGCCGCGGCTGCTACCGGATTTCCCGACCTGCTGCGCAACTTCGCCCGCCGCCATGCACGCCCGTCCTGAACCGATGACCGGCACCCCGCCGCACATCGAACCCGCCGGCACGGGCGCCCGTACCGCTGCGCCGTGCCGCACCGCTGCGCTGCGCGGCGCAACCCGCGAGCGAACCGCGCGGCTGGTCGCCACGGCGATCGGTGCGGCCGCGCTGGTCGCGCCGGCGGCGCTGCAGGCCCAGGGCGTGCTGACGCTGAACGCGAGCACCGGCCCGACCGGCACCACCTATTCGGTGCCGGTGCAGACGATGCTGATCTTCTCGGCGCTGTCGTTCCTGCCGGCGGTGCTGCTGCTGATGACCAGCTTCACGCGCATCGTGATCGTGCTGTCGCTGGTGCGCCAGGCGCTCGGCCTGCAGGCGAGCCCGCCGAACCAGGTGATCGTGGGCATGGCGCTGTTCCTGACCTTCTTCGTGATGGGACCGACGCTGGACCGCATCCACGAAGATGCCTACAAGCCGTACTCGGAGCAGCGCATCGGCTTCGAACAGGCGATCGAGAACGGCAGCCGGCCGCTGCGCGCGTTCATGCAGAAGCAGACCCGCGAGAGCGACGTGGCGCTGTTCAGCCGCATCGCGCGCGTCGAGCCGCCGGACTCGGCCGAGGAAGTGCCGATGCGCGTGCTGATCCCTGCCTTCGTGATCAGCGAGCTCAAGACCGCGTTCCAGATCGGCTTCATGGTGTTCGTTCCGTTCCTGCTGATCGACCTGATCGTCGCCAGCGTGCTGATGTCGATGGGCATGATGATGCTGTCGCCGGTGCTGGTGGCGCTTCCGTTCAAGCTGATCCTGTTCGTGCTGGCCGACGGCTGG
>JAHDYE010000233.1 GCA_023383035.1 Burkholderiaceae bacterium | reverse complement strand
GCTTGTAGCTCTCGCCGTGGATCATGATCTGCCACTTGCCTTCGCGCTGGTAGCGACCGGTGGCGGGGTCGCGCATGATCGGCAGGCCCCATTCCTCGAACTTGTGCACGGTGCCGTCGACGTGCCGCGCGATGTCGTACCCGAGATCCTCGCGCACGAGGCCCATCAGGTCGTTTCTCGCGTAGCGCACGTGGTCCTCGGGCCGGTTCTCGCCCCACTGCATGCCCATGTAGCAGTTGATCGCGTACAGGCCCTGGGCGACGGCGCCGCTGCGCTCGATGTTGGCCTTCTCGACGCACACGATCCTGAGGTCGCGCCCCCAATGGCGCGACTCGTAGGTCGCTCCCGTGCCGGCCATTCCTCCGCCGATCACGAGGATGTCGGCGTCGACGTTGATCGTCTTCCTGCCTCCGAGCAGACCCATCACGCGACTCCCTGCTTCAGTCGATCCTTGTGCAGCGTGGGCAGCCCTGCGTCCACCCTGAGCGAGTCCGGTTCGTGCGCGAGCAACTGGTTCGAGAAATCCTCGGGCCGCGGCGGAGCGAGTTCCTGCGGCGCCGGGATCGAGCCCCATGGCGTGGTGCGAATCGGCGATTCGAAGTTCTTCTCGCGGCCGTCGCGGAACCGGATTCTCCACGATACGGTGCCCTTCTCTTCCTCGCGCAGCACGCGCACGCTGTGCCCGAGCGGAGCGAAATCGGCGTAGCCGCGGCAGTCGATCGCGTCCTGCGGGCATGCCTTCACGCACGAGTAGCATTCCCAGCACATGTTCGGCTCGAGGTTGTAGGCACGCCGGTACGTCCTGTCGATGTGCATGATGTCCGACGGGCAGATGTCCACGCAGTGGCCGCAGCCGTCGCAACGGGTCATGTAGACGAAAGTGGGCATCGTGCTTCCCCTCCGCTTCTAGTAGTGCCGGGCGTGCTTCGGCTGGCGACCGAGCTTCGCGGGCTTGTCGGCAGGTGCCGGCAGGTTGTTGCGCGTGCCGTTCGCCCTGCTGATGCGCTTTTCGAAGGCGGCTGCAGGCTTGAAGAACATGTGCGCGAACTTCGACCACGGCACCGAGCCGAACAGGAACGCGGTCGCCGCGAGGTAGAACCAGAAGAGCGCTCCGGTGCCCCCTCCCGTCACGGCCCAGGCGAGTCCGAGCGTCGTGCTCGCCAGCAGCGACAGGACGAACAGGTCGGCCTGGACCACGCGCAGCGGCGAGCGCCCCTCGGCGGCAACGTCGGCGCGGATGAAGAACCAGAACCAGTAGCCTCCCGCGCAGACCATCAGGGCGCCGATCCACCACAGTGCCGGCCAGATGCCTGCCCGCATCGCGCCGGGGTAGCCGAAGACCAGGACGGCGGTGGCCACGACGTAAAGCACGAATCCGTACATGCCGAGCAAGTGGGCGGCACGGCGCCTGGCGTTGCAGAACTCGCCCGAGGCCAGCACGTCCACCACGGCCGTGCGGACCGCGATCGAGGCGAGCTCGGCCGCGCCGACTTCGCGCGTGCCCTTCCGGCGTGACTGGCGCAGGCTCTCGAAGAAGTACCGGGCACTCCCCTTGTGTACGACGTCGAAGATCGTCCCGAGCACCACCAGCAGGACCATCACGACCAGGAACCACTGCAGGAAGCCGTCGGAAAGGGATGACGCTGTCGACGCGAATGGATTGTTCGTGAACATCCGTGTCCTCCCCCTGGCTCCCTGATTCTACGGAAGCGCCGAACCACGTCGCGTATGCCCACAATGGGCGGCGTCGGCCTGCGAAAGCGCGACGGCGGGGCGCCGGCCATCGACATCCGGGAGATGCCCGGCGCTGTGTCGGACCGAAGCCGCTGCTACACTCGCGCGAACTCCGCAGGATCGCACCCAACGCAGGCTGCTGCGGCATACACCCGACGTCACGATGAAGTTCTGCTCGGTCTGCGGCCACGAAGTCCTGTTGAGCGTCCCGCCGGGCGACAATCGCCCGCGCTACGGCTGCGCGCAGTGCGGAACGATCCACTACCAGAACCCGAACATGGTGCTGGGAACCATCCCGGTCTGGCAGGACAAGGTGCTGCTGTGCCGGCGCGCGATCGAGCCGCGCTACGGATACTGGACGCTGCCCGCGGGCTTCATGGAGAACGGCGAGACCACCGCGGAAGGTGCCGAGCGCGAAACCGTCGAGGAAGCCGGCGCGCGCATCGCGCTGGGCGAGCCGTTCTCCATGCTCGACGTGCCGCACGTGAACCAGGTGCACGTGTTCTTCCGTGCCGAACTGCTCGATCCGGCGCTCGACCCGGGCCCCGAGAGCCTCGAGGCACGCCTGTTCGCGCAGGCCGAAATCCCTTGGGACGCGATCGCGTTCCGTACCGTCGCGCAGACGCTGCGCTGGTACTTCGCCGACCGCGAGCGTGGCGTCTACACGATGCACACCGGCACCATCCGCTACGAGCCGCGCCCCCGGCAGGGATGACCGGCGCGCCGCCGAGGCCGGTACCCGACCCGGCGGCGGCACGGCGACCGACCCATCCGGCCCTGCTCGGCTAGCATCGACGTTCGTGGCTCCCGATTCCGCATCGCGTTCGATACCGTACCGCGCATGACCCGACAGCCGCGCCGCGTGCTCACCTGGATCGGCCCGGACGATCCGCTGCCCGATCCGTCGCAGGCGTGGACCGATCCGAACGGCCTGCTGGCCGCCGGCGCCGACCTGTCGGCGACGCGCCTGCTCGAGGCGTACCGCAAAGGCATCTTTCCCTGGTACACCGAAGCGCAACCGGTGCTGTGGTGGTCGCCCGATCCACGCATGGTGCTGCACCTGGACGAGCTGAGAATCAGCCGCTCGCTCGCCAGGACGCTGCGCCGCGCGCGCCGCGACGCACGCTGGCGCATCACGCTCGACGCCTGCTTCGAACGCGTGATGCGCGAGTGCTCGATGCCGCGCGCGGGCCAGGACGGCACCTGGATCACGCGCGACATGGCGACGGCCTACGGCACGCTGCACCGCGCGGGCGCGGCGCATTCGGTGGAAGTGTGGGAAGGCGAGCGCCTCGTGGGCGGACTGTACGGCGTGGCGATCGGCCGGATGTTCTACGGCGAGTCGATGTTCACGCGCGTGCCCGATGCCTCGAAAGCGGCGCTGTGCGCGCTGGTGCGGCTGCTGCGCGGGCACGGTTTTCGCGTGATAGACTGCCAGCAGAACACCCGTCATCTGGCTTCGTTCGGGGCGCGCGAAATCGCACGTGCGTCGTTCCTGGAACAGGTCGCCGAGCTCGTCCGGCAGCCGGGGCCCGACTGGCGGGCATTGCGCATCGAGCTACCGGACGCATGACGCATCTCAAGGAACTGCCGTTCGCGGCGCTCCAGTTCTACGCGACCGCACCCTATCCCTGCAGCTATCTGCCCGGGCACCAGGCGCGCTCCCAGGTCGCCACGCCGAACCATCTGATCAACGCCGATGTCTACAGCGGACTGGTGAAGGCCGGATTCCGGCGCAGCGGCATCTTCACGTATCGGCCGCATTGCGACGGCTGCCGCGCCTGCGTGCCGGTGCGCGTGCCGGTGAATCATTTCAGCCCGTCGCGCAGCCAGCGGCGCGCATCGAAGCATCATCGCGGCCTCCGGACGCTGGTGGCGCGGCTCGGCTTCTCGCCCGAGCACTACGAGCTGTACCTGCGCTACCAGTCGAGCCGCCATGCAGGCGGCGGCATGGACCACGACAGCCGCGAGCAGTACGCGCAGTTCCTGCTGCAGAGCAAGGTCAACACGCGACTGGTGGAGTTCCGCGAAACCGACGGTACGCTGCGCATGGTGTCGATCATCGACATCCTGGAGGACGGCCTGTCGTCGGTCTACACCTTCTTCGATCCCGATTCGCCCGGCGCCAGCTACGGCACCTACAACATCCTGTGGCAGATCGGGCAGTGCCGCCAGCTCGGCCTGCCGCACCTGTACCTCGGCTACTGGATCGCGCAAAGCTCCAAGATGGCCTACAAGGCGAACTTCAGGCCGATCGAGTGCCTGGTCGACGGACGCTGGGCGCCGTGCCCCGGCGCCGCGGCCGACGGCACGCGATGAATCCGTACGCGTTCGCGCGCCCGTTCCTGTTCGCCCTCGACCCCGAGCACGCGCACGCGCTCGCGCTCGGCGCGATCGATCGCGCCGCGCGCACGGGCGCGCTGCGGCTGGCGCTCGGCTGCCCGGTCGACGATCCGGTGCAGGTCATGGGGCTGACGCTGCGCAATCGCGTCGGCCTGGCCGCCGGCCTCGACAAGAACGGCGCGCACATCGACGCGCTGGCCGCGCTCGGATTCGGCTTCATCGAGGTCGGCACGGTGACGCCGCGGCCGCAGCCCGGCAACCCGAAGCCGCGCCTGTTCCGGCTGCCGCAGCGCGATGCGCTGATCAACCGCATGGGGTTCAACAACGCCGGCGTGGATGCCTTCGTCGCGAACGTGCGCCGCGCGAAGTGGCGCGGCGTGCTCGGGCTGAACATCGGCAAGAATGCCGCCACGCCGATCGAGCGTGCGCTCGACGACTACCTGTTCTGCCTGGAGCGCGTCTACGAGCACGCGGGCTACGTGGCGGTGAACATCTCGTCGCCGAACACGAAGAACCTGCGCCAGCTGCAGGGCGGGGATGCGCTCGACGAGCTGCTGGCCGCGCTGCAGGCGCGCCGCGCGGCGCTGGCGGGCCGGCACGGCCGGCGCGTGCCGCTGGCGCTGAAGATCGCGCCCGACCTGGACGACGAACAGATCGCGGCGATCGCGGCGCTGCTGGTGCGCCACGGCATCGACGCGGTGATCGCCACCAACACCACGGTATCGCGCGACGCGGTGGCCGGGTTGCCGCACGCCGGCGAAGCCGGCGGGCTGTCGGGCGCGCCGGTGTTCGAGCCATCGAACCGGGTGATCCGCGCGCTGCGAAGCGCGCTGCCGCGCGACTATCCGATCATCGGCGTGGGCGGCATCCTGAGCGCGGCGGACGCGTGCGCCAAGATCGCGGCCGGCGCCACGCTCGTGCAGCTCTACACCGGCCTGATCTACCGCGGCCCGGCGCTGGTCGGGCAGTGCGCGCGCGCGCTGGCCCGCGGCGGGTGAGAATCCGGCAGGCGTTCCGCGGTCATTCGGGCGGACGCGGCAGCACGTCGCGGAACATTTCGAAGCGCTTCCACGCCGGCTGCGGCGGCTCGCAGCCCGCGCGCGGCACGTAGACCGACGGTTCCACCAGCGCCATCCGGTGAACGTAGCGCGGACAGTTCGGGAAGCAACACGCCCATGCTTTTCGCACGGATTCGCGGTCACCGTCTATGCGCATGATTACGCAGGCGCGCGGAGATCCGGAAAGCGGGGCCCAGCACACCTGCGCGCCTACGTCGCGCTCGGCGAGACGCGCACGGCGGCCGTCATGCGCGCGCCGGCGACGCCGCGAAAGGCTTGACGCGGTGGGCTTGACGTCCGGTAAGCTGTATTCTAGAGTAATCTTAAGTTCGGCCGCCCATCCAGCCCGGCCGGCCGTTCC
>JAHDYE010000232.1 GCA_023383035.1 Burkholderiaceae bacterium | reverse complement strand
CCAGTGCCGGATGCTTCGCGAACAGCTTCGCGAGCAGCGCGTCGACCGCCTCGCGCGCCGGCTTGCCGGCGGCATCGACGACTTCGGCCTTGTTCGCGCGCGGCGGCGGCGCGAAGACCTTCTTCACCACGGTGGGCGACCCCTTCAGGCCGCAACGGGCCACCTCGCCGATGCCGGCGGCCTTGTGGTCCCACTCGATCACCTCGTAGCGCGCGGCGCGGAACATCGCGTCCATGTCGGCGAAGCGGATGGTGTTCGCGCCCTCCATCATCGTGACCAGGCAGGGCAGCTTCGTCTTCAGCACCTGCACGCCGCCCTCGGCGCGGCGGTGCACGACGATCTCGCGCGCCGCCGGGTCGACCGACTCGATGCGCGACACGTAGGTGAGCTGCTGCAGGCCGAGGCGGCGCGCGATGCCCGGGCCCACCTGGGCGGTGTCGCCGTCGATCGTCTGCTTGCCGCAGAACACCATGTCGACCGGACGCTCACCGCCGATGGTGCGGATCGCCGACGACAGCGCGTACGAAGTGGCCAGCGTATCGGAGCCCGCGAACACGCGATCGGTGATCAGCACCGCCTCGTCGGCGCCGAACGACACGCACTTCCTGAGCGCGTCGGCCGCCATCTTCGGGCCCATGCTGAGCACGGTGACCTTCGCGCCGAAGCGGTCCTTGATGCGCAGCGCCTCCTCGAGCGAGATCAGGTCGAACGGATTGACCACCGCCGGCACGCCCTGGCGCATGATCGTGTTGGTGACCGGATGAACCCTTATCTGGCTCGAATCCGGCACCTGCTTCACGCAGACGACGATGTGCATGACCATGGGTGACCTCTGGTATTTCGGTACCGTTTTACCATTATGGCCACGGCGCTCGCAAGGTCCCCGCCTTACCCTCCCGGGTTAGTTTCGACGGGACCGATTGATGCAAATCAAGCGGTCGGGGCGCAGGCGTCGGAACGGGCGTTCCCGCCGGCGCCCGGCCCGTGCCGGCGCCCGCTATCGCCGCACGCGCACTCGCGCGCCGTCGCGCAGGTCGCGCCCCGGGTGCAGCACCACCCGCTCGCCCGCCTGCAGCCCGTCGAGCACCTGCGCCAGCAGACCGGCGCGCTGTCCCGTGCTCACCTGCCGGCGGCGCAGACGATCGCCGTCGATCACATACACCGCCCAGCGATCGTCCTCGCGAAACAGCGCGCCGGCCGGCACCTGCAGTACGTCGTCGCCCTGCCAGACCACGAAGCGCGCCTCGACCCGGTAGCCGTCGCCCACCCTGCGCCAGGCTTCGCGCTCGCCGTCCGGCTCGACCACGACCCACACGCGCTGCTCTTCGACGCCGAGCGCCGAGATCTTCGTGAAGCCCGACGGCTCGACGCGCCGCACCCGTCCGGTCAGCGTCGCATCGCCGCCCCAGCGCTCGAATTCCACCCGCATGCCGGGCTGCAGACGCACCGCGTCGGGCGACAGCACGTCGACTTCCACCTCCAGGCTGTCGAGGTCGCCGAGCGTCAGCACTTGCGCTCCTGGCTGCACCGCGCCCGCGCTCTCGCGCAGGCGCCGCAGCACGGTCGCCGCCACCGGCGAACGCACCTGCAGCGGCGCCGACCCGCGGCCGGCGTCGTGCGCGCCCAGCGCCGCGCGCGCCACGTCGCGCTCGTGGCGCGCCACGTCGACCGTGAAGCGCGCCGAGCGCAGCGCGGCCGTCGCGCTGCGCGCCTCGGTCTGCGCGCGCTCGAGCGCGGCCGCCGACACGTGGCCGCTGGCCGCGAGCGGCTGCAGCCGCGCCAGCTCGCTGTCGGCCAGCGCGGCGCGCGCCTGCTCGACCTGCATCTGCGTCTGCGATGCCTGCAGCGCCGACTCGGCGCGCGCCAGCGTCGCCTGCGCCTGCGCCCGCGCGCGCGCATCGAGCGGCGCGGCCGGCTGCGGGTCGATCACGAACAGCGCATCGCCGGGCGCCACGCGATCGCCCGGTTCCAGCGACACGCGGCCGATCTGGCCGGCGATCGGCGCGGACAGCTCGTAGCGGTCCTTCACGCGCGTGCGTCCCTCCTCCTCGACGGTGACGCGAAACGGGCCGCGCGCCACCTCGGCGGCATCGACCAGCGGCGGCGGCTCGCGGAAGCCGAGCACCAGGCCGGCCACGATCAGCGCCGCGAGCAGGATCAGGAACAGCGTGCGGCGGGTGGGCCGGGCGAATGTCGTCACGGGTCTCTACTCCGAGGCCTTGAGCGCGGCGACCATGTCGAGCCTGCGCAGGTTGCGTCCGATCAGCAGCGACGATAGCAGCGCGGCCGCGAGCACCGCGGCCGCGGCAGTGGCGAACGCCGACGGCTCGATCACGAAGGGAATGCGGAACAGGTCGTTCTGCAGCGTGAGCGTCACCAGCCAGCCGAAGCCGGCGCCGATCGCGAAGCCGAGCGGGATCGCCGCCAGCGTCAGCACGGCCAGCTCGCCCAGCAGCACGTAGGCGACCTCGGCGCGGGTGAATCCGAGCACGCGCAGGCTGGACAGCTCGTGGCTGCGTTCGGCCAGCGCGATGCGCGCGTTGTTGTAGACGACCGCGAACGCGATCGAGCCGGCCAACACGATGACGAACAGCGTGTAGACCAGCATCGTCTCGCCCATCAGCTCGCGGAACGCGCCGATGGTGTGCTCGCGCAGCGTCACGCCGGCCACGCGCGGCATCTGCTCGAGGCGGCGCGGCGTGTCGTGCAGCGCCTCGGGCGCCACCGCCAGGAACGCGCCGCTGATCGCCGGGCCCTCGCGCAGCAGGCGGTTCAGCGTGTGCTGCGGCAGGTACACGCCCACGCCGACGTACTCGGTCACCAGCCCGGCCACCGGGATGTCGAGCCGGGCGCGCCGCCCGTCGAGCACCTGCACCTGCACCCGGTCGCCGGGCCCCACGCCGAGGAGGCGGCCGAGGTGCTCGGTCATCATCACGCCCTCCTCGTCGAGCGCGATCGGCCGCAGCCGGTCGTCGAGCACGCGAAACAGCTGCCCGTCGGGCTGGTAGCCCTGCAGGCTGGTGCGGTACTCGCGATGGCCGTGGCGCAGGATCGCCGGCGCCACGCGAAAGCTTTCCACGTGCCGCACTCCGGGCAGCGCGGCCAGCTCGTGCACCGCGCGCTGCGAGGCCGGCTCGTTGAAGGTCACCATGACATCCTGGCGCTGCGCCACGCGGAACTGCACGTCGATCATGCGCTCGACGGCGCCCTCCTGCAGGCCGCTGAGCACGAGGATCGCCACCGACAGCGCGATGCCCAGCACCGACAGCGCCGATTTCACCGGCTGACGCTCGAGGTTGCGCAGCACGATGCGCGTCGGTTGGCTCAGGAAGCGCCCCACGCCGAGGCGCTCGATCACGGTGCGCCGGTAGCGCGCCGGCGGAGCGGGCCGCATCGCCTCGGCCGGCGGCAGGCGGAACGCCGCGCGCACCGCGATCAGCGCGCCGACTGCCGCGGCCGCCGCGGCGATGCCGATCGCGAACAGCGCGAGCTGCGGGCGCAGCTGCAGCCGCAGCCACGGAAAACGGAAGAACTCCTGGTAGATCCCGCCCAGGCCGTCGGCGAGCCAGACGCCGGCCAGCACCCCGGCCACCGAGCCGATTGCGACCACGGCCATCACCAGCATCAGGTAGTGCGCCGCGACCGCGAAGTCGGCGTAGCCGAACGCCTTGAGCACCGCGATCTGCTCGCGCTGCGTGCGCACCAGCCGCGCGGCCACCACGTTGAGCAGGAACGCCGCCACGCCGAGGAAGATCATCGGCACGATGCGCGCCATCGCCTCGAGCTGGGTGAGTTCCTGCTCGAGATAGCGGTGCGAGATCTGCACGTCGCGGTCGTGGGCGCCGAGCCCGCCCCACGCATCGAGCAGCAGATCGAGCTGCTCGACCACCTGGGCTGCCGACCGTCCGGGGGCCAGCGACAGCGTCACGTTGTTGAACGCCCCCTCCATGCCGAACGCGGCGGCCAGCGCCGTGCGGTTCATCCACAACACCGCGTAGCGCTTGAAGTCGGGGAACAGGTCGCCCGGGCGGATCTGGTAGATGTACTCGGGCGACAGCGCGACGCCGGCCACGAGCAGGCGCTGGTGGCGGCCGTTCAGGATCATGCCGAGCCGGTCGCCCGGTGCCAGGCCGTGCGCCTCGGCGAAGGCCTCGCTCACCAGCACCTGGTCGTCGCGCCCCGGCTCGGGCAGCGCACCGGCGCGCAGGAACAGGCGGTTCAGCGCCGGCTGCGCGCCATCCGGGATCGACACCACCTGGCCGGTCACCGGCTGCTCGTAGCCCTCGACCTGCAGGTTGACCGGCGCGCGCACGCGCGTCTCGAGCGTGGCCACGCCGGGCAGCTCGCGCAGGCGCGCGGCGAGCGACTCGGGAGCGCGCTTGAGATCGGCGAACGCGTCGGCGAAGCGGTATTCGCGATAGAACTCACGCTGCGTCAGGCGCAGTGAGTCGAGCGCGGCCAGCGACATCACGAAGGTGGCCACGCCGCCGGCCACCACCAGCGCGATCGCCAGCCCCTGCGCCTTCAGCGACCAGAGGTTGCGCAGCAGCTTGCGGTCGAGCGCGCGCATCGGGCTACCAGTGCAGCTCGCCGGGCGCGGCCTTGCGCTCGTTGACGTGCGCCTCGACCACCCGTCCGTCGCTGAGCCGGATCACGCGGTCGGCCATGTCGGCGATCACCGCGTTGTGCGTGATCACCACAGTAGTGGTGCCCAGCCGGCGGTTGATGTCCTCCAGCACTTCGAGCACGCGCACCCCGGTGGCCGAGTCCAGCGCGCCGGTCGGCTCGTCGCACAGCAGGATCTCGGGATTCTTGGCGATCGCGCGCGCGATCGCCACGCGCTGCTGCTCACCGCCCGACATCTGCGCCGGGAAGTGGTCCAGCCGCTCCTGCAGGCCGACCAGCGCCAGCGCGTCGGCCGGGTCCATCGGCGCCTCGGCGATCTCGGTCACGATCGCCACGTTCTCGCGCGCGGTCAGGCTGGCGATCAGGTTGTAGAACTGGAACACGAAGCCGACGTGGCGGCGCCGGTAGCGCGTGAGCGCGGCCTCGTCGGCGCGGCCGAGATCCTGGTCGCGATGGCGCACCTCGCCCGACGTGGCGCGGTCGAGCCCGCCCAGGATGTTCAGCAGCGTGGACTTGCCGCTGCCCGAGGCGCCCAGCAGCACCACGAACTCGCCCGCGTACAGGTCGAGGTCGACGCCGCGCAGCGCGTGGATCTCGACTTCGCCCATGCGGAACACGCGCGTGAGACCGCGCACGCGAAAGACCGCCTCGCGGTCGGCTGCCGGAGCCTGCACCGTGTCCTCGAATGTCCGTGAACGGGTTGCGACCATCGGGACTATGCCAGACCGGGCGACAGGCATAATCGCGGCTTTCGCGCCGAGGCAGCGGCCGGGCACACCGGCCCGGGCGAAGCCGGCGCATCGAACCACCGGACATCCGCAGTCATGGCCCAGTACGTCTACACGATGAACCGGGTGGGCAAGATCGTGCCCCCCAAG
>JAHDYE010000231.1 GCA_023383035.1 Burkholderiaceae bacterium | reverse complement strand
ACTGGTAGTAGTGCTGCAGGCGGTTCGGGTTGTCGCCGTAGCGGCCGTCCTTCGGTCGCCGCGACGGCTGCACGTACGCCGCGCGCCAGGGCTCGGGCCCGATCGCGCGCAGGAAGGTGGCGGTGTGGAACGTGCCCGCGCCGACTTCCATGTCGTACGGCTGCAGCAGCGCGCAGCCCTGGCCGTCCCAGTAGGCCTGCAGCCGCAGGATCACTTGCTGAAAACTGAGCATCGGGCAACGAGGGCGGGGAAAGGCGCCATTCTAGCGGGTTCGAGCGGCCCGACCGCGCATCGCGAGCCAGGCGAGCGCACCGGCCAGCGTGAGCGCGAGGCTCAGCGCGAGCGGCAGCGCGTTGCCGTGGCGCGCGTACGGCGTGAGGCCTTCGCTGCCGCGCAGCGACACGGCGAGCACGCCGGCGGCATGCGTGGGCAGCGCGTCGATCACGCGGCCGCGGGCATCGATCGCGGCGGTCACGCCGGTGTTGGTGGCGCGCAGCATCGGGCGCGCGAGCTCGCGCGCGCGCATGCGCGCGATCTGCAGGTGCTGCGGCAGCGCGTGCGACGCACCGAACCACGCGATGTTGCTGAGGTTGACCAGGATCGTCGCGCCGCCGCGCACCTGCACCGCGAGCTCCTCGCCGAACAGGTCTTCGTAGCAGATGTCGAACGCCACGCGCTGGCCGTCGATGACCAGCGGCGGCTGCTCGCGCGCGCCGCGGCCGAACTCGCCGAGCGGGATCTCCATCATCGCCACGAACCAGCCGAAGCCGCGCGGGATGAATTCGCCGAACGGCACCAGGTGCCGCTTGTCGTAGCGCGACACGATGGCGCCGTGGCGGTCGATCGCGGCCACGCTGTTGGTGATGCGCGCCGCCGCGGCGCCGTGCGGCGCATCGGTCGACTGCAGCAGCGGCATGCCGATCGCGAGCACGCCGTCGTTGCGCGCCAGATGCGCGAGCAGGGCCTCGCGCAGCGGCACCGGCGTGGCCGACCACGGTATCGTCCACGCTGTCTCGGGCAGCACCGTCAGGTCGGCTTCGGCGCGCAGCACTTCGGCGACGTAGGCCTGCATCGCCGACAGGCTGCGCGCCGGATCGAACTTCAGCTCCTGCGGCACATTGCCCTGCAGCAGGCGCACCGCGAGCGTGCGCCCGGTGGGCTGCGACCATTCGAGTCCGCGCGCCGTCCATCCGGCCGCCAGCGGGGCGAGAGCGAGCAGCAGGGCGGGCACCAGCACTGACGCCCGCCCGGTTGCGGCGAGCACGCAGCCGAGCCCGAACGCCGACAGCGCGGCCAGCGCCGAGATGCCGTAGACGCCCGCCAGCGGCGCCAGCGCGGCGAGCGGACCGTCGACGTGCGCATAGCCGATCGCCAGCCACGGGAAGCCGGTGAACAGGTAGCCGCGCGCCATCTCGGCCAGCCCCCAGGCACCGGCGAACAGCGCGCCGGTGGCAGTCACGGCCAGCGGCGACAGCGTGCGGTGCCCGCGCAGCAGGGTGGCGGCGGCGCGCTGCGCGAGTGCCGTCACCGCCGCGACGAACAGCGCGAGATAGCCGGCGAACAGCAGCACCGCCAGCGCCGCGATCGGCGCGGGCATGCCGCCGTAGCGATGCATGCTGATGTACAGCCACGACACGCCGGCGACGAACCAGCCGAAGCCGAACGCCAGCCCCGGAGCGGCCGCGCGCGCGAGCGTGCCGCCCGTGACGTCCGACCCGGCACGACGCACGATCAGCGCAGCCAGTGCAGCCAGCGCGGCCAGTTGCAGCCACCATGCACCCACGGGCGCGAAGCTCGCCGCGTGCACGACGCCGGCCGCCAGGGCAGCCAGCGTCCCCGGCGCGATGCGCAGCCGCCGCGCCCGCTCAGTGAGTGCCAGATTCGACCTCGGCGCCGGTCTGCGGCGGCAGACGCTCGGCCAGCAGCAGCTGCGCCTGGCGCGCATCGGCGCGCAGCACTTCGAAGCGCACGCCGTTCAGGTCGACGCGCTCGCCGCGACGCGGCACGCGCCCGAACTGGTCGGTGACGAGCCCGCCCATGGTGTCGAACTCGTCGTCGGGAAAGTCGGTGCCGACCGCCTCGTTGAACTGGCGGATGCCGGTGATCGCGCGCACGCGAAAGCGCGGGCCGTGCTCGCCCGGCTCGATGCGCACGATGTGATCGCTCTCCTCGTCGAAGTCGAACTCGTCCTCGATGTCGCCGACGATCTGTTCGAGCACATCCTCGATCGTGATCAGCCCCGCGGTACCGCCGTATTCGTCGACCACGATCGCCAGGTGCACGCGATTGCCGCGGAAGTCGCGCAGCAGCACGTTCAGGCGCTTGGACTCCGGGATGAACACCGCCGGGCGCAGCAGGTCGCGCACGTCCAGGCGCTCGTCGGCATACAGGCGCAGCAGCTCCTTCGCGTGCAGGATGCCCAGCACGTTGTCGCGATCGCCTTCGACCACCGGAAAGCGCGAATGCGCGGTTTCGATCACGTGCGGCAGGAACACCTCGCGCGGCTGGCCGATGTCGATCACGTCCATCTGCGCGCGCGGCACCATGATGTCGCGTGCGGCCAGCTCCGAAACCTGCAGCACGCCCTCGATCATCGACAGCGCGTCGGCATCGAGCAGCTCGCGCTCGTGCGCCTGGCGCAGGATCGTCAGCAGCTGCGCGCGGTCTTCGGGCACGCGCAGCAGCAGCGCCGCGAGGCGGTCGATCAGGGGTCTTCGGTGTTCGCTGCCCGAATGAGGGCCGGACATGGGGTGGAGCGAGGTTGCGGTGCGATCGAGGATAACCGAAGGGTCGGCGCGCTGCCAAGCGCGCCGGCGCCGGCCGGCGTCGCACCGGCCTGCGACGCGCGGCTCCGGTGTCGCCGCTGCGGCCGCCTTGTGCCGCGAGGCCGCCGGTTCAGCGTCGCCAGGGATCGTCGATGCCGAAGCGCGCCAGCAGCGCGGTCTCGACGGCCTGCATGCGGGCGGCGTCTCCGGCGTGCTGGTGATCGTGGCCGCATGCGTGCAGCACGCCGTGGATCACCAGGTGGGCGAGATGATCGTCGGGCGCCTTGCGCTGCGCGCGCGCTTCGCGCTTCACCACCGGCACGCAGATCACGATGTCGGCGCTGATGCGCTCGCCGGCGGCGTGATAGGGAAAGGTGAGCACGTTGGGCGTGTAGTCGCGATGCCGGAACTGCGCGTTGAGCGCGCGTGCCTCGCGCTCGTTCACGAACCGCAGCGCGAGCGTCGCATCGGCGTCGATCGCGGCGGCTGCCAAGCGGCGCAGCCGGGCGCGCGTCGCGGGCAGCGCGTCGACTCCTTCGCCGAGCTGGATCGACAAGGACAGCGACGGCTGCGTGGCGCGCGGCGCGCGCCGTCGCGGCGGGCGGCGCGCGCGCGCGGCCGCCGGCTCACTCGCCGGACGGCGAGGCCTGTTCGTAGGCATCGACGATGCGCGCTACCAGCGGATGGCGCACGACGTCGGAGCTGTCGAACTCGGTGAACGCGAGCCCGCGCACCTGGCGCAGCACGCGTCGGGCTTCGATCAGGCCCGACACCTGACCCTTGGGCAGGTCGATCTGCGTCATGTCGCCGGTGACCACCGCGCGCGAGCCGAAGCCGATGCGGGTGAGGAACATCTTCATCTGCTCGGCGGTGGTGTTCTGCGCTTCGTCCAGGATGATGAACGAGTGGTTCAGCGTGCGCCCGCGCATGTAGGCGAGCGGCGCGATCTCGATCGCCTGTTTCTCGAACATCCGCGCGGTGCGGTCGAAGCCGAGCAGGTCGTACAGCGCGTCGTACAGCGGACGAAGGTACGGATCGACCTTCTGCGCCAGGTCGCCGGGCAGGAAGCCGAGGCGCTCACCGGCTTCGACGGCCGGTCGCGTCAGCACGATGCGCTTGATCGCGTCGCGTTCGAGCGCGTCGACCGCGCAGGCCACCGCGAGGTAGGTCTTGCCGGTGCCGGCCGGACCGATTCCGAACGTGATGTCGTGCGACAGGATGTTGCGCAGGTATTCGCGCTGATTCGGCGTGCGGCCCTGCAGGTCGGCGCGCCGGGTGTGCAGGACCGGGGCATCGGGCCCGTCCGCGGCCACGGGCGGGGCGGGCGGCGCCTTCAGTTCGACCAGGCCGAGCTGCACGTCGTCGAGCGACAGCGCATGCTCGGAACGGGCATAGAAAAGCTCGAGCGCCTGGCGTGCGCGCCGCGATGCCGCCGCGGGGCCGTCGATGCTGAAGCTGTCGCCGCGCCGTGCGATGCGTACGTCGAACGCTTCCTCGATCTGTCGCAGGTTCTGGTCGAGCGCGCCGCACAGATTGGCGAGGCGGCGGTTGTCGGCGACGTCGGGGGTGTATTCGATTGCGCGGTGTCTCAAATCGGCGGTCTCGCGTCAGGGTTGCGCAGGCTGCTGCGCGAAGACCCCTACACCCGAGATTGTAGATCCGCCGCCCTGACCCTGTACCTGGTAGCTCAGGCCGAGCCGCGCGGCATTCGGCCCGAACAGGCCGCCGCGCAGGTTGGCAGTGCATTGCGCCGATCCGCAGCCGAGCGGCCCGCTGCCCGCCGCCGTGGCGGCAACGTTGCCGTTGAACGCGAAGCCTTCTGCCGCGTTGGTCGTCAGCGTGCTGCGGGAGGGATCGGAGGCTCCGCCAGCGGTGCTGAAGCCGTAGGAACCGTTGCCGATCGACACCGTGCCCTGCAGGCCGATCCGGACTTGCGACGGTGTGAAGGATACGCCCGCAGAGCCGCTGAAAGTGCCCGGCGCGACGCTGCCGTCGCTGATCGTCGGATGCGTCGCGCCGATCAACTGGTAGGTGAATTCGCCCTGCGTGGGAACCGTCGTCGAAGGCACGCCGACGAGATAGTGAACGCCCTCGTTCGACGACAGCGCCCGATCGGCCGCCAGCGTCAGGTTCGCCAGCAGTCCCTGTGCATGGAGCGTGCCGTCGGTCCAGCGCCCCCAGCTGACGAACGCGTCGGCGTTCGCCTCGGCAGCCACCGCGGTGCCGCGGCCCAGGCAATACGACAGGAAGCCGCAACTTCCGTTGGCATTGAAGCCGACCGATTCGAGCCGGCCCTGTGCATCGAGCTTGAACGAGTTGCCCGCCGAAGTGAGCTGCGACCAGTCGAAAACGCCCAGTACGCGGGGCAGGCCGCGCAGCAACAGCGCGCGCTGCGCGCCGATCGTTCCATCGCCGGACAATGGCGGGTCGCCCGAGCCACCGGGATCACCCGAGCCACCGGGGTTGCCGGAACCACCAGGGTCGCCTGAGCCACCAGGATCGCCGGAACCGCCGGGATTGCCCGAACCGCCGGGATCGCCGGAACCGCCGGGATTACCCGAACCGCCGGGATTACCCGAACCGCCGGGATCGCCCGAGCCACCGGGGTTGCCCGAGCCACCGGGGTTGCCCGAACCGCCGGGGTCGCCCGAGCCACCGGGGTTGCCCGAGCCACCGGGGTTGCCCGAACCACCGGGATCGCCCGAACCGCCGGGGTCGCCCGAGCCACCGGGGTTGCCCGAGCCACCGGGGTTG
>JAHDYE010000230.1 GCA_023383035.1 Burkholderiaceae bacterium | reverse complement strand
TCGCCAGCCGGATGTCGGTATCGATGTTGATCTTGCGCACGCCGTACTTGATCGCTTCCTGGATCTCCTCGACCGGCACGCCGTAGGTCTCCTTCATGTCGCCGCCGTACTTGCGGATCTCCGCGAGCAGCTCCTGCGGCACCGACGACGAGCCGTGCATCACCAGGTGGGTGTTGGGAATGCGGCGATGGATCTCCTTGATCCGCTCGATCGCCAGGATGTCCCCGGTGGGCTTGCGCGAGAACTTGTAGGCACCGTGCGAAGTGCCGATCGCGATCGCCAGCGCGTCGACCTGGGTGAGCTTGACGAAGTCGGCCGCCTGCTCGGGATCGGTGAGCAGCTGCTCGCGCGTCATCGTGCCTTCGGCGCCGTGGCCGTCTTCCTTGTCGCCCTTCATCGTCTCGAGCGAGCCGAGGCAGCCCAGCTCGCCCTCGACGGTGACGCCGACCGCGTGCGCCATGTCGACCACCTTGCGGGTCACGTCGACATTGTACTCGTAGCTGGCGATCGACTTGCCGTCTTCCTGCAGCGAGCCGTCCATCATCACCGACGAGAAGCCGAGGTCGATCGCGCCCTTGCACACCAGCGGCGACTGGCCGTGGTCCTGGTGCATGACGATCGGCACCTTCGGATAGGTTTCCACCGCGGCCTCGATCAGGTGCTTCAGGAACGCCTCGCCGGCGTACTTGCGGGCGCCGGCCGAGGCCTGCATGATGACCGGCGCGTCGAGCTCGGCAGCCGCGGACATGATCGCCTGCACCTGCTCGAGGTTGTTCACGTTGAATGCCGGAATCCCGTAGCCGTTCCCGGCGGCATGGTCCAGCAGCTGGCGCATCGAAACGAGGGGCATGTCGACCTCCGTAGGTGAAACCTTGCACGGCCCCGCGTAGGCGTCGGACATCCCGTTTCCCGCGAAGCCCGGCGAACTTCCCGAAGCTTCGTATTATCGCCCACCCCGGCAGCACGGCGAGGAAATACGCCCGCTGCCGGTTGCCGGAGAGTCAGTCCAGCTGGATGTTCAGCGTACGGATCACCTTCCCGTAACGTTCGTGGTCGCGCGCGATCGCGGCCGCGAGCTCCTGTGGCGTTCCGCCCAGCCCGACGGTGCCCTGCGCCCTCAGCTTTTCCTGAACGTCGGGCGAACGCATCGCGGCGGTCACTTTCTTCGCGATCACCTCGCGCAGTGCCAGCGGCGTACCGGCGGGTGCCATCAAACCCGACCAGGAAACCGCATCTCCGAACGACAGGCCGGTCTCCTCGGCCAGGGTCGGCATCTCCGGCATCAGGTCCGACCGCTTCTCGGAAGCGATCCCCAAGGCGCGCACGCGGCCGTCCTTGATGAAGGGCAAGGCCGTCGGCAGCTGCGCGAACATGAAGTCGACCTGACCCGCCGCGACGTCGGCCAGGGCAGCGGAGACGCCGTTGTACGGAACGTGCAACAGCTTCGCTCCGATTCGCTCAGCGAACATCTCGGCCGCAAGATGGGCCTGACTCCCGATTCCGGGGGAAGAGTAGCTCAGGCCTCCCGGCTTCGTCCTCGCCAGCGCGACCAGCTCACGCGCACTGGAAACGCCGAGACGAGTGGAGACCACCATGACATTCGGCACCGCACCGACCTGGCTGACCGGGGCGAGATCCTTCAGCACGTCGAACGGCCGCTTGCGGTACAGGTGCGGATTGACGGCCAGGTCCGAAACCGGCACCGACACCAGGGTGTAACCGTCGGGCGGCGCATTCACGACGGCCGATATGCCGATGACGCCGACTCCGCCGGGCTTGTTCTCGACCACCACGCCCCGGGTCCACTCCTGGCCGAGCTTGGCGGCCAGGGTACGGGCAAGGATGTCCGCGGCGCCCCCGGCGCCATACGGCACGACGATCCGGACGGGACGCTCCGGAAACGCGTCGATCGATCCGTCCGGCGCTTGCGCCATTGCCGGCGAGTTCGCGGCGAGGGCGACGACCACGGCGATCATCCTGGACGAGAGTCTCTTCATCGCTGTCTCCTGTTCAACGCACCTGCACACCTAGTCGCAATCCGGGCAGAACGAGGGCCTGCAGATCGCACGCGCCGTCCGCCTCAACGGATCCCAGTCCTGGATTTCGGCCCACACGCCGGTAGCGAACGCCTGGGCATCGGCGCGCAGGCGACCCAAGTCCACGCCGGGAATCCGTCCGTCGCGCATGCGCACGACGCCATTGGTGGCGACGAAGCTGACGTCGTCACCGACGCCGCATTCGACGAGGCTGCGGATCGGGTCCCATATGGGGCCGTACCGGAGGGTGTCCTTGCGTCCGAGATCGATCGCGATGACGTCGGCACGTGCGCCGGCTTCGAGTCGGCCGAGGTCGCTCCTGCCCAGGGACCGGGCGCCGCCGAGCGTCGCCGCCTCGAAGACCTCTTCGGCGGTGGCGCTCGTCAGGTCATGGCTCATGACCTTCCCGTGATACGACGCCGTCCGCATGTTCATGACCATATCGCGCGGATACGTGTCGCTTCCGATGGTCAGGTTGACGCCGGCCTCGCGATATTTCTTCCATGAATCGAGCACGCGCGCCCTGCGAACGATATTGATCGGACAATGCGACACCGACACCCGACTGGAGCCCATCAGCGCCAGATCGCGTCCGCCCGAATAGTTCAATCTCGGGCTGTCCGAAATCAGGTTGGCGTGCCCGATGTTCAGGAGCGGGCCGAGCATGCCGACGCTGTCGAGCAACTCGATCGGCGTCTTGCGGTGCTCGCGAACCGTCTCGTAGAACTCGATGACGCTGTAACCGGCGTGCGTGGCCATCGGCACTCCCAGTGCCCGCGCGGCGGCCACCGTCCGTCGCAGGATGTCGGGACTGCAGTTCTCCACCTCGCGCGGCACCAGGATGCCGTGGACCAGGTCGTTGCCTGCGGTTTCGACGCGCTCTATGAATGCGACGGCTTCCTCGAAGAGATGCTGTCCGCCGTCCGGATAGCGCGAACGGGCAAGGTTGCCGTGCTCGTCCGATACCCAGCGTCCGCTGTCGTACCCGGGCCCCAGATAGCCCCTGACGCCGAGGGACTGGCATTGCTGCCTCAGGGCTTCCTGGACGAGCACGTGTCCGCCGAGTTCGACGAAGGTCGTGACGCCGTTGCGAAGCAACTCGGCCACCGTGAACGCCGCATGAAGCGCGACGCCCGGATCGGTTGCAGCCTCGTCGTGCGTCAGGTAGTTCGGATAGCCGCGGATCTTCGTCCCGGCGCGCGCGATCGTGACCTCCATGTAGGGCTGCCCGAAGAGTTCGGGACGCCCCGAATCGGCAAGCAGCCTGTGGAGGGCTCGATGCCCGGAATGGACGTGGGTGTCGATGAAGCCGGGGCAAACCAGCGAGCCGGGCAGATCGATCACCGCATCGACGGCACCGGGGTAATGCGCGCCCACGAACTCGATGCGCTCGCCTTCGAAGACCACGCAGCCGCGGTGCAGCAGCCGATGATTTCCGTCGCCGAATCCGACGATCCACTCTCCGTTGATGCGGGTCCTCATCGTCCTCTCGATTCGCTGCGGCGCCGGAGCGGTCCGGTTCGGTCGGAGTATGACCGCGAGCAGGCCCCGTTTCGATTCCAGACTGGAATAATTGGCGATCGAAGGCGAGAATCGCCGCAGACGATCCGTGGGCGCGCGAACCGGGTCGAAGCGGCACGTCATCGAATCGCGGACGGCATTCCGGAGAGAGCGGGAATGGACAGCAGACACCTGGACCTGCAGTTGCTGACGATCTTCGACGCGATACTGCTCGAGGGAAACGTCACGCGTGCGGCCGCCCGCATCGGGATCAGCCAGTCCTCGGCGAGCAAGGGACTATCGCAACTGCGACAGATCGTCGGCGATCCCCTCTTTCTCCGCAGCGGGCGCGGCGTCATTCCCACCCACAAGGCCATCGAGATCGCGGACAAGGTCCGGCTGGCGCTCGGTTCGCTCGGCTCGCTGACATCGCGGAGGGATACCTTCGATCCGGCCACTTCCCGGATCCGGTTTCACGTCGGAGCCACCGACTACGTGTCTTTCGTCCTCCTGCCCGTGCTTGCGCGCAAGCTCGCGAGGATTGCGCCCTTCGTGTCGCTCGAGGTGCACCCGATCGAGCCGGCCTTGCCGGAGGAGTTGCTGCTGCTCGGCAAGGCGGACATCGTGCTTTCGTCGGTGCGCTCGGTCAGTCACCCGATCTACCGTCAGGAACTGTTTCGCGATGGCTATGTGTGCCTGTGGCGCCGCGGACATCCATTCGGGAACGGCCCGATCAGCGTCGAGCAGTTCGCTTCGGCCCGACATCTCGCCATGCCGCGCCAGAATGGCGCTCGCGAGCGGGTGCTGCAGGACGTCATGCAGGGGCTCGGCATCTCGCGGGACGTCGCGCTGCAGGTTCCCCAGATGCTGGCCATCCCGGCCACCTTGTCGGAGACCGACATGATCGCGACCGTCGCACGCCGCACGGCGCTCGCGTTCGCCAATACCTACCCGTTGCAGATCTCCGCGCATCCGCTGTCGCTCGGCCGATTCTCCGTGTCGCAGCTATGGCACGCGCGAACGCAGTCGAGCCAGTCGCAGCGGTGGCTGCGCGAAGTGATCTCCTCGGCGGCGCAGACCCTCTGATTTCGAGCCCGCGCAGTGCCGTCGAAGCCGGGCCTACCGCCCGTGCTCGCCGACGCGCACGATCTTCAGCGTGTTGGTGCCGCCCGACTTGCCGATCGGCTCGCCGATCGTCAGCACGATCAGGTCGCCCTTCTCGACGATGCCGGCGTCGACCAGCCGCTGCTCCGACTCCAGCAGCAGCGCCTCGCGCTCCTGCGCGTGGTAGGTCATCAGCACCGGGTGCACCTCGCGGTACAGGCACATGCGGCGCCGGCTGCGCTCCTCGGGCGTGAGCGCGTAGATCGGCACGCCCGAATCGATGCGCGACATCCACAGCGCGGTGGAGCCCGACTGCGTGAGCGACACCACCGCCTTGACCTTCATGTGATGCGCGACGAACAGCGCGCTCATCGCGATCGTCTGGTCGATGCGCGTGAACGTGCGGTTCAGGAACGCGGTGTCGAGCGACAGGCCCTGCGAACGGTCGGCCTCCACGCAGATGCGCGCCATCGCCTCGATCGTCTCGACCGGGTACTTGCCGGCCGCGGTCTCGGCCGACAGCATCACCGCGTCGGTGCCGTCGAGCACCGCGTTGGCCACGTCGGACACCTCGGCGCGCGTGGGCACCGGCGACTCGATCATCGACTCCATCATCTGGGTGGCGGTGATCGTGATCTTGTTCAGCTCCTTGGCCATGCGGATCATGCGCTTCTGCAGCGCCGGCACCGCCGCGTCGCCCACCTCGACCGCGAGGTCGCCGCGCGCCACCATGATGCCGTCGGAGGCCTTGAGGATCTCCTCGAGGTTGCCGATCGCCTCGATGCGCTCGACCTTCGCGATCATCAGCGCGCGCCCGCCGCTGGCACGCATCAGCTCGCGCGCCATGTACATGTCGGCGGCATTCTTCGGAAACGACACC
>JAHDYE010000229.1 GCA_023383035.1 Burkholderiaceae bacterium | reverse complement strand
CACGATCGACGTCAACACCGGCGGCTACATCGGCGGGCGCAACTTCGACGACACCATCTTCCGCACCAACCTCGAAGCCGCGCACGCGATCGCGCGCCAGCTGCGCGTGCGCAACCTGGGCGGCATCATCATCGTCGACTTCATCGACATGGCGAGCGGCGAGCACCGCGAGCAGGTGCTGCAGGAGCTGCGCAAGGCGCTGGCGCGCGACCGCACCAAGTCGAGCGTCAGCGGCTTCACGTCGCTCGGCCTGGTGGAGATGACGCGCAAGCGCACGCGCGAATCGCTCGCGCACATCCTGCTCGAGTCGTGCCCCACCTGCGAGGGCAAGGGCCACGTGAAGACCGCGCGCACCGTCTGCTACGAGATCCTGCGCGAGATCCAGCGCGAGGCGCGGCAGTTCAACCCGAAGGAGTTCCGCATCGTCGCCTCGCAGGACGTGATCGACCTGTTCCTGGAAGAGGAAGCGCAGCCGCTCGCCGCGCTGGGCGACCAGATCGGGCGGCGCATCACGCTGCAGGTGGAGACGCTGTACCAGCAGGAGCAGTACGACATCGTGCTGATGTGACGATCAGTCGGCCATGTGCCAAGCATGGCGCGATGCCGTCGTCCCGGCTGCGGCGACCCTGTTACAAGCTTATAATAAGCTTTACTTACGATCCGTGCGCACCCGGTGCCCACCCGATTCCGCCACGACGCCCTCGGTTTCCTGCTCTTCGACGTTTCGCGATTGATGCGTCGCGCATTCGCGCAGCGCCTCCAGGGCAGTGAGCTGACTTTTGCGCAGTCGCGCGTGCTGGTGCGCCTCGCGCGCAGCGAGGGCTTGCGCCAGATCGAGCTGGCCACCCTGCTCGAGGTGCAGCCGATCACGCTCGCCCGTCTCCTCGACCAGCTCGATGCGCTCGGCCTCGTCGAGCGGCGCGCCGACCCGAACGATCGTCGCGCGTACCGCCTCTTCCTCACGCCCGCGGCCGCGCCGCACCTCGAGGCGATCCGCAAGGTCATGACATCGGTGCGCCGCGAGGCGCTGCGCGAGATCGACGCCCGGCTGGCCGGCAGCGTGCTGCGCACGCTCGCGCGCATGCGCCGCAACCTCGTCTCGGCCGCGGACGACGCGACCGGCGGTTCGCGCTGGCCGTCGCCATGAGCGACGCTCGCCCCGCGCTCGGCGCGCCGCCCGCCGACGCCGTAACGCCCCCGGCGCGCCGACGCATGATGCGCTTCGCGTTGCTCGTCGTCGTGCCGCTCGTCGCGGCGCTCGCTGCCATCGTCGTCTACCTGGCGGGCGGGCGCTACGTGCAGACCGACAACGCCTACGTGAAGGCCGACAAGGTGCCGCTCAGTGCCGAGGTGGCGGGCGCGGTCGCCGAGGTGCTGGTCCGCGAGAACGAGGCCGTCGTCGCCGGGCAGCCGCTGTTCCGGCTGGACGCGGCGCCTTTTCGCGTCGCCGTCGCGCGCGCCGAGGCCAGGCTCGCGCAGGCCCGCACCGACATCGCGGCGATGAAGGCCGGATACCGCGAGAAACAGGCGCAGATCGCCCTGGCCGAGACGAGATACGACTTCGCGCTGAAGGAGCAGAACCGCCAGGCCGACCTCGCCGCGCGCCAGTACATCTCCGCCTCGAGGCTCGACGATGCGCGCCAGGCGACCGAGCTCGCGCAGCGGGAGATCGTCGCGCGGCAGCAGGATCTGCAGCGCGTCGCCACCGAGCTCGGCGGCGGTGTCGACGTTCCGATCGAGCGTCATCCGGCCTGGCGGGCCGCGCAGGCCGAACTGGAGCAGGCGCGCCTGGACCTCGCGCGCATCGAGGTGCGCGCCTCGCTCGCCGGCACCGTCGGCAAGCTGCCGAAGCCGGGCCAGTACCTCGCGGCGGGTGTGATGGCGGCGGCGCTCGTGGCCGACGCCGAACCCTGGATCGAGGCCAACTTCCCCGAGCAGGACCTCACCTGGGTGCGCCCCGGGCAGCCGGTCGAGGTGCGCATCGATACCTACCCCGACCGGGTCTGGCGCGGCGTCGTCGAGAGCCTGAGCCCGGCCACCGGCGCCGAGTTCGCGATCCTGCCCGCGCAAAACGCCACCGGAAACTGGGTCAAGATCGCCCAGCGTGTGCCGCTGCGCGTGCAGCTCGAGCCGCAGGACGGGGTTCCCGCGCTGCGGGCCGGCCTGAGCGCCACCGTGCGCATCGACACCGGGCATCGCCGGGCGCTGTGGGGCTTCTCGTTCTGAGACCGCCGGCATGAGCGCAACCGCGGCGGTGGATGCCGGCGCACCGGCGCACCGCGGCTGGATCACCGTATCGGTGATGCTGGCGACGATCATGCAGGTGCTCGACACGACGATCGCCAACGTCGCGCTGCCCCACATGCAGGGCTCGATGGGCGCGACCTACGAGCAGATCTCCTGGGTGCTCACCTCCTACATCGTCGCGGCCGCGATCTTCATCCCGCTGAGCGGCTTCCTCGCGGTGCGCCTCGGCCGCAAGCGCGTGCTGCTGTGGTCGGTGATCGGCTTCACGATCGCATCGATGTTGTGCGGCGCCGCGCAAAGCCTCCCGCAGATCGTCGCGTTCCGAATCTTGCAGGGCGTCTGCGGCGCGAGCCTGGTCCCGCTGTCCCAATCGGTGCTGCTCGACGCCTATCCGCGCGAGCAGCACGGTTCGGCCATGGCCCTGTGGGGCCTCGGCGTGATGGTGGGCCCGATCCTCGGGCCCACGCTCGGCGGCTGGCTCACCGAGTACTACGACTGGCGCTGGGTGTTCTACATCAACCTGCCGTTCGGCATCCTCGCCTGGTTCGGCATCGGGATGTACGTGCACGAGTCCGGCGTCGACCGCTCGCGCCGCTTCGACCTCTTCGGCTTCGCGATGCTCGCGCTGGGCATCGGCGCGCTGCAGATGATGCTCGACCGCGGCGGCACGCTCGACTGGTTCGCGAGCACCGAGATCGTCGTCGAGGCCGTTCTCGCCGGCACCGCGCTCTACCTGTTCGCGGTGCAGATGACCACGCACGAGCGTCCCTTCCTCGAGCCTGCGCTGTTTCGCGACCGCAACTTCGACGTCGGTCTCCTGCTGATATTCGTCGTGGGCATGATCCTGCTGTCCACGATGGCGCTGCTGCCGCCGTTCCTGCAGAACCTGCTCGGCTACCCGGTGTTCGACGTCGGATTGCTGCTCGCGCCGCGCGGCGTCGGCACCGCTGCCGCAATGCTCGTGATCGGCCGCCTGTCCGGCAGCGTGGACGTGCGGCTGCAGCTGCTCGCCGGGCTGGCCCTGACGGCGGTCTCGCTGTGGGAGATGACGTACTTCAGCCTCGACACGAGCGGCTGGGACGTCGTGCGCACCGGCATCGTCCAGGGCATCGGCCTGGGCTTTCTCTTCGTGCCGCTCTCGGCGGTGTCCTTCTCGACGCTGGCGCCCGTCCTGCGCAACGAGGCCACGGCCCTGTACAGCCTGGTGCGCAGCCTCGGCATGAGCATCAGCGTGTCGATCGTGGTCACGCAGCTCGCGCGTGCGACACAGGCCGAGCACGCGCGGCTCGTCGAGTTCCTGAATCCGTTCAGCCTGCCCCTGCGCGGCGCCGTCGAGAGCGGCGCGATCGACACGACCACGCCGCAGGGTCTGGCGCTGCTGAACGCCGAAGTGACACGACAGGCGGCGGCGCTCGCCTACGTGCAGGACTTCCGGCTCATGATGTGGATCACGATCGCCTCGGCGCCGCTCGTCCTGCTGCTGCGCCCGGGATCGTATGGATCGGCACGTCGGGCGCGAGCCCGTTGACGACGGTGCTCGTGCGGCCAGACCTGCGCAAGTTGCATGGGCGGACGGTCGCCGAAGTGGAGATTCTCCTGATCGACATCGCCCAGCATGCGATCGTACCGGCCCCGTTGCCGCGCCACCGGCGCGCCAACGCAGCTACCGCGCCGTGTAGCCCCCGTCGACGACGTACTGCGAGCCAGTCACGAACGCCGCGTCGTCGGAGAGCAGGAACAGCACCACCGCGGCGACCTCGTCGGCCGTTCCGAGCCGGCCGATGGGGTGCTGACCGACGAGCGCCTCGCGCATGCCTTCCGGCAGATTCGCCAGCAGCGGCGTGTCGATGTAGCCGGGATGCACCGAGTTCACGCGGATGCCCTGGGGCGCGTAGCCGATGGCCGCTGCCCGGGTCATGCCCACGACGCCGTGCTTGGCGGTGACGTACGGCACCGCGAGCGGCTCGCCGACGAGACCGAGGATGGAAGACATGTTCACGATCGAGCCGCCACCCCCGCGCAGCATCGCCGGGATCTCGAAGTGCATGCCGTAGAAGACCGAGTGCAGGTTCACGTCGATGAGCCGCCGGTACTCCGCGAGATCGATGTTCTCGATCGGCCCCTGCGGCCCGCCGATGCCGGCGTTGTTGAAGGCGAGCTGGAGCGCACCGAACCCGCTCACTGCGGCCTGCACGGCCGCCTTCACGTCGTCAGGGTTGCCGACGTCGCCCGCCACGGCGAGCGCGCGCCCGCCCGCACTCGTGATCTCGTCGACGACCTTGCGCACCGTCTCCGGCGTCAGGTCGTTCACGACCACGTTCGCGCCCTCGGCACCGAGCCGCACCGCCACCGCCTTGCCGATACCCGATGCGGCACCCGTGACGAGTACCGTTTTGCCCTCGAACCTTCTCGTTGGCATGACTTGCCTCTCACTCGTGTGGTCACGCCGATCGTCCCACGGCCGGCGCGGGCCCCACAAGTGCAACGGGTATTGCCGGGTCGTGACGCGCTACGCGGGGTGCTCGTGGTCCGACGTGCTCACACGAGCTTCGACGCATCCACCGGCTTGCCGTCGGCCAGCGCGAGCCAGCCCTTGACGATCCGGTAGATGGTCCAGACCACCACCGCGAGGAACATCGGAAAGCCGATCAGCACGATCATCAGCAGCCAGGAGACGATCGCGCCGGCCAGCGCGTACCAGAACGTCTTGATCTGCCATTCGAAGTGGCTGGCAACCCATGTGCCCGCCACGTCGTCGCGCTTCAGGTAGTTGATGATGATCGCCGCGATCGCGGTGATGCCTACCAGGCATGACAGCGCGTACAGCGCGTAGCAGATCGTGGCGAGGCGCTTCGCGTCGCTGGTTCGTGCATCGTCGGCAACGGTCTGGTCCATCGTCGATTCCTCCCGGGCACGTCATGGGGCGCATGGTGCGGCGCCGCTGGTACCGCACCATGTTAAGCGATCGGGCCGCCGCGCGCGACCCGCCCCAGCAGGTAGAACTCGGGGTTCGGCATCATGCTCGCCACGTTGGCCATGCGGTTCGACAGCGCGAAGAACGCGGCGATCGCGCCGATGTCCCAGGCGTCCTCGTCGCCGAAGCCGTGCCGGCGCAGTTCGATGAAGTCCTCCTCGTCGATTTCGCCCGAACGCAACGAAACCTTCATCGCGAACGCGATCATCGCGCGCTGGCGCGGCGTCAGGTCGGCCTTGCGCCAGTTGGTGGCGAGCTGGTCGGCGATCAGCGGGTTCTTCTCGTAGATGCGCAGGATCGC
>JAHDYE010000228.1 GCA_023383035.1 Burkholderiaceae bacterium | reverse complement strand
AACTGGCCGAGATGCGCGAGCAGGCGCTTGCGGCCGCGAACGAGAATGCCCGCCTGCGCCAGGCGCTCGACGCGCGCACGCGCGAACTGGACGAGGCGCGCGAGCAACAGGCGGCCACCAGCGAGATCCTGCGGGTCATCTCGCGTTCTCCGTCCGACGTGCAGTCGGTGTTCGACACGATCATCCGCAATGCCACCCGGCTATGCCAGGCAAGCCTGGCGTTCGCGATGCTGCATGTCGGCGGGCGTCTGACGCTGGCAGCGCGAACCGCGTGCACGCCGGAGTTCGCGGACTACCTGGAGAAAGGCTTCGAGATCAACCGGGAGACGACCACCGCCCGCGCGGCCATCGAAGGCAAGCCGGTGCAGATCCTCGACTTCATCGCCGAGCCCGATGTCCGGGTCACCGCCGCGCATCTGCGCGAGCGGGTCCACACCGTGCTCGCGGTGCCGCTGCTTCGAGACCGCAGCGTGCTCGGCGTCTTCTCGATCTGGCGGCACGAAGTGCAGCCGTTCTCGGAGCACCAGATCGCGTTGCTGCAGACCTTCGCCGACCAGGCGGTCATCGCGATCGAGAACATGCGATTGTTCAACGAGCTCGAAGCGCGCACTGCGCAGCTGGCGCGCTCGGTCGAGCAACTGCGGGCGCTGGGCGAGGTCGGCGACGCGGTCAGCTCGACGCTCGACCTGGAGACGGTGCTGAGGACCATCGTCTCGCGCGCGAACCAGCTCGCCGGCATGGAGGGCGGCGCGATCTACGAGTACGAGGAAGCGCGGCAGGAGTTCTTGCTGCGGGCTACCGACCAGATGCCCGACGAGCTGGTCGAGGCGCTGCGCTCGTCGCCGCTGCGCAAGGGGGAAGGCGCGATCGGCCGGCTGGCGATCACCGGCGAGCCGGCGACCGTTCGCGACATCGCCGACGAGGACGCGTACCACAGCCGGGTGCGCGAGATCCTGCTGGGCTGCGGCTACCGATCGCTGCTGGCGGTGCCGCTGCTGCGCAACGAGCGCCTGATCGGCGGACTGGTGGTCAGCCGCAGGCGGGCCGGCGGATTCGATCCGCGCGTGATCGACCTGCTGAAGAGCTTCGCGACGCAATCGGCGCTGGCGATCCAGAACGCACGGCTGTATCGCCAGGTGGAAGAGAAGAGCCGGCAGCTCGAAGTCGCGAGCCGGCACAAGAGCGCGTTTCTCACCACGATGTCGCATGAACTGCGCACGCCGCTGAACGCGATCATCGGCTTCACCCGCATCGTGATGCGCCACTCGCACGACCGGCTCGAGCCGAAGCAGAACGAGAACCTCGGCAAGATCCTCGCCAGCGGGCAGCACCTGCTGTCGCTGATCGACGCGATCCTGGACCTCGCCCGGATCGAGGCGGGCCGCATCGAGATCGAACCGGGCGAGATCGAGCTCGTGCCGGTGCTCGAGGAATGCACGCGCTCGGTCGAGCCGCTGGTCAGGAGCACGGTCATGCTGGCGCGGCGGGTCGAGCCGGGCCTTCCGCGCATGCTGGTCGACGAAGGCAAGCTGCGGCAGATCGTGATCAACCTGCTCGGCAACGCGGCGAAGTTCACCGCGAACGGACGCATCGAGGTCAGCGCGCACAGGGTGGACGATCGCATCGAGATCGGTGTCGCCGACACCGGCATCGGCATCGCCGCCGACAAGCTGGAACAGATCTTCGGCGAGTTCGAGCAGCTCGATACCGGGGCCGACTACGCGCGAACCGGCACCGGCCTGGGCCTGGCCATCGCGCGGCGTCTCGCGCGGCTGATGGGCGGAGACGTGCGTGTCGCGAGCGTGCCGGACGCCGGATCCACCTTCACGCTGACCCTGCCGGTGCGCTACCAGGCATCGGCCGCATGAGCCGGGCACCTTGGGCACCGATGCCGCCACCGTCCTGATCGTCGACGACGAGCCGTGGAACGTCGACCTCCTCGAGCAGGAGCTCGGCGCTGCGGGGTATCGGACGGCGAGCGCGGCCGGCGGCGAAGCGGCGCTCGCGATGCTCGCGCAGGCGCATCCCGATCTGATCCTGCTCGACGTGACGATGCGGGGCATCGACGGCTACGAGACCTGCCGCCGGCTGAAGGCCGATGAGGCGACGCGCACGATCCCGGTCATCTTCCTCACCGCGCTGAAGGAGACCTTCGAGAAGACGCGCGCGTTCGGCGCGGGCGCGGTCGACTACATCACGAAGCCGTTCGAAACCGAGGAGCTGCTCGCCCGCGTCGGCGTGCACATCGCGTTGCGGCGCGAGATCGAGGCGCACCGCAGGTCGAAGGCGACCATCCGGCTGCTGGTGGAGGAAGCGCGTTCCGACGGCGACGCGATGATCGGCGAGTCGCAGGCGCTGCGCCGCGTACGCGAGCAGATCGCGCAGGTGGCCGCGACCGACAGCACGGTGCTGATCCAGGGCGAGACGGGTACCGGAAAGGAGCTCGTGGCGCGCGCGATTCACGAGCGGAGCGCGCGCCGCGACCGCCCGCTGGTTTGTCTGAACTGCGCGGCGCTGCCGCGCGAGCTGGTCGAGAGCGAGCTGTTCGGACACGAGAAGGGCGCCTTCACGGGGGCCATCCAGCAGCGCCGCGGCCGTTTCGAGCTGGCCGACGGCGGCACGCTGTTCCTCGACGAAGTGGGCGACCTGCCGGCCGAAGCGCAGGCCAAGCTGCTGCGGGTGCTGCAGGAGCGCGAATTCGAGCGCCTCGGCGCAACGCGCACGCTGCGCGTGGACGTGCGCGTGATCGCGGCGACGAATCGCGCCCTGCAGGCCGAGGTGGCAGAGGGACGCTTTCGCGCCGATCTCTATTTCCGGCTCGCCGTGTTCCCGATCGCGCTGCCGCCGCTGCGCGAGCGCCGCGACGACATCCCGCGGCTGCTGCAGCACTTCGCGCAGCGGACCGCGCGCAGGCTTGGGCGCGCGATCGACGGAATCGCCCCTTCGTTCGTCGCCCGTGCCTGCGCCTACGACTGGCCCGGCAACATCCGCGAGCTCGAGAACCTCGTGGAGCGTGCGCTCATCCTCAGCGACGGTGGCCTGCTCGACCCGGCCGAACTGCTCGCCGCGCCGGCCGGCGCGACGAACGCGGCGCCCGGCGGCGGCGGTGACACCGCGCTCGAAGACGTCGAGCGTGCACACATCCGCGCGATGCTCGAGCGCGCGCGCTGGAAGATCGAAGGCGACGACGGCGCGGCGAGCCTGCTCGGCCTGAAGGCCAGCACGCTGCGCGGCCGCATGCGCAAGCTCGACATCCGCAGGACGCGCTGACACGGGCGCCCGCCGCCGCATGCCGCGACCCCGCCGGATGCGGCGGGCCGCGGTGGCCGGGCCGCGCTGCAAGCCATTGATTCGTCGGCAACCGTCCTGATCCGATGGCTGGCACGGCTCGTGCACCTCTGCACGTGCCGAACGGGAGTACGGATCCCGGGGCCACTGCAAAGGAGACAGCCATGAGTCGAGTCGCTTCCCGCCTGCAAGGCCGTTGGAACTGCGCGCACCCGGTCGCGCGCTTCGCGATCGCCGTGACGCTGGGTTCGACCTGCTTCGGCGTCGCGGCACAGGCGCGGACCGCGCCGGCGCCGGTACGGGTCGTGATGCCGGGCGACACCGCTGCGCATCTCGAGCGGGCGTTCTGGGCCTGCGACCACGCTGCCGCCAGAGGGGCGATGGACTCGGGCGAGGCGATGGCCTGCAGCGTCGTGGTGGAAGAGCTGAAGAAGCGCAGGTTCGGCGGCGACTTCGGCGCGATGCACGCATGGTGGCAGCGCAGCCGGTCGGCCGGGCATCGCACGCCGGATGCGGCCAGCCGCGCAGCGACACGCCGGTGACCCCCGCGGGCGAACCGCCCCGCAGGTTGGATCGGTCGGCGATCCGGTCACCGGCCGCGCTCCGGCGCGCAGCATGTCGGAGACGACCCGTGGGCCCGAAAGCGGTTAGTCTCGTACCGTGCGAACCCGGCCTTCGGGGAGTCCATCATGCCGGCCAGACGATTGCGCAGTTCCCGAGCCCTGAACCGCCATGCCGTCGACATGGCCTTCGCGGTCCCGCAGGTGATCGCCCACCGGATGATGCGTATCGCGCTGGCCGGCGCATCGCCTTCGGCGCGCGATCGGGCCGAGTTCGACCGGATGATCGGCGAGAAGCTGGTCGCGTTCCACGAATCGTGGTTCGCCATGTACTGGGCGGCGGTGCGCGCCAGCCAGCAGTTCACGGTGTCGATGCTGCAGGCGATGGCATTTCCGTGGGCGGCCGGCGTTTCGGCGCGGGCACGCGGGCGCGCCGCGTGGCCGAAGGCGGCCGCCGACATCCTGGGCGCCGGCCTGGCGCCGATCCGCCGGCGGGCGGTCGGCAACGCGAAGCGGCTGCGGCGAAGCGGCGTGGCGGCCCGTCGCTGAACCGGGGGACTGCAAGGCGCGCGCGAACCGGGAATCGCGGGCGGGATCGGCGCACAATCGTGATGACCGCCCGTGCGGCATCGCCGCTGCGGGCGGTCGCTCCTCCACAACTTCGAACACGGGTGCTCGCCATGTTGACACTTACGAACCTTCGCAGGTCCCGGTGGTCGACGCTGTTCGCCGCCGCGCTGATCCTCGCCGCCGCCGGTGTCTCGGCCCAGCAGACGCGCGAGATTGCGCTGAAACTGAGCGGGGAGGCCGAAGTCCCGCCGGTGAAAACCTCGGCTTCCGGTATCGGAACCATCATCATCGGGCCCGAGCGTGCCATCAGCGGCATGATCACCACCAACGGCATGAAGGCCACGATGGCTCATATCCATGAAGGCGCCGAGGGTAGCAACGGCCCGATCGCGATTCCGCTGGCGCGGGATGCGCAGGGCAACTGGTCGATTCCCGATCGCACCCGGCTCACCGAAAAGCAGTACGAGGCGCTGATGGCCGGCAGGCTGTACGTGAACGTGCACAGTGAAACGTTTCCGGGCGGCGAGGTCCGCGCCCAGCTGAAACCGGAGCAGATGAAACCCTGAGCGGAATGTGGACATGCCCGATATCGTCGCCTTCATCGGCCTCGGCGCAATGGGTGCGCCGATGGCCTCCAGCCTGCTCGCCGCCGGCTTCGCGCTGCGCGCGTACAACCGCAACGCCGGACGTGCCCGGCCGTTCGCCGGGCGAGGTGCCACCGTCTGCGCGTCGATCGCCGAGGCGGTGCGGGGCGCGCGCTTCGTCGTCTCGGTCGTGTCCGACGACGAGGCGACCCGCGCGGTGATGCTCGGCGAAGCCGGCGTGCTGGCCCATGCCGGGCCCGGCACGCTGGTGGTCGACGCCAGCACCAACACGCCGGCGATGGCGCGCGAGACCGCGCAGGCGGCCGCCGCGCGCGGCCTCGCCTATCTCGACGCGCCGGTTTCCGGCAGCGTGCCGCAGGCGCGCAACCGCGAGCTGGTGTTCATGGCGGGCGGAGAGGCCGCCGCGTTCGCATCGGCGCGGCCGCTGTTCGAGGCGATGGGCCGGATGGCGGTGCACGTCGGCGCGAGCGGGGCCGGCGCGACGCTCAAGCTGGTCAACAACATGCTGTCGGGCACG
>JAHDYE010000227.1 GCA_023383035.1 Burkholderiaceae bacterium | reverse complement strand
CGACTGCCACAGCACGCCCGACTCGAACTGCCAGCCGCGCCCGAGCAGGTTGCGATGCTCGTAGCCGAGCAGCCAGCGCACGCCTTCGTCGGTGCCGTAGCCGAGGCCGAACATCGCCCGCTGCGTCTTGCGCTCGCCGACTTCCACCAGCACCGGCACCGTGGTCCGCGCGGCGTCGGCCTCGACCGCGGCCAGATCCGGCAGCACGTCGACGCTGTTGAAGTACCCCGACGCGCGCAGGCGCGCCTGGAACGTGAGCAGCGCGTCGAAGTCGTACGGATCGCCGTCGAGCGCTCCTTCCCCGCTCGCCTCGGTCCACGATCTGAGCGCCTCGACGATCGAACGATCGTAGCGATCGAGCCCCTTGATCGTCATCGGCCCGAAAGCGAGCCGCGGACCGGCATCCACGTGCAGCGACAGCGACGCCGCGGTCAGCACGGGATCGACCGCGGCACGGCTCGAGACGATTCGCGCACGGACGAACCCGCGTTGCTGCAGATAGTCCAGCAACAGGCGCTTGCCCTGCTCCCAGGTGGTGCTCTGGAAGAACGCCCCCTCGGGCAGCGGCCAACGCTCGCCGATGGCCTCGCGCAGCGGCTCGACGGCCGGCGGCCCGTCGATCCTCAGCTCGACCCGGTTCACCGTGGTGCGCGCTCCGGCGTCGACGACGATGCGCACCCGCTGGGGCGCCGCCGGAGCGGTTTCGACCAGCATCACGTCGATCGCCGCGGAGAAGTAGCCGGCCGCGCGCACGATGGCCGCCGCCTCTTCCTTCGCACGCTCCACGAACAGCGGCAGCTGCTCGCGCTCGAACCCCGGTTCCTCGAGCCAGCGCCCGAGCAGGGTGCGCTCGCGCAGCGGCTGCACCAGTTCCTCGGGCGCCTCGATGTCCAGCTCGTAGTTGGCCGCAAGCACCGGAGCGGCCAGCGTCAGTCCGATTGCGACTGCCGCCAGCCAGCGCTTCGGTCCCGGCGCCGCGGACCGGCGCACGATCTCAGACGACGATCGTGGCGGCCGCACCATCCGGCCGCTCGACGATTTCGCCGACGCGGTACACCGTCTCGGCGGCGGCGCGCAGCATCGACTCGGCCCGCCCGGCATCGGCCGCCGCCACGACGATCACCATGCCGATGCCGCAGTTGAAAACGCGGTGCATCTCGGCATCGGCGATGCGTCCATGCGCCTGCAGCCAGGCGAACAGCGGCGGCATCGTCCAGGCGTCGCGGTGCAGCACCGCCTGCACGCCGTCGGGCAGCACGCGCGGCACGTTCTCGAGCAGGCCGCCGCCGGTGATGTGCGCGATGCCCTTCACCGGCAGCGCGCGGATCAGCTCGAGCACCGGGCGCACGTAGATGCGGGTGGGCGCGAGCACCGCGTCGGCGAAGCGGCGGCCGTGGAAATCGTCGTGCATCTGCGGCGCATCGATCGCGCCCCACGCGCGCTCGATCACGCGGCGCACCAGCGAGTAGCCGTTCGAGTGCGCGCCGCTCGACGCGAGCCCCAGCACCACGTCGCCGGGCGCGATGCGCGAGCCGTCGATGATCGCGGACTTCTCCACCGCGCCCACCGCGAAGCCGGCGAGGTCGTATTCGCCGGCCGGATACATGTCGGGCATCTCGGCCGTCTCGCCGCCGATCAGCGCGCAGCCGGCCTGCTCGCAGCCGCGCGCGATGCCGCCGACCACCCGCGCCGCGACGTCCACGTCGAGCTTGCCGCAGGCGAAGTAGTCGAGGAAGAACAGCGGCTCGGCACCCTGCACCAGGATGTCGTTGACGCTCATCGCCACCAGGTCGATGCCCACGGTGTCGTGGCCGTCCAGCGCGAACGCGAGCTTGAGCTTGGTGCCGACGCCGTCGGTGCCCGATACCAGCACCGGCTCTCGATAGCGCTTCGGCACTTCGAACAGCGCGCCGAAGCCGCCGATGCCGGCGAGCACGCCGTCGCGCAGCGTGCGCCGCGCCAGCGGGCGGATCCGGTCGACCAGCGCGTCGCCGGCATCGATGTCGACCCCGGCGTCCCGGTAGGAAAGCGAAGAGCGTGACTGCGTGGAGCCCATGGCGACCCGGTCGATGATGGCGCGCCTGTGGCGGCCGATAGAATGGCAGCTTTCGATGCGCCCGCCCGGGCGGGCATCGCCTTCCTGCCGGCACGATTGTAGCCGGTCGGTGGCGCGTGCCCGACCGTGCCGGCGACACATCCTGCGCCGACCGGCAACGATACTTCCGCGACCATGCCCCTGACCGCCCGCCAGCGCCAGACGCTGCTCTGGACCGTGGTCGCCGCACTGCTGGTGTGGGCGCTGGTGGCGCTCGGGCAGGTGCTCACGCCGTTCGTCGCGGCGGCGATCCTCGCCTACGTGCTGGAGCCGGCGGTGCGCTGGCTGCAGCGACGGCGCGTGCCGCGCCTGCTGGCGGTAGGCCTGGTGATCCTGCTGGCATCGCTGGCGCTGCTGGCGATCCTGCTGATCCTCGTGCCGATCACCCAGCAGGAGGTCGCGCTGATCCGCCGCCAGTTTCCGGCGCTGGCCGCGTCGATCTCCGAGGGCCTGCTGCCGTGGCTGGAGCGCACCTTCGGGCTGCAGCTGAAACTCGACGTCGCCTCCATGCGCGAGTGGCTGGCCGGCCAGCTGGCCGACAGCGGCACCGACTGGATGGCGACGCTGCTGGCCTACGCGAAGTCCGGCTGGGGCGCCGCGCTGCAGGTGATCGGCACGGTGCTGCTGGTGCCGGTGGTGCTGTTCTACCTGCTTGCCGACTGGCCGGCGCTGGTGGCGCGCGCGCGCACGCTGGTGCCGCCGCGCTGGGTGCAGCCGATGGACGAGGTGCTCGGGGAAACCGATTCGCTGCTCGGGCAGTACCTGCGCGGCCAGCTGCTGGTGATGCTGTCGCTGGCGATATGGTTCTCGGCGGCGCTGTTCGTGGCCGGCTTCGACCTGTGGCTGCCGATCGGCGTGCTGAGCGGGCTGCTGATCTTCATCCCCTATCTCGGCTTCGCCACCGGCTTCGTGTTCGCGCTCATCGCCGGCATGCTGCAGCTCGGGCCGCTGGCGGGATTGGCCTGGGTGGCAGCCATCTACGGCATCGCGCAGGTGGTCGAGAGCACCTGGCTCACGCCGCGCCTGGTCGGCGAGCGCATCGGCCTGCATCCGGTGGCCGTCATCTTCGCGCTGCTGGCCTTCGGCTCGCTGTTCGGTTTCGTCGGCGTGCTGCTCGCGCTGCCGCTGGCCGCGGTCGCCGCGGTCGGCCTGCGCCGGCTGCTCGCCGCCTGGCAGACGAGCGAGTTCTATCATCGTGGCTGACGTGGCCCGCGACGCCGTCGAGCCGCCCACCGGGCACGCGATGCGACAGATCGCGCTCGACCTGCGCCGGGTCGAGGCGCCGACGCTGGAGAACTTCGTCGCCGGCCGCAACGGCGAAGCGCTGGCGCAGCTGCGGCTGCTGCGCGCGGGCCCGGCGCCGGCCGGCGCGCCGCTGATCTACCTGTGGGGCGAGCCGGGCTGCGGCAAGACGCACCTGCTGCAGGCGCTGGCCGGCGCGCAGCGCGTGCTCGGTCCCGAGGCGCCGGCGGCCGCGTTCACCGCGGCGATGGCAACGGCGCAGCCGCCGATCGTGGCGATCGACGACTGCGAGCGCCTCGATGCCGGACGTCAGCAGCTCGCCTTCCAGCTCCTCAACCATGTGCGCGCCCGTCCCGGTGCCACGGTACTCGCGGCCGGCGCCCAGCCGCCGCTCGCGCTGGCGCTGCGCGACGACCTGCGCACGCGGCTCGGCTCGGGCCTGGTCTACCGGCTGCACCTGCTCAGCGATGAAGAGAAGGCGGCGGTGCTCGGGCGCGTGGCCGCCGAGCGCGGCGTGGCGATCTCGCCCGACGTCGTGCCGTGGCTGATCGCACACACGTCGCGCGACATCCGCGCGCTGCTGCGGCTGTTCGATGCGCTGGACCGGCACGCGTTCGAGCGCAAGCGCGCGATCACGCTGCCGCTGCTGCGCGAGCTGGAAGCCGCCGGGGCGCTGATAAAATCGGATTGACACCATGCATTCGCGCGAATCCTCGAGTTCCGCCGCGGCGCCCGGGCGGAACGCCCGACTGGCGCTGTTCGATCTCGACTACACGCTGCTGCCGATCGACAGCGACTACGAATGGGCGCGCTTCCTGATCCGGCTCGGGGTGGTCGACGGCGCCGAATACGAACGCCGCAATGACGCGTTCTTCGCGCAGTATCACGCCGGCACGCTCGACATCCACGAATTCCTGGCGTTCCAGCTCGCGCCGCTGGCCGCGCACCCGCGCGAGCAGCTCGACGCGTGGCACCGCCGGTTCATGGACGAAGTGGTTCGCCCGGCGATCCGCGAGCGCGCCCGCGCGCTGGTCGACGCGCACTGCGCGCGCGGCGACCTGTGCGCGATCGTCACCGCCACCAACGAGTTCGTCACCGCGCCGATCGCGCGCGCCTTCGGCATCGAGCACCTGATCGCCACCGGCCTGGAGGTGGGCGGCCACGGCTATACCGGCCGGCCGCACGGCACGCCGTCGTTCCGCGAAGGCAAGGTACGCCGCACCCGGGAATGGCTCGCATCGCTCGGGCACGACTGGCAGGGCTTCGAGCGATCGTTCTTCTACAGCGATTCGCTCAACGACCTGCCGCTGCTCGAGCGCGTTACCGATCCGGTGGCCACCAACCCCGACGCCCGGCTCGCCGCGCTCGCCGGCGAGCGCGGCTGGCCGATCGTCAGGCTGTTCGAATGATCAAGCGGCTGATCGACCGGATCCTGAAGCGCGGCTCGCCGCGCGCGGCGGTGCGCGACCGGCCGAAGACGTATCGCGGCTCGGAGCACGGCATCCGCATCGAGGACGTCTCGTCGGCCGCGATGCGCACCTGCGAGACGCTGCAGAAGGCCGGCCACAAGGCCTACGTGGTCGGCGGCGGCGTGCGCGACCTGATGCTCGGGCTGGCGCCGAAGGACTTCGACGTCGCCACCGATGCCACGCCCGAGCAGGTGCGCGCGCTGTTCCGGCGCTCGCGCATCATCGGGCGGCGTTTCCAGATCGTGCACGTGATCTTCGGACGCGAGACGATCGAGGTGTCGACCTTCCGCGCCATCCAGGACGTGGCCGAAACCGACGAGCATGGCCGCGTGCTGCGTGACAACGTCTGGGGCACGCAGGCCGAGGACGCCGCACGGCGCGACTTCACCATCAACGCGCTGTACTACGATCCGATCGGCGACACGGTGCTCGACTACCACAACGGCGTGCGCGATCTCGAGCGCAGGACGCTGCGCATGATCGGCGACCCGACCACGCGCTTTCGCGAAGACCCGGTACGCATGCTGCGCGTGGCGCGCTTCACCGGCAAGCTGAGCTTCAAGGTCGAGCCCAAGACGCGCAAGCCGATCCGCGAACTGGCAGAGCTGGTCCACAACGTGCCGGCGGCGCGCCTGTTCGACGAAATGCTCAAGCTGCTGCTGTCGGGCCACGCGATGGCCTGTCTGCACGAGCTGCGCCGCGAAGGCCTGCACCACGGCCTGCTGCCGATGCTCGACCTGATCCTC
>JAHDYE010000226.1 GCA_023383035.1 Burkholderiaceae bacterium | reverse complement strand
TCGCCGTAGACGAAGCCGAAGTTCAGCGTCGCCGCGAGCAGGATGAAGAAGCCGAAGGCGACCTTGCCGGTGTTCATGCGTGCTCCGGTTCGCGCGGGTCGGTCATGGCGACGGGTCGTCCGACAACGCGCCGGACGGCGACGGGGCCGCGGAAGCGGCGGGCGGCGAGGACTGGACCGAACATGGAGACGCTCCGGGCGGCGGATCGCCAAGCATACCGCCCGCGCCGGCGTCCTCATTGCGGCCGCCCGCCAGCGAAGCGCGCAACGCCCAGTCGAGCAGCACCAGCTGCCCTTCGTAGAACTCCTTGCCGACCGACAGCGGCGTAGCCGGCGGCAGTGCCAGCGACGCGTCGCGATCGGCGCCGTCGATGACGATGCGCATGCCGGCCTTGCGCGCGATGTGCATCATCACCGCGTTCTCCGACAGGCAGTGCATGAACAGCTCGCCGACGCCGCGGTTGCGCGCGTGCAGGATCGCGCGCCGGAACATCGCCTGTGCGAGCCCCCGGCCGCGCTGCCCGGCGTGAACCGACAGGCCGAGCTCGACCGCCTCGTCGCACCGCGCGACATGGGTGACGCCCACGAGCGCGCCCGCGTCGTCGTGCACGCCGAACACCGCGTCGCGTTCGAAGTCGATGCGGTCCACGTAGGCCGCGATCGTGGCGTCGGGCACCGCCACGCCGAAGCGCAGGCGGCGGTCTTCCGGGGCGAGCCGGAGCAGGTGCTCGAGGATTTCCGGCCGGCGGCTGGCCGAGAGTGGATGGACGATGGCCGAGCCTGTGGCCGAGGCGGCAGCGGTGGTGGCCGAAGTCGCAGTGGCCAAGGTCGCAGTAACGACAGTCATGGCACCCTCCCTGGTGTTGGGGCCCGAAGTCACAGTATGCTGCATCGCAGCATCCGGCAGGGTGCGATCGTTGTCAGGATGGTCAACGTGTCGTCGGCTCGATGGCGGCGCGGTCAGTCCCTACAATCGGGTTGCAGCGGCCCACTGCCCGCCTGCCCCGGTTTCCCCCGGGTGTTATGGCCAATCGTCCCCGCAGGTCGTCCAATGCCTACCCGCCCGAATCCGTATCGCCAGGATCTCGACCGCAACGCCGCCAACCATGTGCCGCTCACCCCGATCAGCCTGGTGCAGTGGGCGGCCGACGTGTTCCCCGAGCGTTGCGCGGTGATTCACGGCCCGCTTCGCTACAGTTGGTCTCAGATGATGGCGCGCGCACGTCGGCTCGCCTCGGTGTTGGCCGCGCGCGACATCGGCGACGGCGACACCGTGTCGGTGGTGTTGCCGAACATCCCGGCGATGCTCGATGCGCACTTCGGCGTGCCGATGACCGGCGCGGTGCTCAACACGATCAATACCCGGCTCGACGCGGCGACGATCGCGTTCCAGTTGCGCCATTCCAACGCCAGAGTGCTGCTGGTCGATCGCGAGTTCTCGCCGGTGGTGGCGCACGCGCTCGCGCTGGTCGAGGCCGAAGGCCACACGGCGCCATTCGTGGTCGACGTCGACGACCCGGTCTACGACGGGCCGGGCGATCGCATCGGCTCGGTGGAATACGAGGCGTGGATCGCCGGCGGCGAGCCGGCGCATCCGGTCGGCCTGCCCGACGACGAATGGGACGCGATCGGCCTGAACTACACGTCGGGCACCACCGGCGACCCGAAGGGCGTGGTGGTGCACCATCGGGGCGCCTACCTGAACGCGGTCGGCAATGTGCTCGCGTGGAGCCTGCCGCGCCATCCGGTGTACCTGTGGACACTGCCGCTGTTCCATTGCAACGGCTGGTGCTTCCCGTGGACACTGCCGGCGGTGGCCGGCACCAACGTGTGCCTGCGCCGGATCGATGCCGCGCTGATCCTCGGGCTGATCCGCGAGCACCGCGTCACCCACTACTGCGGCGCGCCGATCGTGCACGCCACGCTGATCAATGCGCCGGCCGGGCTGAAGGCGGGCATCGACTGGACCGTGAAGGCGATGGTGGCCGGCGCGGCGCCGCCGGCGTCGATGATCGAGGGCATGGAGCGCATGGGCTGGGAGGTCACGCACGTATATGGGCTTACCGAGGTCTACGGGCCGGCCTCGGTATGCGTGAAGCGCGACGAATGGGACGCGCTCGACCTGGCCGGCCGCGTGGAGAAGAACGGGCGGCAGGGCGTGCGCTACCAGGTCCAGCAGGGACTCACCGTGGTCGATGCGGAGACGATGCAGGAAGTGCCGCGCGACGGCGAGACCATGGGCGAAGTGGTGTTCCGCGGCAACATCGTGATGAAGGGCTACCTGAAGAACCCGAAGGCGAGCGCCGCGGCGTTCCGCGGCGGCTGGTTCCATACCGGCGACCTCGGCGTGCTGCAGGCCGACGGCTACGTGAAGCTGAAGGACCGCGCCAAGGACATCATCATCTCGGGCGGCGAGAACATCAGCTCGATCGAGGTGGAAGACGTGCTGTACAGGCACCCGGCGGTGCTCGCCTGCGCGGTGGTCGCGCGCCCGGACCCCAAGTGGGGCGAGACGCCGCTCGCGTTCGTCGAGCTGAAGGCCGAGCGCGAACCGGTTTCCGCCGAGGCGGCCAGGGCGCTCGCCGACGAGCTGATCGCACACTGCCGCGCGCACCTGGCGCACTTCAAGTGCCCGCGTGAAGTGCGTTTCGGCGTGGTGCCGAAGACGTCGACCGGCAAGATCCAGAAGCACCTGCTGCGCGAGCAGGTGAAGTCGGCGTCGGCGATCGAGCGCTGACGCGACCGTTCGGCGGCTTCGCGCCGCGGACCGCGGAGCCGAGGCGCCGCGGCAAATCAGGGCAGCAGCGCGTTCGGCGCCGGCTCCGGCATCCAGCCCGGCTCGCCGTGCAAGCGGGCGAGCGCGGCGCGCAGCGCCTGTGCCGGCGCTGCGTGCACGCCGGGACGCACGATGCGCCAGCGTGCTTCGGGCGCCGCCAGCTCGAACGCGCTCGCGGCGTCGGCCTCGATGACGGCACGCCCGTCGCGGTGCAGCCGCCACGACTGCCCCGGACCGAGGAACACGTCGTCGGGCAGGCCCTGCTCGGTGAGCCACACGCGCCCGCAGCGCACGCGCACGGTCACGCCGCGCGCGGCGTCGAGCCGCATCGTGCCGCCGCGCGGCAGGCTCAGCGAAAGGGTGGACAGCGAGACTTCCATGATCGACTCCCGGCGCACCGCCGGCGCGATTCGTTGTTGCCGACGAAGAGACATGATCGGCGCACGCGTGCTCCGGAACAAGCGAGTTCGAGCCCCCCTGAGGCATCAGGAAAACTCAACGCTGGACTATACTGGGCGCATGAAGCTTCCGCCGCTGAACGCGGTGCGCGCCTTCGACGCCGCCGCGCGCCACCTGAACCTGCGCCATGCCGCCGGCGACCTGTTCGTGACGCCGGGCGCGATCAGCCAGCAGGTGCGCCAGCTCGAAGACTGGCTCGGCGTGCGCCTGTTCGACCGCCGCGCGCGCGGTGTCGAGCTCACCGCGGCCGGCGCGCAGTTCCACGCGGTGGTGGCGCGCGCGCTGCGGCAGATCGGGCAGGCGGCCGAGCGGCTGCGCCCCGATCGCAACACCGTGACGGTGAGCGCGCTGCCCACGCTGGCCGCGCGCTGGCTGATGCCGCGGCTGGATAGCTTCACGCGCGCCCATCCGCAGGTGCAGGTGCGCGTCGACGCCACGCTCGACCTGGCCGATTTCGACAGCGACGGCGTCGACCTGGCGCTGCGCCACACCCGCACGGTGCCGCGCGACCTGGCCTCGATCGAGATCTGCGAGGAGCTGATGGTCCCGGTGTGCTCGGCCGACTACCTGGCCGCGCACCTGCGGCGTGGGCGCCTGACGCCCGACGTGCGGCTGCTGCACGAAGTCTGGGCGCGCGAGCCGAACGACTACTGGATGCGCTGGCTCGGCGAGCAGGGCTACGACGACATCGACCCGGCGCGCGGCCTGTACTTCAGCCACGAGATGCTCGCGGCCGACGCGGCGGCGCGCGGGCAGGGCGTCGCGCTGGTCAGCCACCTGTTCGCCGCCGACCTGGTGCGGCGCGGCGAGCTGGTGCTGGCCGCGCACGTTCCGCTGGTCACCGGAAACCGCTACCTGCTGGTGTGGCCGCAGGGCACGCCGCGCGAGCCGGTGCGACTGTTCCGCGACTGGCTGGCTGCCGCCTTCGCCGAGGCGGTCGCGGCAGCGAAGACCACGCTGCAGCCGCCCGCGCGCAAGCGCCCGGCGGTCGGTCGCGCGCGCGTCAGTCGATCAGCCGCCAGCCCTGCGGCGTCATCAGCTCCGCGCCGAGCGCGGGCTGCGGGCCGGACACGACGATGATGCGCGGGTCATCGAGCAGGGCGGCCGGCAGCGGCGGCGCGGTGGGCGTGCACAGTCGCAGCGCGGCCAGCATCACCCCCGAAGGCGCGAGCGCGTCGAGCGGATGTCGCTCGGGCATGGCGCCGCCGGCCCACTCGATCAGTGTCGGCAGCAGCCGGCCCGCATCGCTCCAGCGCTGTGCCGCGGCCTGTGCGTCGCCGGGCATCGTGATGCGCCACGACAGCGCGCCGCGCGTCATCGGCACGATCGGGCCGGGGTCGTAGCCCGGCTCGCGCACGCCCGCATCAGCGAGCTTCGCCACCCGGCACACGAAGTGCACCAGCCGTGGCCGCTCGGCCACGCGCCGACGCAGCGCCGGGTCGTCCAGGCCGAACGGGCGCGGCTGCGCCGGTGGCGGCGCATCGGGGTCGGACGCGATCAGCTCGAGGTAGGTGCCGGTATCGAGCCGGAGCAGCCGGTTGTGCGTGCCCCAGCCGGGATGGCGGCCGCCCGGCGCCGACGGCACGCCGGCGAGCGCGCGCAGCCAGGCGTCGCCCTGGACCAGCGTCGTGCAGGCCACCACTAGGTGGTCGAGCTCGACCTCGGCACGGATCTGCAGCGTCATCGGCGGTGGTATCGGTGGCGGTATCGGTGGCGGTATCGGCAGCAGAAGAGGGCCGCACGGCCCCCCAAGTACAATCCGGGGCCATGTTAACGGAACACAAGCGACGGCTGGCGGGGCTCCTGCGTACGGCGGCCGAGCAGCTGATCGCCGCGTCGGGTGCCCAGGTGGCGCTGCCCGAGGTCGAGCTGGAGCGCCCGAGACAGGCCGGCCACGGCGATCTCGCCTGCAATCTCGCGATGCAGCTGGCGCGGCCGCTGAAGTCCGCGCCGCGTCGCATCGCCGAGCAGTTGAAGGAAGCGGTCGAGTCGCTCGATCGCGCGCCGGGCGCGGAGCCGCTGATCGAGTCGCTCGAGATCGCGGGGCCCGGCTTCATCAACCTGCGTCTGCGCGCCGACGCGCGGCGCGCGGTGGTGGGCCGCGTGGTGCGCGACGGCGCGGCCTTCGGTCGCGGCGAACGCGGCGCGCAGCGGCCGGTGATGGTCGAGTTCGTGTCGGCCAACCCGACCGGCCCGCTGCACGTGGGGCACGGGCGCCAGGGCGCGCTGGGCGACGCGCTCGCGGCGCTGCTCGAGGCGGACGGCTGGCGCGTGACGCGCGAGTTCTACTACAACGACGCCGGCGCGCAGATCGACAAGCTGGCGCTG
>JAHDYE010000225.1 GCA_023383035.1 Burkholderiaceae bacterium | reverse complement strand
GGCGAAGAACGTCGGCTGGCGCCTCGACTACCAGATCGCCACGCCGGGCATCGCGGCCCGGGCGAAGCGGGCCGAGATCTTCATCGCGCAGCGCTTCTCCGATCACGCGCCGCTGACGATCGATTACGCGCTGCGCTGACATGACGGTCGGCGCGGCGTTCCACGGTGCGGTCCCGCACGGCAGCGCATGAGCGAACGGCCCGCGCTCGGTTTCATCGGCATCGGCCTGATGGGCCGGCCGATGGTGCTGCGCCTGCTCGATGCCGGCTACCGCGTGACGGTATGGAACCGCAGCCGTGACAGGCTGGCGCCGGTGCTGGCGCGCGGCGCGATCGCGGCCGACTCGCCGGCCGGCGCGGCACGCGCGGCCGGCATCGTGATGCTGTGCGTGACCGACCAGCACGCGGTGCGCGAGGTGCTGTTCGGCCCTGATGGCGTCGCTGCCGGAGGCACGCCGGGCACGATCGTCGTCGACTTCTCCAGCATCGCGCCCGCCGCAGCACGCGAACATGCCGGGCGGCTCGAACGCGAATGCGCGATGGGCCTGGTCGACGCGCCGGTATCGGGCGGCGTGCCGGGTGCCGAGCAGGGCACGCTCGCGGTGATGGCCGGCGGGCGGCCCGAGCACGTCGAGCGGGTGCGCCCGGTGATCGCGCACCTGTCGCGGCGCTTCACGCGCATGGGCGAGGCCGGCGCCGGCCAGGTCGCCAAGCTGTGCAACCAGGTTCTCGTCGGCGCGCTGCTGCCGGTGCTCGCCGAGGCGATCCGGCTCGCCGAGGCCGGCGGGATCGACGCCACGCGGCTGCCCGAGGCGCTGCGCGGCGGCTTCGCCGATTCGATTCCGCTGCAGCTGTTCGGTCCGCGCATGGCCGCGCGCAGCTGGCAGCCCGCGCTGGGCGCAGCCGACACGATGCGCAAGGACCTCGACAACGCGCTCGCGCTGGCCCGCGAGACGGGCGTGTCGCTGCCGATGCTGCAGGCCGCGATGCAGCGCTACCAGGCGCTGGCCGCGAGCGGCCGGGGCGCGGAAGAGCCGTCGGCGCTGATCGGGCTGCTGGACGAGCCGCGGCGCTGACGCCGGCAACCGTCGGCCTGCACGCCGGACGTACGAACGACCCGCGGCGGCCTTCGAGGCTGCGGGCGATGCCGATCAGCGCGATGATCCGTTGCGCGCCGCCGCCCAGCGGCGCACCGCGTCGAGCGTGTTCGGCACGTGCTGCTCCGGACTCATCGACGAATACGCGTAGGCGATGCGGCCCTCGGGCGAGATGACGTACGAGATGCGCCGCGCGTAGCTGGTCGAGAACGGCATCGCCGCGTCGTACGACTTCATGATCCGGCCGTCGGCATCGGCAGCCACCGCGAACTTGTTGCGGCATTCGGTGACCGAAAAGCGTTGCAGCGTCTCGATGTCGTCACCCGATACGCCGATCACCGTCGCGCCGAGCCTGGCGTAGTCGTCGTGCGCCTCGGCGAAGCGGTTGGCCTCGATAGTGCAGCCGCTGGTGAACGCCTTCGGATAGAAATACAGCACCACCGGTCCCTTCTTCAGCGCGTCGGCCAGCGAGAAGCTGAACGGCTGGCCGCCGAGCGCGGCCGGTGCGGTGAAGTCGGGCGCCGGATCGCCCGGTTTCAGCTCGGCGTGCGCCGGGTTGGGCGTGGTGGCGGCCAGAACGCAGGTGGCGAGCAAGGCGGCCGAAGTGGGCTTCATCGCTGGTCCTTCCTGGTGCGGGGCGGGCGGAAAGTCCCGAGTCTCTCGCCCCGGTTCACGAACATGGTAGCGGGCGGGGAAGACCCTGTCGGGTGCAGGTGTTTTCGCGCCCGGCGGGGCTGGCGGAGCTGCGGGGCTTCGCGGGACCCTCGCAAAGCCGGGCTGGCCGGAGCGACTGGCCGGCGTTCTTAGGACAGATCAATGACGCTGCGCCGCCACGGCGGTGTAGTGGGGCATTCCAACGGTTCCGCCGGCATGCGGCGGCGCCGCACAAGATCACGAGGAGATCCCGTGTTGCAGATCATCATCCAGGGCCGCGGAGGGCAGGGCGCGCAGACCGCCGGCAACCTGCTGGCCATGGCGTTCTTCGCGCAGGGCAGCCAGGTGCAGAGCTTCGCCAGCTACGGCGGCGCGCGCCGCGGCACGCCGGTGAACTCGTTCATCCGCGTCGACGACAAGCCGATCCGCGTGCGCTGCGACATCGAGCGCGCCGACGCGATCCTGTGCTTCGATTCGAGCCTGCTGGCCGGCCCGCTGCTGGCTGCTGCGGGACCCGAGACGCTGATCGTGGTGAATTCGGCGCACACGCCGCAATACTTCGCCGGCACGCTGCCGGGCCTGCGCGTCGTCCCGGTCGACGGCATCGGCATCGCGCGGCGCCACGGGCTCGGGCGCATCGTCAACTCGGTGCTGCTCGGAGCGTTCGCGCGCGCGATCGAGGCGCCGTCGCTCGAGGTGCTCGCGCGCACCCTGCGCGCGGACGCGCCGAAGAAGAAGGAAGAGAACGTGGCCGCGTGCGAGGACGGTTATCGCCGCGCCGACGCACAGCTGGCCGGGAAGGCGGCATGAACGTGCGCGAGCTCCCCCCCACCGCCTGGACCACCGGCACCACCGAGGTCTTCAAGACCGGGACCTGGCGCGCCGCGCTGCCGCGCCACATCAGCGCGCCGTCACCGTGCCATGGCGCCTGTCCGGTCGACGGTGACATCGCGCACTGGATCGGTCGCGCGCGGGCACGCGACTGGCGCGGCGCCTGGGAGATCCTCGCGCGCAACAACCCGTTCCCGGCAGTGGCCGGGCGCGTCTGTCACCACCCGTGCGAGGCCGCCTGCAACCGCGCCACGTTCGACGAGGCGCTGGCCATCTGCAAGCTCGAGCGCCACGTGGGCGACGTCGCGCTGGCCGAAGGCTGGTCGTTCGCGCCTGCGGACGAGGAGCGCGCCGAGCGCATCGCCATCGTCGGCGGCGGGCCGTCGGGGCTGTCCGCGGCCTGGCAGCTGCGCCGGCGCGGCTACGCGGTCACGATCTTCGAGGCGCGGCCGAAGCTGGGCGGACTGATGCGCGACGGCATCCCGGCCTATCGCCTGCCGCGCGCGGTGCTCGACGGCGAGATCCGCCGCATCGTCGAGCTCGGCGTGGAAGTGCGCTGCGGCGAGCCGCTCGATTCGCCGCAGGCGCTGCAGCGGCTGCGCGACGGCTTCGACGCGGTGTACCTGGCGTTCGGCGCGCGTCGCCAGAAGCGCCTGCCGCAACTGGACTACGACCAGCCGTGGGTGGTCGACGGCGCGAGCTGGCTGGCGCAGGCCAATGCCGGCAGCGTGCCGGCGCTCGGGCGCCGCCTCGTGGTGATCGGCGGCGGCAGCGCGGCGATCGACGTGGCGCGCAGCGCGCGTCGCGCCGGCCACGACGTGACGCTGCTCGCGCTCGAGCGCGAGGCGCAGATGCCGGCACAGCGCGAGGAAGTGGAGGAGGCGCTCGAGGAGGGCGTGCGGCTGGCCGATGGCGCGATGCTCACGCGCGCCGCGCCGCCCGGCGCGGCGGGGGACGGTATCGCGCTCGACTGCGTGGCGGTGCGCTTCGTTGCCGGCGCCGAGCGCGGCGACTTCCGCATCGAGCCGGTGCCCGGCAGCGAGTTCCGGCTCGAGGCCGACGCGATCGTCGTGTCGATCGGCCAGGATCCCGACCTGTCGATGCTCGGCGGCGCGATCGCCACGCGCGGCGCGCTGCTGCAGGTCGATGCGCGCCAGGCCACCGGCGTGTCGCGCGTATGGGCCGGTGGCGACGTCGCCAGCATGGCGCGCTTCGTCACCGAGGCGGTCGGCATGGGCAAGCGCGCGGCGCTGGCGATCGACGCCGCGCTGCGCGGCGAGGAAGACCGCGGCGCAGCGCGCCTGCAGGGCGCCGGCGTGCCGTCCGAACGGCTGGTGCCGCTGGAGGCGATCGCCGACTTCTACCATGAGCACGCTCCCCGGCCGGACGCGCCGCGGCTCGACGTCGCGCAGCGCCTGGGCGGCGACGCCGAAGTGCAGGCCAGCTTCGATCTGGAGCAGGCACTGGCCGAGACGCAGCGCTGCTTCTCGTGCGGCACCTGTATCGCCTGCGACAACTGCTTCCATTACTGTCCGGACCTCGCGATCCGGCGCGTGTCCGGCGGCTACGACGTCGACGGCGACTATTGCAAGGGTTGCGGCATCTGCGTGCGCGAATGCCCGACCGGTTCGATGGAAATGGTGGAGGAAGTGCGATGACCGACTCGCGCCACGAGACGATGCTGCTGACCGGCAACCACGCGGTCGCGTGGGCAGCGCGCCTGGCACGCCCGAAGGTGGCGCCCGGTTACCCGATCACGCCGCAGACCCCGATCCTCGAGAAGCTCACCGAGTTCCAGGCCGACGGCGAGTTCGATGCCGAGATCATCACCCCCGAATCCGAGCACTCGGTGATGGCTGCCTGCATCGCCGCGTCGATGGCCGGGGTGCGCGTGTTCACCGCCACCGCGTCGCAGGGCATGCTGCTGATGCACGAGCTGCTGCACTACGCGGCCGGCGCGCGCGCGCCGATCGTGATGGCCAACGTCAATCGCACCGTGGCCTCGCCATGGGCGTTCTGGCCCGACCAGACCGACAGCCTGGCGCAGCGCGATACCGGCTGGATCCAGTTCTACACCGAGAGCGCGCAGGAGTCGCTCGACACCGTGATCCAGGCGTTCCGCATCGCCGAGCAGGTGCTGGTGCCGGCCATGGTGAGCCACGACGCGTTCTACGTGTCGCACGCGCTCGAGCCGGTGCAGGTGCCGGCGCAGGCGCTGGTCGACGAGTACCTGCCGCCGTTCGCGCCGCCGCACCGCATCGATCCCGACAAGGTCGAGTCGTGGGGCAACGTGGTCAACCAGGAGATGTTCAACCGTCACCGGCGCGACCTCGGCGAGGCGATGGCGCGCGTGCCGGCAGTGGCGCTGGAGGCCGATCGCGAGTGGAACCGCCTCACCGGCCGCGGCTGGGGCGTGGTCGAGCGCTACCGCTGCGACGGCGCGCGCACCGTGATCGTCACCATGGGCAGCATGTGCGGCACCGCGCGCGAGGCGGTCGACGCGATGCGCGACGCGGGACAGGCGGTGGGCCTGCTCAAGGTGCGGCTGTACCGGCCGCTGCCGGTGGCGGCGCTGCGCGCGGCGCTGGCCGGCGTACCCGAAGTGCTGGTGCTCGATCGCAACTACTCGCCCGGCCACGGCGGCGTGCTGCACCAGGAGCTGCGCGCCGCGCTCTACGGCATGGACGGCGCGCCGGTGATCCGCGGGCTGCTGGCCGGCGTGGGCGGCGTCAACGTCTCGCCCGAGCGCATCGCCGGCTACGTGCGCGAGGCGGCCGGCATCGATGCCGGTCCGGAATCGGTCTGGGTCAGGTGAACGACATGCGAAAACTCGATCTCGTCGAAACGCCGATGTTCTGCTCGGGCCATGCCGCCTGCCCGGGCTGCATCGAGGCGCTGTCGGTGCGCCACGTGCTGGCCACGCTGGGGCCGAACACGGTGGCGGTGGTGCCGCCGTCGTGCATGGCGATCATCGCCGGGCCGCAGCCGTTCTCGTCGCTGC
>JAHDYE010000224.1 GCA_023383035.1 Burkholderiaceae bacterium | reverse complement strand
CCTGCAGCTGTTCAGCCACCTGGCCAACGTCGGCGACGCCAAGAGCCTGGCGATCCACCCCGCCACGACCACGCACAGCCAGCTCAGCGCCGAGGAGCAGACCACGGCCGGCGTGAGCCCGGACTTCGTGCGGCTGAGCATCGGCCTGGAGGACATCGACGACATCCTGTGGGATCTCGACCAGGCGTTGCGCGCCTGAACGGTCGGCGCGAGTCGGTCGCGATGCGGCGGTGAACGGCCATGCCGGTGAAGATTCCGTCGACCCTGCCTGCGCGGGCCACGCTCGAGCGCGAGAACGTGTTCGTGATGGGCGAGGAGCGGGCGGCGCACCAGGACATCCGTCCGATGCGCGTCGCCATCCTCAACCTGATGCCGACCAAGATCGCCACCGAGACGCAGTTGCTGCGCCTGCTGGGCAATTCCGCGCTGCAGATCGACGTGACGCTGCTGCACACCGCGAGTCACGAATCGAGGAACACCGATGTCGAGCACCTGCTGCAGCACTACACCACGTTCGACGAGGTGCGCGACGAGAAGTTCGACGGGCTGATCATCACCGGCGCACCGGTCGAGCAGATGGCGTTCGAGGAGGTCGATTACTGGCCGGAAGTGGCGGCGATCATCGACTGGGCCGAGTCGTCGGTCTCCTCGACGTTCAACATCTGCTGGGGCGCGCAGGCAGCGCTGTATCGCCGCTACGGCGTCCCGAAGCACCCGCTGCCGCGCAAGATGTTCGGGGTGTTCGAGCACCGCACGCTGGCGCCGCGTGACCGGCTGCTGCGCGGCTTCGACGACCTGTTCATGGCGCCGCATTCGCGCCATACCGAAGTGCGGCGCGAGGACATCGACAAGGTGGGCGAGATCGCGATCCTGGCGGAATCCGATGAAGCCGGCGTCTACATCGTCGGCTCGAAGGACGGGCGGCACGTCTTCGTCACCGGGCACTCCGAGTACGATCCGCTCACGCTGAAGGCCGAGTACGAGCGCGATGTCGCGAAAGGGCTGCCGATCCAGGTGCCGAAGAACTACTACCGCGGCGACGACCCGTCGGGGCCGCCGCTGGTGCGCTGGCGCGGCCATGCCAACCTGCTGTTCGCGAACTGGCTGAACTATCACGTGTACCAGGTCACGCCGTTCCATCCGGGCGACATTCCGGTCGGCGCGATGCATACCGACTTCTGAACCGTGCGCTCGAACATCGAGATCGCCCAGGCGGCGACGATGCAGCCGATCGCGCGGGTGGCCCACGAGAAGCTGGGCATCGACGCGCAGCACGTCTTCGCCCACGGCCACTACAAGGCCAAGCTTTCGCTCGATTACCTCGCGTCACTGCACGAACGCGCCGACGGCAAGCTGATCCTGGTCACCGCGATCAGTCCCACCCCCGCCGGCGAGGGCAAGACCACCACGACGATCGGTCTGGGCGACGCGCTCGCCCACCTCGGCAGGAAGGCGCTGATCTGCCTGCGCGAGCCGTCGATGGGCCCGGTGTTCGGCATGAAGGGGGGCGCGGCCGGCGGAGGGCACGCGCAGGTGGTGCCGATGGAGGACATCAACCTGCATTTCACCGGCGACTTCGCGGCGATCGGCGCTGCCAACAACCTGCTGGCCGCGCTGATCGACAACCACATCGCGCACGGCAACGCGCTGGACATCGACCTGCGCCGCATCGAGTGGCGGCGGGCACTCGACGTGAACGATCGCGCGCTGCGCGACATCGTGGTCGGGCTGGGCGGGCCGGCGAACGGCTATCCGCGCGAGGACGGCTTCGATATCGTGGTCGCTTCGGAGGTGATGGCGATCTTCTGCCTGGCGACGTCGCTCGACGATCTCAGGACGCGGCTGGGCGAGATCGTCGTCGCGTACGCGCGCGACGGGCGACCGGTGCGCGCGCGCGACCTGAACGCACACGGCGCCATGACGGTGCTGCTGAAGGACGTGCTCGCGCCCAACCTGGTGCAGACGCTGGAGAACAATCCCGCGCTGATCCACGGCGGGCCGTTCGGCAACATCGCCCACGGCTGCAACTCGGTGATCGCCACGCGCGCCGCGCTCAGGCTGGCCGACTACGTGGTGACCGAGGCCGGCTTCGGCGCCGACCTCGGTGCCGAGAAGTTCTTCGACATCAAGTGCCGCAAGAGCGGTCTTTGGCCTTCGGCCGCGGTGCTGGTCGCCACCATCCGGGCGATCAAGTACCACGGCGGCGTCGACGTCGCCGAGCTGAACCACGAGAACATGAAGGCGCTGGACAAGGGGATGGCGAACCTGGAGCGCCACCTGGAGAACCTGCGCGAGGTCCACGGGCTGCCCTGCGTCGTCGCGATCAACCGCTTCACGTTCGACACGCCGGCCGAGATCGCCGCGGTGCAGGAGCGCATGGCCAGGGCGGGCGTGACTGCGGTGACCGCCGGCCACTGGGCCGAAGGCGGAGCAGGCGCCGCCGGGCTGGCGCGCGAAGTCGTCGCGCTGTGCGAACAGCCGTCGCAGCCGCGCTTCGTCTATCGCGACGACGAATCGCTGTGGCGCAAGATCACGGCGATCGCGACCAGGGTGTATCGCGCTTCCGAAGTCACCGCCGACAGCCGGGTGCGCGACCGGATCCGCAAGCTGCAGGACGACGGCTACGGGCATCTGCCGGTGTGCGTGGCCAAGACGCAGTATTCGTTCTCCACCGACCCGAAGCTGCGTGGCGCTCCGGAGCGCCACGTGATCAACGTGCGCGACGTGCGGCTGGCGGCCGGCGCCGGCTTCGTCGTGATGATCTGCGGCGACATCATGACGATGCCCGGCCTGCCGAAGACGCCCTCGGCCAACCTGATCGACCTGGTCGACGGCAAGGTGGTCGGATTGTTCTGACGCCGCGGGCATGGCGCACCGCACCGGCGGCGGGCGCCGTCAGCTCGTCAGTTCGACGTCCTCATCGCGTTCGCCGAGGCTGAACCGGCCGGCGGCGGCGTCGGCGATCCAGCGCGCCGATTCGGCGAAGCCGCCGAACGGGAACAGGTGCAGTCCGGCGATGTCCAGCTCGTCGGCGTGCGGCGCGATCGTCGCCACGAGGCGCTCCGGACCACGCCGGTCCAGCAGCCGCGCGAGCGAGACCGGTCCCGAGCCGAGCGCCTTCATCGAGGCGCCGATGCCGCAGCGCACGGCGTAGAAGAGCAGCGTGCGCACGGTGGCGGGACCCGCGACGCCGATGCGTACCGGCAGGGTGATGCCGCGCCCGCGCAGCCGCCTCATCCAGTCGAGCAACGCGTGGCCGTCGAAGCAGAACTGCGTGACGACGAACAGGTCGATGCCGTGTGTCTCGGCGTAGCGGATCTTGCGTTCGAGCGCCTCGTCGAGCACGGAGGTCGGAATCTTCGGGTGGCCTTCGGGGTAGCCGGCCACGCCGATGCTGCGGATGCCGCAGGCCTGCAATACGCCCGTTTCGAGCACTTGCAGGCTCGAGGAGAACGCGCCGGCGCCGGTCGCGCTGTCGCCCGCGATCAGCAGGATGCGGGTGACGCCCGCCTCGTCGCGCAGCCGTGCGGTGAAGTCGGCCACGGCCGCTGCACTCGCGAAGCGGCGTGCGGCCAGATGAGGCACCGGCTCGAGCCCGACCTGCCTCAGACGCGCCGCGACGCTCAGGACATGGTGATAGGGCGTGCCGGGCAGGAAGGTGACGTGGACCTCGGTGCCGGGCGGCACGAGCGGCGCGTAGCCGGTCACGTCGGCGACGTTGCGGGTCGAAGTCTCGATCGACGCGCCGCGCGCGAGTCGCGCGATCGCGCCGCCCGGGCGCGCGTCGCCTCGAACCGGCCGGTTTTCGACTGACTGCCCGTGCTTCATGGTTTCGTCCTTCAGTCGCGATGCCGCGAAATGATGTACGACTCGTCCTGGAACCAGAGGCCGTTGTGCCTGCGCAGCACCTCGCCGGTCACTTCGAGGTAGCGGCGATCGCCCATCGCCGCTTCCAGGCGCGCGTCGTCGATCTGCCCGACGTAGATCGCCGCGTTCCATGCGGCGAACAGCATCGAGGTACCGATCGAGGCCGACAACTCGCTCGGCAGCGTGTGCATGTCGAAGCGGAACAGCGAACGGGCGTCGGAGTACGCGTTGAAGTTCAGGCAGCGCGCGGCGGGTCCGAGCGCCCGCTTCACCGCCCTGAGCATCTGGTGCCGGTCGTGCTCGAACGGGTTCTCGCCGGGCCACATCTTCTGCAGGATCTCGAGCCCCGGGTCGTCGCCGCGCGAGTGGATCGCGAGCAGCCGGCCGCCGGGCGCCAGCGAGCGCGCCAGCGGCGCGATCACGCGCGACGCCTTGAACTCGAGCGCCGCCCGGGCGCGGTACGGTTGCGAGGCGATGACCAGGTCGTAGCCGGCGTCGCTGCCGCCGCGTCGCGGAATCACCGACTCGAGCAGGAAGCGGTGGTCCTCGCGATGGATCACCAGCACGGCGGGCCGCTCGTAGACCGGGTTGCCGGTCGCGGGATCGGTGTTCACCCGCCAGTTGGCGGCGAGGAACGGCGCGAGCGCGGCGATCTGTTCCTCGAACTCGTGCGCGGTGGTGCCACGCAGCGCGACTTCGTGCCAGACCAGGCTGGTCGCGGCGGCCAGCGACGCCGGCGCCAGCGACGGCGCGTCGGTGTAGTTGAGGTTGGTCAGCACCAGCACGGTTGCAGGGTGCTCGACGAACCGGTCGGCCATCTTCTCGAGCGTCATGCGCACGTGCTCGACGCTGATTTCCTTGCCGACGATGCAGAAGGGCATGGTGGCGAACCGCTTGTGCATCGCGCGCATCACGCGCAGCAGCACCGTGCCGTCGCCGAAGCCGGCGTCGAACACGCGCACCGCGGGCGGCGCCGGATGGATGTTCGCCAGCTCCATCGCCACGCGCTGCGCGACCACCGCCTTCTCCGAGCAGGTGCTGACGAACAGCTGGTACTTCTGGCGGTTGTCGAAGAAGCGGAAGTTGCGCCCGACGTGCGCCGGCGGTTCCTGCGCGTCTAGGCTCGCCGGCCTCGCGCCGGTGTCGGCCGGAAGCGGGCGGCTGGCACGGCTGGCCTGCCGGCGGTCGCTCGAGATGAAGCTGCGTACCCGGCTGGCCGTGGCAGCGGTGACACGCCCGCCGTCGCGCAGCCGGCTGACGAACTTGCCGTCGTTGACCGCGAAGCGCCCGAACGTGGACTCGGCGACGCCCGCCCTGCGGCAGTAGTCGACGATTTCGTGCAGCAGCGAATCAGCCTCCACCGCGCTCTCCGGCGTTGCCCGCTCCCCGATCGATTTCAGGCGATCCCCCGGACGGTGTCAACATCTTTTACATCCCACCAAAAAAGTGGGACGGACAGTGGGACGAGCGGCAAACGTGCAAACGTGCAGTGTCCGATCGATCCGGCATTGCCCGGCCATGCCGCACGTCACGACGCCTGCCTGTGCTAGGTTCTTTTTCCGCACCGCGATCTTCCGCCACGCCGCTTCCTTTTTCCCGTGATGACGTCCGCCGATACCGCCTGCCGCCTCGAGCACGACGACGACGGCAGCGTGATCCGCCTCGCGGGTGTGTGGCGCCTGCCCCGGTTGGCCGAACTCGACGCCGCGCTGCATGCGCTCGCCCCCGCGCAGGAACGCCTGCCCGCGCCGCT
>JAHDYE010000223.1 GCA_023383035.1 Burkholderiaceae bacterium | reverse complement strand
CACCAAGGGCGCCGACGTCGGCGCCGACCTGGTGGGCAAGGTCGAGGCCGGCATTCCCGAGGACGATCCGCGCAACCCGGCGGTAATCGCCGACAACGTCGGCGACAACGTCGGCGACTGCGCGGGCATGGCGGCCGACCTGTTCGAGACCTACGCGGTCACGCTGATCGCCACCATGCTGCTGGGCGCGCTGATGATCAAGGGCGCCGAACTGCCGGCGATCGTGTATCCGCTGGCGCTGGGCGGCCTGTCGATCATCGCCTCCATCATCGGCGCGACGTTCGTCAAGGCGCAGCCCGGGCAGACCAACGTGATGCCCGCGCTGTACCGCGGCCTGATCTGGGCCGGCGTGATCGCGACGGTGGTCGCCTACCCGATCACCGCGTGGATGTTCGGCGGCGCCGACCTGTCCGGCGCCGGCATCTCGGTGACCACCCTGTGGCTGTGCGTGGTGGTGGGCATGGTGCTCACCGGCCTGATCGTGTGGATCACCGAGTACTACACCGGCACGCAGTTCAAGCCGGTGAAGTACGTGGCCGGCGCCTCGACCACCGGTCACGCCACCAACATCATCGCCGGCATCGCGGTGTCGATGAAGTCCACCGCGTGGCCGGTGCTGATGGTGTGCCTGGCGATCCTCTCGTCGTACTGGCTCGGCGGCCTGTACGGCATCGCGGTGGCCGCCACGTCGATGCTGTCGATGGCCGGCATCGTGGTCGCGCTCGACGCCTACGGCCCGATCACCGACAACGCCGGCGGCATCGCCGAGATGGCCAACCTGCCCGATTCGGTGCGCAACATCACCGACCCGCTGGACGCCGTGGGCAACACCACCAAGGCGGTCACCAAGGGCTACGCGATCGGCTCGGCCGGCCTGGCCGCGCTGGTGCTGTTCGCCGACTACACGCACGCGCTGGAATCCGAGCACGTGGCGGTCAGCTTCGACCTGTCCAACCACATGGTGATCGTCGGCCTGTTCATCGGCGGCCTGGTGCCCTACCTGTTCGGCGCGATGGCGATGGAAGCGGTCGGCCGTGCCGCCGGCTCGGTGGTCGAGGAAGTGCGCCGCCAGTTCCGCGAGATCAAGGGCATCATGGAAGGCACCGCCAAGCCCGACTACTCGCGCGCGGTCGACCTGCTCACCGGCTCGGCGATCCGCGAGATGATCGTGCCGTCGCTGCTGCCGGTGGTCGTGCCCGTGGTGGTCGGCCTGGTGCTCGGCCCGGCCGCGCTCGGCGGCATGCTGATGGGCACCATCGTCACCGGCCTGTTCGTGGCGATCTCGATGTGCACCGGCGGCGGCGCCTGGGACAACGCCAAGAAGTACATCGAGGAAGGCAACCACGGCGGCAAGGGCTCCGAGGCGCACAAGGCGGCGGTGACCGGCGACACGGTCGGCGATCCGTACAAGGACACGGCCGGTCCGGCGGTGAACCCGCTGATCAAGATCATCAACATCGTGGCGCTGCTGATCGTGCCGCTGATGGGCACGATGTACGGCGGCCAGCCGGGCGTTGCCGGCGCGGCGCATGCGCCGGCGGCTGCGGCGCCCGCAACCGCTGCCGCCCCGGCGACCGCTGCTGCGCCTGCGACGGCCGCTGCGCCCGCGACGGCTGCAGCACCCGCGGCACCCACCGCCGGCGCGGTCGCCGAAGTCGAGCAGGCGCCGGCGGCGCTCACCGGCGCCGATGTGCCGGCAGCAGTCAGCCTGTATTTCGACAGCGGCAAGGCCGCGCTCGCTGCAGACGCGGCCACTCAGCTCGAGCCGGTCGTGGCCTGGGCGAAATCGGCGGCGAACGCGAAGATCGGCCTGTCGGGCTATCACGACACCACCGGCGATCCGGCGCGCAATGCCGAACTCGCCAAGCAGCGCGCCATTGCGGCGCGCGATGCGCTGGTCACGGCCGGCGTGCCCGGCGATCGCATCGTGCTGGTCAAGCCGCAGGTGGCGGCCGCCGGCGGCGCGGACGACCGCGCGGCGCGCCGCGTCGACGTCTATCCGGCACAGTAGGCGGCACCGGTCGATCGCAGTTTCGAGGGCGCCTGCGGGCGCCCTCGTCGTTCACGGGGGTCGCAGCAGCAGGGAACCGGTGGCGATGGTGAACCCGTCGCGGTGGTGAACCGGTCGCGGCACCCAGGCGGTCGGGGCATCGAAGCGGTCGTGCACCGCAGCGCGACCCGCGGCGGTCTATCCCGCGAGCACCGAGAGTCGCCGTTCGATCGCGCGCAATGCGTCCGCGTCGCCGCGCTCGGCGTGGATCGCCTGCAGGTTGCGCAACATGCGCGCGAGGATCAGGCGCGGCGTGGTCTGCGCGAGCTGGCGCGGAAGCAGACGGCTGGCGCCGCGCAGATCGCCCGCCGCATACGGCAGCAGGCGATATTCGAGCTCTTCCTGCGAGAGCACGCGCGCGCCGGCGAACACGTCCACCATCAGCGATCCCTCGGGCAGGTCGTGGCGCACCAGGAAATGACCGGGAAAACCGACGCCGCACGCCGGCAGGCCGGCCTGCTCGCTGATCTCGATGTACAGCACCGACAGGCTGATCGGAATGCCGAGCCGGCGCTCGATCACTCGGTTCAGGTAGCTGTTGTCGGGATCGTAGTAGTCGTTGGCGTTGCCGCGAAAGCCGAGCTGGTCGGCGAAATACTCGCCGAGCGCCTGCACGCGCGCCACCGAACGCCTGATCGGTTCGATGCGGCGCCGCAGCGTGAGCGCGAAGGCATCCACGCGCGCCAGCAGTTCCGCCATCGGCAGGTCGGGATAGCGGTCCTGGGCGATCGAGAGCGCGGCTTCGAACAGCGGCAGGGACTGGTCGCTCTGCACGAGGGCGCGCCAGTAGTCGAGCATCGCATCCATGTCGCGGGAATCTCCCGAATGGGTGCCGATCTTAGCGCCGCCCCGGGCAATCGGCATGCGCAGCAGGCATCGGCACCGCGCGCGGTCCGGCGAACGGCACCGGTGTCTAGAATGGGCGTTTTTTCGGCGCCATGGCGCGATGAGGGGAAAACGATGGACATTTCGGGCAACGTGGTGCTGGTCACCGGTGGCGCCTCGGGGCTGGGCGGCGCGAGCGCGCAGCGGGTGTTCGCCGATGGCGGCAAGGTGCTGATCGCCGACGTCAACGCCGAAGCCGGCGAGAAGTTCGCCGCGCAACTGGGTGCAGGCGCGAAGTTCGTGCGCTGCGATGTCACCAGCGAGGCGGACGCGCATGCGGCGGTCGAGACGGCGCGGTCCATGGGCCGGCTGGTGGGGCTGGTCAACTGCGCCGGCATCGGTCCGGCCGCCAAGACGGTGGGCAAGGACGGCCCGCATCCGCTCGACCTGTTCCAGAAAGTGATCGGCATCAACCTGATCGGCACCTTCAACATGATCCGGATCGCCGCGACGGCGATGACGAAGAACGAGCCCAACGGCGAAGGCGAGCGCGGCGTGATCGTGAACACCGCGTCGGTGGCTGCCTTCGACGGCCAGATCGGGCAGGCGGCCTACTCGGCCTCCAAGGGCGGCATCGTCGGCATGACGCTGCCGATCGCCCGCGACCTGTCGCGCGACGGCGTACGCGTGGTCACGATCGCGCCCGGCATCTTCCTCACGCCGCTGCTGGCGGGCCTGCCGCAGGACGTCCAGGATTCGCTCGGGCGCCAGGTGCCGTTTCCCTCGCGGCTCGGCCGTCCCGAGGAGTACGCGGCGATGGTGGCGCACATCTTCGCCAACGCGATGCTCAACGGCGAGACGATCCGGCTCGACGGCGCGATCCGGATGGCACCGCGCTGAAGCAGCGCGTCGGCTAGTCCAACGGCAAAGGCACGCGGCGAAGGTCCGCGTACGTCACGCGCGCGGGGGGCGTTCGAGCGCGAAGGGCTCGAATCCGACGCCTGCCCTCGATTGACGCTCCGCTGTTCGATCTCGTCGTCATCGAATCTGCGTTGCCAGTTCATCGGCAGTCAATATCCGTCCGGGGAATACATCCCGCATGGCGAGGATATCCGCATCACCTGTGACCAATGCATCGGCCTTGCCCGCATGCGCGAGAACCAGGAATACCTGATCCTTTTCATCGCGGCAGGCAGGCAGGTCAGGCCACGGCGTCGGCAGCATGATCACCTCGGCGTAGGGCAGGAAGTCTGCGAGCAAGTCCTTCTGTTCCTGCGCCGAGAGCTGGAACTTCGGATAAGCCAGAACACGCAGAAGTTCGTTGACCGCGTCCCGGCAGACCAGCGGTTGGAGCTGCCCGTGTTGCCAGGCATGCCGTATCCAGGCCAGACGCCCGGCGTTGAACAACAGCGCCGACAGCACGATGTTGGTATCGAGGACGACCCGGCGCGTCACCGACGTGCCCAGGCGATGGCGTCCTCGACGTCCTGCTCGGTGATCCCGAGTTGCTCCAGCTTTTCACGAACGGCCTGCGCCGTCTGGACCCGCACCGGTGTCAGAACGATGCGGCCGTTCTCGACGGTCACGTCGAAATACTCGGCAGCGTCCACGCTGGACACGGCCGCTTTCGGCAACGTGATCTGGTTCTTCGACGTGAGCTTGGCAAGCATGGCTGCTCTCAACGGAAATCGGGATATCTTACTTCCTTACTTACTGATTTTCAAGCTTGAGCATGACTTCAATGCAGTCGATCATCGTCGGCCTTCGGTCAGCTAGTTTTCGGGGGGCATCGGCACCACGCCGACGCACTCCTCCAGCCAGCGCCCCAGAGCGAGCAGCGCGGCGTCGCCATCGCGGCGCCCGACCACCTGCAGCCCGACCGGCAGGCCCGCGACCAGCCCGACCGGGATGGTCAACGTCGGCAGGCCGCACAGCGAGAACGGCAGCGTCTGCCCCAGTACGGCCTCGCGCACCGTGGTGCGTCCGCCCTCGACCTCGATCGCGTCCTGGCCGCGCAGCGGCGGCAGCACCGCGCTGGTGGGCAGGACCAGCGCATCCACGCCGGCCAGCGCCGCGTCGAGCGCGACGCGCACGCGCTCGCGCGTCTTCAGCGCGTCGATGTAGTCGGCCGCGCCGAGCGCGCGTCCGGCGTTCAGCGCCGGCAGCACCAGCTCCGAGAACCCGGCCGCGCCGGCGGCGAGCGCAGCACGATGCACCCAGGCCGCTTCGGCGCGCACGATCGGCGTATAGCACTGCCAGGCCTGCGCGAACATCGGCAGATCGATGTCGCCGAGCTCGGCGCCGCGCCTTGCCAGCGTCGCGAGCAGCCGCTCGAAGTGCTCGCGCACCGAGGGCTGCAGCCGCCCGCGCAGCCACGACGCGGGCACCGCCAGCCGCGGCCGGCGCGCCACCGCACCGTGCGCGACGCACCGGCCCGCCATCACCTCGAACAGCTGCGCGCAATCGTCGACGCTGCGCGCCAGCGGCCCGGCGTGATCGCAGGTCCACGACAGGTGCAGCGCGCCGTCCAGCGGGATCGCGCCGAAGCTCGGCTTGAAGCCGGTCACGCCGCAGAACGACGCCGGAATGCGCACCGAACCGCCGGTGTCGCTGCCGATGCCGGCCAGCCCGATGCCGGTGGCGACCGCCACGGCGGCGCCGCTGGACGAGCCGCCCGACTGGCGCGCCGGATCGAACGGATTCTTCACGTCGCCGGTCCAGCGGTTCTCGCCGGTGGCGCCGAGCGCGATCTCGTGCA
>JAHDYE010000222.1 GCA_023383035.1 Burkholderiaceae bacterium | reverse complement strand
TTGCCGAGGGACGCGCACGTCGCGCGATGATGCAGCTGTTCGGCGAATACGTCTCGCCGGCGCTGGTCGAGCAGATGGCGCGCGATCCGGTGAACTACCGGATCGCCGGCAGCGCCAACTGCGAGCTGACGATCCTGTTCGCCGACATCCGCGGCTTCACGCGCATTGCCGAGACGATGGAGCCGGAGGCCCTGCGCGAATACCTGAACACCTTCCTCACCGGAATGACCGGCATCGTCCACGCGCATCGCGGCACCGTCGACAAGTACATGGGCGACGCGGTGATGGCTTTCTGGGGCGCACCGGTCGACGATGCCGCGCATGCCGACAACGCGGTCGCCGCCGCGCTCGCGATGCAGGCCGAAGTGCTCCGGATGTCGGAGGCGTTGCGCGCGCGCGGCCTGCCGCCGCTCGCGGTGGGCATCGGCATCAACACCGGCATCGTGCGCGTGGGCGACATGGGCTCGAAGCTGCGCCGCGCCTACACTGTCATCGGAGATGCCGTGAACCTCGCGTCGCGGCTCGAGGGCTTGACCAAGCAGTACGAGGTTCCGATCATCGCGGGAGAAGGCACCGTCCGGCGCTGTCGCCAGCATGCGTTCGTCGAGCTGGCGCGCGCCACCGTGGCGGGTCGCGCCGAGTCGGTCCGGATCTTCGTGCCGAAAGCGGTGGTCGGCAGCGATGCCGACCGGGGTGCGGACACCGTGCCGATGCGCGTGCGTGCCGAAGCGCCGGGGAACGCCAGGGAAGCCTTGCATGAAGGTACGAGTCCTGGGATGTAGCGGGGGCATCGGCGCCCGGGCCCGGACCACATCGTTCCTCATCGACGACGACGTCCTGCTCGATGCGGGCACCGGCGTGGAGGACCTCTCGGTCGAGGAGCTGGCGGCGGTCGACCACGTCTTCCTCACCCATTCGCACCTCGATCACATCGCCGCGCTGCCGCTGCTGGTGGATTCGGTGGGCGCGCTGCGCGACAAGCCGGTCGTCGTGCACGCGCTGCCCGAGACCATCGCCGCGCTGAAGACGCACATCTTCAACTGGGTGATCTGGCCCGACTTCACCGAGATCCCGCACTACGAGCGTCCGTGGATGGTGTTCGAGCCGCTGTCGATCGGCAGCGTCGTCGAGGTGGGCGGGCGCTGGGTGCGCAGCCTGGCTGCCAGCCATACGGTGCCCGCGCTGGCGTTTCATGCCTACACCGAGCATGCCGGCTTGGTGTTCTCGGGCGACACCGGACCCAACGACGAGTTCTGGCGCCAGGTCAACGGCGTGCCGAACCTGAAGTACCTGATCATCGAAACCGCGTTCTCGAACCGCGAGCAGGACCTGGCCGTCACCGCCCGGCACCTGTTCCCGATCCAGCTCAGCCAGGAGCTCGCCAAGCTGCAACGCGAGCCGCAGATCCTGATCACCCACCTGAAGCCCTCGGATCGCGAGACGATCACGCGCGAGATCGAGGCGTGGGCCGGGAGGTTCTCGCCGCGGGTGCTCGAGCGGGGGGATGTGCTGGAGTTGTAGCGCGGGCAGGTCGTGTACTAATCGAGTGCCAGATGGAGCCGGAGCGCCGAATCGAGCGCGCGCATCTCGGCGGGAGAGACGATTCCCGTACGCTTTTCGTCGAGCCGAATTTTCGAGAGCGTCCGGATCTGCTGCGCGCAAGCCTTCGAATCCCGCCCCAATCCGGTCGCAGCGGTTTTCAGGAGGACTTCGAATGGGTAGACCCGTTCGACGTTCGAGGTCAACGGTACGACCGCAACCAGTCCGGATGCTCGATTGCCGGCGTCATTGCTGACGATGACAACGGGCCGACGCTTGCGGATCTCGCCACCAGCAGTCGGGTCGAGCCGGGCGAACCAGATGTCACCACGCCGGATCGTCTTCGATGCCATCGGCACTGGTGGATTCGAAGGCCCGGAACTGCTCTTCCTCGCTGACCGATTCAGCATAAGCGCGCTCGAGTTCGCGCTCGAACAGCGAGCGCACCGCAATGTCGATCACCTCCGAACGGGTAGCGACAGAGTAGGCCGTCCGGTATTGCTCGACGAACCGAACTGAAGAGGTCGGCAAGGAGATGGAAATCTTTTCGCGCGGTTCTGGCATGGGGAGTACTACCAAGCGTATTACATCGCATACTACCATGAATCCTACTCGACCAGCAGCGATCTCGCGCGTGATGGTCTCGCGGTCCGAGGGTCAGCGCGGCGCGCGCGAACGGCAGACTGGGCAGACGGCCGCGCAAGCAGCCGGCCGCGTGATCGGTCGCCCTTCATTCAGGTGCCGTAACGCGTCAGGTAGCGTGTGACGCAATGCGTCACTGTTTGCGCCGCCTCAGCGCCCCGCCCGGACGCTCTCCAGGGATGCAGACGAAGGACGGCGGGCAGCGCGTGACGGATGTCACGCCTGCAAGGAGCCGTTGCCGTTCATCGGTTCGCCGGCACCGGTCGTGCGCGATGGCACGGTGCCTGCGTCTTCAGTGTCGAGTCGACGAGGTCGGCCGATTTCCTCATTTGAACGGGAGCTGAAGAAATGAGTGTGCGCAAGCAACTGCAGAAGGGTTTCACCCTGATCGAACTGATGATCGTCGTGGCGATCATCGGAATTCTCGCGGCGGTCGCGCTGCCGGCGTATCAGGACTACACGATCCGTGCGCGGGTGTCGGAAGCGCTGGTACAGGCTTCGCCGGCCAAGCTGGCGGTTGCCGAGACGGCGGCAGCGATCGGTGCTCTTGCGAACGTGACGCAAGCCAACAGCGGCTTCGCGTTTACCGCCAATTCCACTCCGAACGTCGCGAGCGTCGCAATCGCTGATGGCGGCCAGATCACGGTAACGACCCGAGCGACGGGTGCCGCAACGCAGCCGGTGCTGCGGCTGACTCCGACCGCGGGCGCGACGGTCAACGATCCGATCACCTGGGCCTGCACGCTGAACGCCGGTCTGCCCAAGCACGTGCCTGCCACCTGCCGCGGTACCTGAGCGACTTCGGTTCGGTTGGGCTTCCCCAAGGAAAGCCCAACCGGGGGCACACATGTCGAGGGGCGCGACGGTATCGCGCCCCTTTTTTCGTTCTTTCGCACGGGGCATTCACGCGATCATGCGAATGGTTCGCTACACACTACTGGTCGGTGCGCTGCTACTGGTTTCCAGCTTGCCGCTGGTCGATCTGATTCCGGGGGTGGAGTGGCATGACCAACAGCGGATCGGCCAGGTTCTCGTCATGGCGATCGCATTGCTTGTCGCAATCACCACGCTTGCCGGATCGGCTCCGCCACCGTTGCTCGATGCCGGGCGGCGCCGTCTCCTGGCTGTGATCGCCGCAGTTGGCGTGTGCTCCGCGCTCCTTGCACGTCAGCCCCTTTGGGGTTTGGCAGAAGTTGCTCTGGCAGTCGGCGCTTGCGGCACGGCATGGCTGGTAGCGGTGACTCGACGGGATCTCGGTTCCAGGGCCGATCACGTGCTGCTGGCCGCGCTCTGCTTTACTTGCGCCGGACTGGTCTCGAGGTTCCTGGCCTCCTATCTGGCCGGCATTGGCGGTGAAGCCGGCGTTCTCGATGCCTGGCTGCTCGTCGGCGGGTTCTCCAATCCGCGCTTCTTCGGGCAATTCCTGACGCTTTGTCTGCCCATGCTGGTTGTGCCGCTGATGCTGGAGAAAGGCTTGCGCCGCCATGCGTGGCCTGCCGGCGTTCTGGCGGTGCTGGCGTGGACGGCGGTGATCACGTCGGGCACCCGTGGAACCTGGCTCGGGATGACCTTCGCCGTCGTGTGCCTGTCGTGCATCGGTCCCGCGGGCCGGCGTTGGGCGGGGCTGCAGATGACGGCCGCAGCGATCGGGGCGGCTCTCTTCCTGCTTGGGATGACCGTCGTTCCGCATATGCTGGGCATCGAAGTCGTGAATCATGCGGGCTCACGCCTGAATTCCTCGCTGTCGGCGCGCGAGATCATCTGGCAACAGGCCGTGGAAACGATCATCCAGCACCCGCTTCTCGGCATCGGGCCGATGCATCTGGCGGACCTTCCGAACGGAGTTGCTGCGCATCCGCACCAAGCGTGGCTGCAATGGGCGGCAGAGTGGGGTCTGCCGTCGGCCTTGGCCGTTACCCTGCTCGCGGGCTATGGTGCATGGGCCGTCTTCACGGTCCTGCGTGATCGGCGTGGATCGAGGCGTGAAGAGGACGTGCTCCGGTTGTGTCTGGCTGGTGCCCTGACGGCCTCGTTGGCCCAAGCCATGGTCGACGGCGTATTGGTCATGCCTTACTCGCAGCTTTGGGTGGCTCTTCTGGGTGGCTGGCTCCTGGCATTGCAGCCGGGCAAGATGGCTCAGCACGGAACACACCGACCGATGCGTGAGCTGGCTGGATGGGGAACAGCGTTCGCCGCGTCCGTGGCCATGCTTGCCTTCGTCGCAGTGCGCGATTATCCGCATCTGCAGGAACGGGCGGACGCCTTCACCCGTTCTCTCGGTGGTCATCTTCAGCCTCGTTTCTGGATGCAAGGCGTCATCAACGTCACCGGAAACGGTAGGCTGGCCTCGGACACTGGCCGTATCCGCTAGCACCACCGTCCAGCGCCGCAATTGTCCGTTGCCTGCGATTCTCCGTTTCGGCGCGCACGATCCGGCTCGGCGGAATCGTCGCCGTTGCACCTCGGCGCGTTCACCGCGCTGTCGAAGTGGATGACATGGCGCCGGCGGCCTGCAGCCCCGAGCCGAACGCCTCGACGATCCGGCGCGCATTGGCCTCGATCGCCGATGCGTCGGTGTGGGCCGCGTTCCCCGCCTGCCCGAACACCGCGGTGATCACCGCCACCGCCGCGGCGCCCGCCGCGGCAACCTGCCCCGCATTGCCCGCGTCGATTCCGCCGATCGCCACTGCGTGCATCCCCGCGCCGCGCGCGCGGGTGAACAGTTCGAGCGGCGCGCGCACCGCTGCCGGTTTGACTGCCGACGCGAACACGCTGCCGAACGCGCAGTAGTCGGCGATGCCGCGCATCGCCAGCGCCCGCTCGAACGCGTCGTAGCACGACACGCCGAGGATCGCCTGGGGCCCGAGTGCCGCGCGCACCGTTGCCGGGTCGCCGTCGTCGCGTCCGATGTGCAACCCGTCGGCGCCGACTGCGCGCGCCAGCTCCAGCGAATCGTTGACGATGAACAGCGCGCCGCCTGCCCGACACGCTTCGCCGAGTCGCGATGCCTGCCGCAGTCGTCGTGCGGCATCGACCGACTTGCTGCGGTATTGCACTGCCGTTGCGCCGCCCCGGATCGCGGCCGCGACCGCCTCGGCCAGCCAGTCGTCGTCGGCACTGTCGGGCGTCAGCGCGTACAGCCCGGTGGGCAGTCGCTTGTTCATCGAATGTGCCTGTGCGTTTGTCGCAACACCGGGGCCACCCGTCGGGGATGAAAGGAGGGCGCTTTTCCCCGAGGTTAACATCGTCCAACGGTCGCCGACGAGCGTGCCGATACACCACAAGACCGGCACCGGGCCCGCGGGGGCGGTGCGGCGCCAGCCCGAGGGAACGACGATGAGCGATGCGCCGAACGCAGGATTCCGCACGTGGATGTGCCTGATCTGCGGATGGATGTACGAAGAGGAGAAGGGCTTGCCAGAGGAAGGGATCGCGCCCGGCACGCGCTGGGAAGACATCCCGATCAACTGGACCTGCCCCGAGTGCGGCGCGCGCAAGGAGGACTTCGAAATGGTGGAGATATGAGATGAGCGGGTC
>JAHDYE010000221.1 GCA_023383035.1 Burkholderiaceae bacterium | reverse complement strand
ACGGCGGCGATCTGCAGTCCGACGGCGGCCAACATGTTTCGAGCGTATCGGCGGCGCCATCGGCCCGCAATGGGCAAAGACGCAAGATTCTAGCGTCCGCCCGATGGGGGGTCAAACCACTCGTTGCGGCGCAACATCGGGATTTCGGGCCGTCTGCGCTCGACGTGCGCGACACGCAGTGAAAGAATGATCTACATCAATATCTGCCGAGGTGAATCATGCTTATCACTCATCATTTCGGGCGCCGGAACACGGCCCGTGCCGGACCCGCTCCCGCCAGACGCGCGCAAGGATGGGCACGGCTGGCCGGCCCGGGCCTGGTTTCGCTGGTCGCGCTGTCGGCCGCGCTCGCAGCGACGCCGCCCGCGCGGGCGGAGCTGCTGGCGCAAACGCCACCCAGGGCGGGCGCGCCGCAAGCCGCCGGTTCCGGTGACCTGGCCCGCTTCAACGCGTCGATCGTGCGCATCGAGTCGGAGATCGTGCCCGACGGCCGCACCGTCGAGGCGCTCGGCGCACGACGCATCGGCACCGGGGTGATCCTCGACGCGCGCACGGTGCTCACGATCGGCTACCTGGTCGTGGAAGCGGAGCAGGTCACCGTGGTGACGGCCGATGGCCACCGTGCGCCGGGCAGTCTGGCCGGTTACGACCACGCGACCGGCTTCGGCCTGGTGCGCACCGTGGTGCCACTGCCGGGCGCGGCGCTCGAACTGGGCGACTCCGACCGGGTGGCCGAGCGCCAGAAGGTGCTGACGCTCGGCCACGGCGAGCCCAGAGCCACCGAGATCCTGGTCCTGTCGCGCAAGCCGTTCTCGGGCAACTGGGAGTATCTGCTGGAGCGGCCGATCTTCACGTTCCCGCCGGTCAACAACTGGAGCGGCGCGGCGCTGATCGACGGCGAAGGAAGGCTGGTCGGCATCGGCTCGCTGGTCGTCAACGACGCGGCGGGCGGGCACCCCGGCGTGCCGGGCAACCTGTTCGTGCCGGTGAACCTGCTCAAGCCGATCCTGTCCGACCTGCTCGCACAGGGGCGGCGCGGCGGGCCCACGCAGCCGTGGCTGGGGCTGGCCACCGAACAGGTGCGGGGCAACCTGATCGTGGCGCGCGTGACGCGCGACGGACCGGCCGAGGCGGCCGGGCTCGAGGCGGGCGACGTCATCGTCGGCGTGGCCGACGGCAGGGTTTCCGACCAGGCCGACTTCTATCGACGCGTGTGGAAGCTCGGCCCGGCGGGCGTGACGGTGCCGCTGCGCGTGCTCAAGGGCGGCGACGTGCGTGAGGTGCAGGTGCGCTCGATCGACCGGGCGGAACTGCTGCGCAAGCCCAAGGGCATCTGAGCGGTCAATCGTTCGCGCTGACGCCGAGGCGATCGAGCAGTCCCTGGAACTGCTCGTGGCTCGAGAACGCGATCGTGAGCTTGCCGCGGCCCTTCGCATCGGCACGCAGCGTGACCGCGGTGGCGAGCGCGTCGGCGAGCCGCTCCTGCAGGCGCAGCAGGTCGCGGTCCGGGCCGGGGGCGCGGCGCGGGGCCGCCGCGATGCCTCCGGCCGCGGCGCGCTGGACCGCCTTCTCGGTTTCGCGCACCGTCAGGTCCTTCTCGACCACCCGGTGCGCGAGCATGATCTGCTCGGCGCGATCGAGCGCCAGCAGCGCGCGCGCATGGCCCATGTCGAGGTCGCCCGCCAGCAGCATCGTCTGCACCGGTTCGGCCAGGTTCAGCAGGCGCAGCAGGTTCGAGGTGGCGCTGCGCGAACGGCCGAGCGCTTCCGCGGCCTGCTCGTGCGAATAGCCGAACTCGTCGATCAGCCGGCGAATCGCCTGCGCCTGCTCCAGCGGGTTGAGGTCCTCGCGCTGGATGTTCTCGATCAGCGCCAGCGCCAGCGCCTGTTCGTCGGGCACTTCGCGCACGGTGACCGGCACTTCGGCCAGGCCCGCGATCTGCGCCGCGCGGAAACGCCGCTCGCCGGCGATGATCTCCCAGCGCTCGGGGCCGATCGGCCGCACCACCAGCGGCTGCATCACGCCATAGGTGCGGATCGAGGCGGCCAGCTCGCGCAGCGACGACTCGTCCATCCGGGTGCGCGGCTGGTACCGGCCCGGCTGCAAGCCCGCCAGCGGCAGCACGCTGATCGCATCGCCGTCGCGGGCGCCGCCGGGGGTCTCCCGTTCGCTGCCGCCCAGCAGCGCTTCGAGGCCGCGTCCGAGTCCTTTGGGTCTTGGTCTGCTCATCGAGGTCGGTCGTCCGGTTCGTGGATCGGTCGGCGGGCGGCGCGCTGCGCCGCATCGATCGCGCGCACGCGTTCGATCAGCTCGGCGCCGAAATCGAGATAGGCGCGCGCGCCCTTGGAATGCGGGTCGAACACCAGGCCCGGCAGGCCATAGCTGGGCGCCTCGGCCAGCCGCACGTTGCGCGGATTGACGGTGCGGAAGACCTTGTCGCCGAAATGCTGCTCGAGCTGCGCCGAGACCTGCTGGCCGAGCGTGACGCGCGGGTCGAACATGACGCGCAGCAGGCCGATGATCTGCAGGTCGGTATTGAAGTTGGCATGCACTTTCTTGATCGTGTTGACCAGGTCGGACAAGCCTTCGAGCGCGAAGTATTCGCACTGCATCGGAATGATCACGCCGTGGGCGGCACAGAAGCCGTTCAGCGTGAGCAGCGACAGCGACGGCGGGCAGTCGATCAGCACGAAGTCGTACTGGGCGTCGACCAGCTTCAGCGCGTCCTTCAGGCGGGTTTCACGCTCCTCGAAATCGACCAGCTCCACTTCGGCGCCGGCCAGTTCCCGGTTGGCCGGCAGCACCGCATAGCGGCCGCCTTCGGACCACTGGGTGGTCTCGACGATATCGGACAGGCCGATCAGCACCTGGTACACCGAGCGCTTCAGCGTGCGCTTGTCGATGCCGCTGCCCATGGTGGCATTGCCTTGGGGGTCGAGATCCACCAGCAACGTTCGCTGGCCGTGGCGCGCCAGCGCGGCAGCCAGGTTCACCGTGGTGGTGGTCTTGCCGACCCCGCCTTTCTGGTTCGCGATGACGAAGATCTTGGCCATGGACGGATTCTGAGGTGATCGAGCGAAAGTTTGCGCTTACTGTTCTGCTACACGTTGCAGCACGAGCAAGTGGCGGGTTGCGTCCAGGCCCGGCACGCTCAGCGGCAGCGCCTGGTGCAGCCTCCATCCGGGCGGCAGCGCGGCGATCTCGTCGGCCGGCCATACGCCTTTCATGGCGGCCACTGCGGTGGTCGGCCCTGCGAGCCGGTCGATCGCGGTCACGTAATCGGCCAGCGACGCGAACGCGCGGCAGACGATCAGGTCGGGAACCGGGTATGGCGCTATGTCCAGCGTTTCGACGCGTGCTTCGGCCACCCGCATGTTAGCAAGCGCCAACTCTGCCTGACACTGGCGCAGGAAGGCAGCCTTCTTGCCGACCGGCTCGACCAGCAGGACTTCGGCGTGCGGCCAGGCCATCGCCAGCACGATGCCGGGCAGGCCGCCGCCGCTGCCCACGTCGACGACTTGGCCGGCTGGCGAGCCGGCACGGCGAGGCAGGTGCTCGGCCAGCGGGGGGACGACGGCCAGGCTGTCGAGCAGGTGCTGCACGAGCATCTGCTGCGGGTCGCGCACCGCGGTCAGGTTGTAGACGGCATTCCATTTGACCAGCAGCGCGAGGTAGTCGAGCAGCGGTTCGGTCAGCGCACAGTCCAGCCCGAGCGTGTAGAGGCCGGCACGCAGCCGCGGCGCGAGCATGGTCCGGTCGAGCGTCGGTGCGGCCGGGCCGGCGCTCGACCGGACCGCGCCGGTTCGGCGGGTCGCACTGGCTCGGCGGGTCGCCACTTCAGGCCGCACGCTTGCCGTCGCCGCCTGCGGACGGCGTCGCGCCGCGCCGCTTCTTCAGGTACACCAGCAACAGCGAAATCGCCGCAGGGGTGACACCCGACACGCGGGCGGCCTGCCCGACCGTATCCGGGCGCAACTGCGCGAGCCGCTGACGCACTTCCACCGACAGGCCGCGCACCTGCGCGTAGTCGAAATCGGCCGGGATCGGCAGCGCTTCGTTGTGCTCGTGGCGCGCGATCTCGGCCTGCTGACGTGCGATGTAGCCTGCGTACTTCAGCTGGATCGCGACCTGCTCGCGCACCTGCGGATCATCCGGCACTGCACCGCCCAGCTCCGCGATCGCTGCGTAGTCCACGTCGGGACGGCGCAGCAGGTCGGCGAGCGAATGCTCGCGCTCGATCGGCTGGCCGAGCAACGCGCTGGCCCGCTCCGGCGGCAGGTTCTTCGGCGTGACCCAGAGACTGCGCAATCGACGAAGTTCGGCGTCGATCGCGTCGCGTTTACGGCAGAACGCTTCCCACCGTGCATCGTCGACGCAACCGAGCTCGCGCCCCACCGGCGTCAGCCGCAAGTCGGCGTTGTCTTCGCGCAGGCTCAGCCGATATTCGGCACGACTGGTGAACATCCGGTAGGGCTCGGAAACGCCGCGCGTGACCAGGTCATCGACCAGAACGCCGAGATAGGCTTCGTCGCGGCGCGGGCACCAGGGCGCACGTTGCTGGACCTGCAACGCCGCGTTGACGCCGGCCAGCAGGCCTTGCGCGGCCGCTTCCTCGTATCCGGTGGTGCCGTTGATCTGGCCGGCGAAGAACAGGCCGGCGATCGCACGGGTTTCCAGCGAGCGCTTCAGCGCACGGGGATCGAAGTAGTCGTATTCGATCGCATAGCCGGGCCGCAGGATGTGCGCCTGCTCGAGGCCGGGAATCGAGTGCACCAGTTCCAGCTGCACGTCGAACGGCAGGCTGGTGGAGATGCCGTTCGGATAGAACTCGTGCGTGTCCAGGCCTTCCGGTTCGAGGAAGATCTGGTGCGAGGGCTTGCTGGCGAAGCGGTGGATCTTGTCCTCGATCGATGGACAGTAGCGAGGACCCACTCCTTCGATGACGCCCGTGTACAGTGGGCTTCGATCCAGGCCGCTACGGATGATGTCGTGCGTACGCGCTTGCGTATGGGTGATCCAGCACGCCAGCTGACGCGGGTGCTGATCGGCGCGGCCGAGGAACGAAAATACCGGTACCGGATCGAGATCGCCGGGCTGCTCTTCGCAGCGCGAGAAGTCGATGGTGCGCCCGTCGATGCGCGGTGGCGTGCCGGTTTTCAGGCGGCCCTGCGGCAGCTTCATCTCGCGCAGCCGTTCGGCCAGCGAGATCGCAGGCGGGTCGCCGGCACGGCCGGCCGGGTAATGCGCGAGCCCGACATGAATCAGGCCATGCAGGAACGTACCGGCGGTGAGCACGACGGTGCGCGAACGAAAGCGCAGCCCCAGCTGCGTCACGGCGCCGGCGACCCGGTCGCCTTCCAGCAGCAGGTCGTCGACCGCCTGCTGGAACAGCCACAGGTTCGGCTGGTTCTCGAGCCGCCTGCGGATCGCCTGGCGATAGAGCACGCGATCGGCCTGCGCTCGCGTGGCTCGCACCGCCGGCCCTTTGCTCGAGTTGAGGATGCGGAACTGGATCCCTGCTTCGTCGGTGGCGGCCGCCATCGCTCCGCCGAGCGCGTCGATTTCCTTGACCAGATGGCCCTTGCCGATTCCGCCGATCGACGGATTGCAGGACATCTGGCCCAGCGTCTCGATGCTGTGCGTCAGCAGCAAGGTGCGGGCGCCCATGCGGGCGGCCGCCAGCGCCGCTTCGGTGCCGGCATGGCCGCCGCCGACGACGATGACGTCGAACTGCTGC
>JAHDYE010000220.1 GCA_023383035.1 Burkholderiaceae bacterium | reverse complement strand
GGTAGTGATCGATGCGCGCCTCGGCCGCCGGGATGCCGGTGGCCTGCAGCAGCTCGATCGCGCGCGCGCGCGCCTGCGCGGCGCTCAGGCCCAGGTGCAGCTCGATCGTTTCGGCGAGCTGCCGTCCTACCGTGTACAGCGGGTTGAGCGAGGTGAGCGGATCCTGGAAGATCGCGCCGATGCGCCGGCCGCGCAGCCTGCGCATCGCCTCGGCCGGCAGGTTGTCGATGCGCCGGCCCGAAAGCAGGATCTCGCCGCCGGCGATGCGCCCCGGCGGTTCGAGCAGGCCGATGATCGCCGCGCCGGTGAGCGACTTGCCGGCGCCGGATTCGCCGACCACGCCGAGCACCTCGCCGGGCGCGATCGAGAACGACACGTCGTCGATCGCCAGCAGCGTGCCGCGGCGCGTCGGGAACTCCACGCGCAGATGGCGGACTTCGAGGAGGGGAAGGGGGAAGGGAGAAGGGGGAAGGGGAAGCATGGCGGTGGACCGATGCGGCGGTTCTTCAGCGCAGCTTGGGGTTCAGCGCATCACGCAGCCAGTCGCCGAGCAGGTTCACCGACATGCACAGCAGCACCAGCGCCAGGCCGGGAAACACCACCAGCCACCATTCGCCCGAATACAGGAAGTTGTTGCCGCTGTTGATCATCGTGCCCAGCGACGGCGAGGTCGGCGGCACGCCGACGCCGAGGAACGACAGCGTCGCCTCGGTGATGATCGCCTGCGCCACGTTGATCGTCGCGATGACCAGCACCGGACCGAGCACGTTGGGCAGCACGTGCCGCGTCATGATGCGCCACGGCCGCACGCCGATCACGCGCGCGGCCTGCACGTATTCGCGGTTCTTCTCCACCAGCGTGGAGCCGCGCACGGTACGCGCGTACTGCACCCAGTTGGCCAGCCCGATCGAGCCGATCAGCACGCCGATCGCCAGCCAGTCGCTGTGCATGCCGGCCGGCAGGATGGCGCGCGCCGAGCCGTCGATCAGCAACGCGATCAGGATCGCCGGAAACGACAGCTGCACGTCGGCCACGCGCATGATGAACGCATCGAGCCGCCCGCCGACGTAGCCCGACAGCAGGCCGAGGCCGACGCCGAGCAGCATCGCCACCAGCACCGACGCCACGCCCACCAGCAGCGAGATGCGCGAACCGTAGAGGATCGTCGACAGCACGTCGCGCCCCTGGTCGTCGGTACCGAGCACGAACTTGCGCAGCCCCTCGCTGTCCCAGGCCGGCGGCAGCAGCGAATCGTTCAGCGACAGCGAGGCGAGGTCGAAGGGCTGGTGCGGGGCCACCCACGGTGCGAACAACGCGCCGGCGATCATGACCGTCGCCACGATCGCTGCCCCGATCGCTACCGGACTGGTACGGAAGCTGTACCAGACGTCGCCGTCGAAGAAGCGCCGCAGCGCGTTGCCGGGCGGTGCGCCGGACACCGCGGCCACGGCGCTGTCGATGCCGTCGGCGTTCACCGGTCACTCCTATTTCAGCACCACCCACTTGAAGTAGTTGAAGTTGTCGGGCAGTTGCACCAGCGATACGTTCCGCTTCACGCCCCAGGCGAGCGCCTGCTGGTGCAGCGGCAGGTGCCCGACCTCGTCCTGGTGGATCCTGAATGCTTCGGCGATCATCGCATTGCGCTTGTTCTGGTCGGTTTCGGACTGCACCAGCCGGGTCAGTTCGTCGACCCGCGCATTGCTGTAGCCGCCCAGGTTGAACTGGCCGCGCCCCGACGGATCGGGCGTGCCGAGGATCGCGTTCAGCACGTTGTGCGAATCGTAGGTGCCGGGCGTCCAGCCGAGCAGGTAGAACGACGTGTTGCGCGACAGGATCTTCGGGAAATAGGTGGCCTTGGTCTCGGCCTCGAGGTTCACCTTCACCCCTGCGCGCGCGAGCATGCCGGCCACTGCCTGGCAGATCTCGCCGTCGTTCACGTAACGGTCGTTCGGGCAGTTCATCTTCACCTCGAAGCCGTTCGGATAGCCGGCCTCGGCGAGCAGCTTCCTCGATGCCTCGGGGTCGTACGGCAGGCGCTTCGCCAGCTCCGGCGCGTAGCCCCGGATGCCCGGCGCGACCATCAGCGCGGTGGGCGTCGCGGCGCCGCGCATGATGCGCGACGCGATGGCATCGACGTCGATCGCCTGGTAGAACGCACGGCGCACGCGGACGTCCTTGAACGGATTCCTGCCCTTGACGCCGGAGAACAGCAGCTCGTTGCGCGCCTGGTCCATGCCGAGGAAGATCGTGCGCAGCTCCGGGCCCTGCAGGATCTCGAGGTTCGGGTTCTGCTTCAGGCGCGCCACGTCCTGTACCGGCACCGGCTGCATCATGTCGATCTCGCCCGAGATCAGCGCCGCCACGCGCGTGGCGTCGGCGCCGATCGGCGTGAACACCACCTCGTCGACGTTGCTCTCGATCCTGTCCCAGTAGTTCTGGTTGCGCACCAGCACCGTGCGTACGCCCGGATCGCGCGAGCGCAGCCGGAACGGGCCGGTGCCGTTGGCCCTGAACGACGCGGTGTTCTCGACGCCCTTGCGCTTGTCGACCGGCCGCTCGGCGCGATTCTCCTCGCACCACTTCCTGTTCATGATGTAGACCAGCGCGATCACGTCGGGCAGGATCGGGAACGGGTTCTTGGTGACGATCTCCACCGCGTGGGTGTCGAGCTTGCGCACCTGCGCGATCTCGTTGGTGTACGAGCGCATGTCCGAACCTTCGGCAGCGGCGCGCGCGAAGCTGAACACCACGTCGTCGGCGGTGAACGGCGCGCCGTCGTGGAACGTGACGCCGCGGCGCAGCTCGAAGCGCCAGACGGTCGGGCTGGTCTGGCTCCACTTCGTGGCCAGGCCGGGCACCAGGCCGAGCTTCTTGTCGTGCGCGACCAGCGCTTCGTAGATGTTGCCGGTGAACGAGAGCTGCAGCGACTCGTTCAGCGAATGCGGGTCCATCGACACCGCGTCGCCCTGGTCGGCGATGCGGAAGGTCTTGGCCTGCGCGGCGCCGATCGCCGCCGCGCCGAGCGCAACGCCAGTGGCGATCGCGAGGGCGAGCCTGCGCAGTTTCGGTAGCGCGGTGCGCGGATGTGTAGGGGTCATCGTGGGTCTCCTCGTGGCGGTTGTCGTCGTGGTTCGTGCATGTCCCGCGCTCAGGCCATCGTTCCGAGCGGCATCGACTGCTCGGCCAGCCGCACGAACAGCGCGGCGCCCAGCGGCAGGATCGCGTCGTTGAAGTCGTAGCCCGCGCCGTGCAGCTGGCAGCCGGCGTCGGCACCGCCCTGGCCGATGCGGAAATACGCGCCGGGGCGCACGCGCAGCATGAACGAGAAGTCCTCGGCGCCCATGCTCGGCTCGAGGTCACGTACCACGTGCTCGGCGCCGACCAGCTCGTCGGCCACGCGCGCGCCGAACAGCGCCTCGCGATGGCTGTTGACCGTGGCCGGGTAGATGCGCTCGTAGAGCAGCTCGGCCTTCGCGCCGAAGCCGGTGGCGATCGACTCCACCAGCGCGCGCAGGCGACGCTCGACCAGATCCTGAGTCTCGGGGCGAAAGCTGCGCACCGTGCCGACCAGCTTCGCCTCGCGCGGGATCACGCTCATCGCGCCCGGATGGCCGGCCTGCATCGCGCACAGGCTCACCACCGCCGAGTCGATCGGGCTGACGTTGCGCGAGACGATCGACTGCACAGCGGTGATGACGTGCGCGGCCACCAGCACCGGGTCCACCGTGAGGTACGGATGCGCGCCGTGGCCGCCGCGGCCGGTGATGGTGATCGTCACGCGATCGGCCGCCGCCATGATCGGCCCGGGGCGCACCGCGATCGTTCCGGCCGGCAGCGCCGGCCAGTTGTGCATCGCGTAGATCGTGTCGCAGGGAAAGCGTTCGAACAGCCCGTCGTCGATCATCGCCTGCGCGCCGGCGCAACCTTCCTCGCCGGGCTGGAAGACCAGGTGCACGGTGCCGTCGAAATCGCGCCGCGCCGACAGGTAGCGCGCCGCGCCCAGCAGCATCGTCACGTGACCGTCGTGGCCGCAGCCGTGCATCGTGCCGGCCTTGCGCGAGCGATGCGGCACGTCGTTGTCCTCGTGCATCGGCAGCGCGTCCATGTCGGCGCGCAGGCCGATGGTGCGGCTGCTGCGCGTCTGCCTGCCGCGGATCACGCCGACCACGCCGGTGCGCCCGATGCCGCGATGGATCTCGTCCACGCCGTAGCGGGCGAGCTGTCGCGCCACCAGCTCGGCGGTGAAGTACTCCTCGAAACCGAGCTCGGGGTTCGCGTGCAGCGCATGGCGGATCGCGGTGAGCTCGCCATGCCAGCCGCGCAGCTCGGCGAGCGCCGCCTGCCCGCCGGGAGAACGGCCGGCGGATGCGGTGACGGTGGGCTCGACGGCATTCATCGGTTGCGCCTGCGCTCAGTGCACGCCGGACACCCGCTCCACGCGCAGCCGCGGATCGACGGCGAAGTAGAGCAGGTCGACGATCAGGTTGATCACGACGAACACCAGCGCGATCAGGCACAGGTAGGCGGCCATGATCGGGATGTCGGCGAACTGTACCGCCTGGATGAACAGCAGGCCCATGCCCGGCCACTGGAACACCGTCTCGGTGACGATCGCGAAGGCGATGATGCCGCCCAGTTGCAGCCCGGCGATCGTGATCACCGGCACCAGCGTGTTCTTCAGCGCATGGCCGAAATGCACCGTGCGGTCGGGCAGGCCGCGCGCACGCGCGAACTTGATGTAGTCGGTGCGCAGCACCTCGAGCATTTCCGAGCGGATCAGCCGCATGATCAGCGTCAGCTGGAACAGGCACAGCGTGACCGCCGGCAGCACCAGGTGCAGCAGGCCGTCCCTCGTCAGCAGGCCGGTGCTCCACCAGCCGATGTCCAACGTCTGGCCGCGCCCGTACGACGGCAGCCAGCCGAGCAGCACCGCGAACAGCAGGATCAGGAAGATGCCGATGAGGAAGGTGGGCAGCGACACGCCGACCAGCGATGCGGCCAGCAACAGGTTGGACAGGAAACCGCGTCGCCTGAGCGCCGTATAGACGCCCAGCGGAATGCCCAGCGCCAGAGCGAGCAGCGCTGCGGCCGCCGAGAGCTCCAGCGTGGCGGGAAAGCGCTCGCGGATCAGCGTCGAGACCTTGCGGCCCTGCCGGTACGACAGGCCGAACTCGCCGCGCACCGCGTTGGACAGGAAGTGCGCGAACTGCACGTGGAACGGGTCGTCCAGCCCGAGGTCGCGGCGCAGTTCGGCACGCTGCTGCGGCGTGGCGTCCTGGCCGAGCATCGACAGCACCGGGTCGCCGACGTACTGGAACAGCGCGAACGCGATGAACGCCACGACCAGCATCACCACCGCGGCCTGGAAGATGCGGCGGACGACGAAGGCGATCATCGTCGCGGCCGTCCGGCTAGCGTTTCGCGAGCCAGCGTTCGGCCAGCCGCACCCAGTACGAGGCGCCCAGCGGGATCAGCTCGTCGTTGAAATCGTAGTTCGGGTTGTGCAGGGTGCAGGGGCCCATGCCGTGGCCGGACGCGCGATGCTCGCCATCGCCGTTGCCGATCACGACGTAGCAGCCGGGTTTCTCGAGCAGGAAGTAGGCGAAATCCTCCGACCCGAGCGTCGGCTCGAACTCGAACACGTTGTCCTCGCCGACCAGCTCCTTCATCACTTCGCGGCAGAAATCGGTCTCGCGGGCGTGGTTGATCGTGGGCGGATAGTTGCGCACGAACTCGAGCCCGGCGGTGCAGTCGAAGGCCGCGGCCGTGTGCTCGATGATCGTGCGCATGCGTCGCTCGACGAGGTCGATCGTCTCGACGGTGAAGGTGCGCAGCGTGCCCTGGATCT
>JAHDYE010000219.1 GCA_023383035.1 Burkholderiaceae bacterium | reverse complement strand
CGTGCTGATGATCGCGATGACCGCGGCGATCCTGGTTTCGATCGATCCGTGGCTGGCGGCCGTCACGCTGCTGCCGCTGCCGTTCATCGCGTGGCTGATCCACCTGGTGCGCGACCGGCTGCGGCACGGCTTCGAGAAGGTCGACCGCATCTGGGGCGAGGTGACCAACGTGCTGGCCGACACGATCCCCGGTATCCGCGTGGTGAAGGCATTCGCGCAGGAACGTCGCGAGGCAGCGCGTTTCCGCGACGCCAACGCGCACAACCTCGCCGTCAACGATCGCGTGAACCGTGTCTGGTCGCTGTTCTCGCCGTCGGTGACGCTCGCCACCGAAGTGGGCCTGCTGGTGGTCTGGGCGTTCGGCATCTGGCAGATCTCGCGCGACGAGATCACGGTGGGCGTGCTCACCGCGTTCCTCGCCTACATCGGCCGCTTCTACACGCGGCTCGACTCGATGAGCCGGATCGTTTCCCACACGCAGAAGGCGGCGGCCGGCGCCAAGCGCATCTTCGAGATCCTCGATCACGTCTCGAGCGTGCCCGAGCCGGCCAGACCGGTGCATCTGGCGCGCGTCGAGGGTCGCATCGAGATCGACAACATCGGCTTTCGCTACGGCAACCGCGCGGTGATCCGCGGCCTCCATCTCGACATCGCGCCCGGCGAGATGATCGGGCTGGTCGGCCACAGCGGCTCGGGCAAGAGCACCCTGGTCAACCTGATCTGCCGCTTCTACGACGTGACCGAAGGCGCGATCAGGGTCGACGGCATCGACATCCGGTCGCTGCCGGTGGCCGAGTATCGCAGCCACATCGGCCTGGTACTCCAGGAGCCGTTCCTGTTCTTCGGCACCATCGCCGAGAACATCGCCTACGGCAAGCCGCAGGCGACGCGCGAGGAGATCGTCGCGGCGGCGCGCGCCGCGCATGCGCACGAGTTCATCCTGAGGCTGCCGCACGGCTACGACTCGCTGGTGGGCGAACGCGGCCAGGCGCTGTCGGGCGGCGAGCGCCAGCGGATCTCGATCGCGCGCGCGCTGCTGATCGATCCGCGCATCCTGATCCTCGACGAGGCGACCTCCTCGGTCGATACCACCACCGAGAAGGAGATCCAGAAGGCGCTGGACAATCTCGTGCAGGGACGCACCACGATCGCGATTGCCCACCGCCTGAGCACGCTGCGCAAGGCCAACCGGCTGGTCGTGCTCGATCGCGGGCAGCTGGTCGAGCAGGGTTCGCACGACGAGCTGATGGCCACCGAAGGGGCCTACTACCGCCTCTACGAGGCCCAGCAGCGCCGCGCCGAGGCCGATCGCTTCGACGACGCCTCCGGTGGCGACGAGGCGCTTGCCCGCGCGCAGGGCGCCGCACTGGTCGTGCACGGCACGCGACAGGCATGATGGCCGAACCGCACGCCGCGCACGAACCCGCACCGGTCGGGCAGGGCGGCATCGCGTTGTCGCGCGATGCGCTCGGGCGGCTCATGCTGCGCCTGGACGACGGCACGCTGCACGCCGGCGTGATCGCGGTGCGCGCGTTCCCGATCAGCGCGCCCGGAGAAGGCGTGTCGCTGGTCGATGCGGAGGGCCATGAGCTCGTCTGGATCGCGCATCTGGACGATCTGCCCGAAGCGGCGCGCACGCTGGTCGAGCAGGAGCTTGCTGCCCGCGAGTTCATGCCGGTGATCCGGCGCATCGGGGCCGTGTCGGGTTTCGTCACGCCGTGCACCTGGGATGTGACCACCGACCGTGGCGATACCCGCTTCGTGCTGCCGGGCGAAGAGGCAATCCGCCGGCTGTCGCGCACGACGCTGCTGATCGCCGACAACCACGGTATTCACTATCTGGTGCGCGACGTCGACGCGCTCGATCGCCACAGCCGCAGGCTGCTCGACCGCTTCCTCTGACGCATCTTCGTGCACGCCGTCACGACGGCGGCGGGGCACGGGCGCGCGAGCGGTGCGCTCAGCGCAGGCCCAGCACGTCGATCAGATCGAGCGGGCGTACGATCAGGTGATCGGCGCCCCATTGCTCGGGCGGCAGCTCGCCGCCGCAGAAACCGTAGGCGGCGGCGATCGTGCGCATCGTCGCGGCGTGGCCGGCCTCGATGTCGCGCAGGTCGTCGCCGACATAGACGCAGCGTCGGGCGTCGACGGCGGCGAGCCGCGCTCCGTGCAGCAGCGGTTCGGGATGCGGCTTGGCGAACGGTGTCGTGTCGCCGCCGATCGCGCAGACCGAGCGTTCGAGCAGGCCCAGGCCCGCCAGGATCGGGCGTACGTAGCGCTCGATCTTGTTGCTGACGACGCCCCAGCGGATGCCGGCTGCATCGAGCGTATCGAGCACCTGCGGCATCCCGTCGAACAGGCGCGTGCGCGCCAGCATCGTGGCCTCGTAGCGCTGCAGGAACTCCTCGCGCAGCCGCTCGAATTCGGGCGCATCGCGTGCCACGCCCAGGCCCTTGAGGATCAGACCGCGCGCACCCATCGACGCGTAGGGACGCAGCGCATCGAGCGTCATCGGCGCGAGCCCGCGGGCGGCACGCATCGCGTGGATCGGCTCGGCCAGGTCTTCGGCGGTGTCGGCCAGCGTGCCGTCGAGATCGAAGAAGACGGCCAGAGGCGGCGTGTCGGCCATCGCTCAGCCGCTGCGCCGGAATGCGGCCAGGTAGTTGACGTCGACGTCGCGCGGCTCGAGCCGGTAGCGCTGCGTGACCGGGTTGTAGGTCATGCCGGTCAGCTCGACGAGCTCCAGTCCGCTGCGACGCGCAGCGGCCGCGAGTTCCGACGGACGGATGAACTTTCCGTACTCGTGCGTGCCGCGCGGCAGCATGCGCAGCAGGTATTCGGCCCCGACGATGGCCAGCAGGAATGCCTTCGGATTGCGGTTGATCGTCGAGAAGAACACCCAGCCGCCGGGCTCGACGAGCCTGGCGCACGCCCGCACCGTCGACTCGGGCTCGGGGACGTGCTCGAGCATTTCCATGCAGGTGACCACCTCCCACGCGTGCGGCTCGCGCGCGGCCAGTTCCTCGGCCGACACGTGTTCGTATTCGACCGCCGCGCCGCTCTCGAGCGCGTGCAGCTGCGCCACCTGCAACGACTTCGCCGCGAGGTCGATACCGCGCACGCGTGCGCCGCGCTGCGCCATCGCCTCGGCGAGAATGCCTCCGCCGCATCCGACGTCCAGTGCGCGCTTGCCCGACAGCGACGCAATCCGGTCGATCCACTCCAGGCGCAGCGGGTTGATCTCGTGCAGCGGACGGAACTCGGAGTGCGGATCCCACCAGCGCGACGCCAGCGCCTGGAACTTCGCGAGCTCGGCGGGATCGACGTTGGCGGGCGCGGCAGGCGCTGCGTTCACGGTAGCGGGCATCAAGCTGGAACAGTGCCGATTCTAAGGGACGAACCAGGGGACGGGCCGGAACACCGGCGAGGGCGAAAAAAAACCCCGCCGCAGCGGGGTTCCGGTCGAGCCGGCCGGACCGTGCCGGCCGGACGATGCGATCAACGGCGCGTACGCGTGCCGACCACTTCGACTTCCACGCGACGGTTCTTCGCGCGACCCTCGCGGGTGCGGTTGTCGGCGACGGGCTGTTTCTCGCCCTTGCCTTCCGTGTAGACGCGGTTGGCTTCGATGCCCTTGCTGACCAGGTACGCCTTCACCGATTCGGCACGACGCACCGACAGCCGCTGATTGTAGGCGTCGGTACCGACGCTGTCGGTGTGGCCGACCGCGATGATCACTTCGAGCGTGACGCCCGACAGCTTGCCGGCGAGATCGTCCAGGCGCGCCTTGCCTTCGGGCTTGAGCACCGCCTTGTCGAAATCGAAGAACGTATCGGCAGCGAAGGTGACCTTCTCGCTGGTCGGTGCCGGAGCCGGAGCAGGCTTCGGTGCCGGCGGCGGCGGGGGTGGCGGGGGCGGCGGGGGCGGAGCCGGAGCAGGCGGCGGCGGAGGCGGCGGCGCTTTCTTCGGCAGCAGGTCGTCGTCGCAACCCACGAATGCATCGGCTGGCGTCCAGTAGCCGGCGTGCACGCACAGGCCAGTACCGCTCTTGACCACGCCACGGTCCGGGCTGACGACGTATCCCGTCTTGTCGGCGGGGGCGGTCTGGGCGACCGAGACCATCGGGGCCGACAGCATCGCGGCAGCGACGATGCAAGCCAGTTTGACCGGTTTGTTCATGTTTCTCCTTTCGGTAGAACGCAATTCTGGGTTCGACGCTGACAGGCGGACCGAAACGCAGGATCAGGCCTGACCTGACAAAATTTCGCCGACCCGATTGTGCCACACGGCTGTACGAGCAACCACCTCGCGGACCCGAAGCCCCGCCGTCGGGTCGGCGATCTGTCGCTTCTGGACAACATGCCGTCCGGCCACCCAGACATGGGCGATGTGCTCGCGTCCGCAGCTGTAGATCAGGTGCGACACCGGGTCGAAGACCGGTGCCAGTTCGGCCGCCGACATGTCGATGGCCACCAGGTCGGCCTGTTTGCCCGCTTCGATCGAACCGATGTGCGCGTCCAGGCCGAGCGCGCGCGCGCCGTCCAGCGTCATCGCACGCAGCGTTCGCGCCGCCGGCCACGCCTCGGCGCTGCCCGATCCGCCCTTGGCGAGCAGCGCCGCGCTACGCGCTTCGCCGAGCAGATCGAGGCGGTTGTTGCTGGCCGAGCCGTCGGTGCCGATGCCCACCGTGATGCCCAGCTGGTGCATGCGTGCGGTGGGCGCGATGCCGCTCGCCAGCTTGAGGTTGGACCTCGGACAGTGGGCGACCGAGGCGCCGCTGTCGGCCAGCAGGCGCAGATCGGAGTCCGACAGGTGGACCGCGTGCACCGCGATCAGTTCGGGCCCGACGATGCCCAGCGCGGCCAGGCGCTCGAGCGGGCGCATGCCGTGTTGCGAGACGCTGCGTTCGATCTCCTCGCGCGTCTCGTGAACATGGATGTGGATCGGCACGCCGAGCTCGCGCGACAGCGTCGCTACGCGGCGCAGCGGCTCGTCGGCCACGGTGTAGGGCGCGTGCGGCGCCAGGCAGAAGCTCACCAGCGGCTCGTCGCGCATGCGGTCGCGCAGTTCGAGCCCCTTGCGCAGGTAGTCGCCGGGGTCGCTCGCGTAGGCCGACGGAAAGTCGATCACGATGATGCCGTGCACGCTGCGTATCCCGAGCAGCAGCGCGGCGTCGATCGCGGCTTCGGGAAAGAAGTACATGTCGTTCACGCAGGTGATGCCGCCCAGCAGCATCTCGTGGAACGCGAGCAGCGCTCCGTCGTGCACGAACGGCGCGCCGACCAGCCTGGATTCGAGCGGCCAGATGCGCTCGTGCAGCCACCGATGCAGCGGCAGGTCGTCGCCCACGCCGCGCAGCAGTGCCATCGCCGCGTGCGTGTGCAGGTTGACGAAGCCGGGCGTCAGCAGGTGCCCGGGCAGCGGAATCGTGGGTGCCTGCGGATAGCGCTGCTGCGCATGCGCCAGCGGCAGCAGTGCCGTGATGCGGTCGCCGTCGATCACCACCGCGTGTCCGCTCAGCACGCCGTGCGGCGCGGCGGACCGTAGCGGGTCGGCCGGCGCGGGCGGCGGCGCGACCGGGGCGATCCACTGGGGAGCGAGCAGCACGGGACTTGACACGGGCGATTCCGGATGTCCAGCGGTCGCGGCGAAGCGGCCGCGACTTCCGGCGCGATTTAAGCACAGGGGCGCGCGCGTCGTCTCGCGGTGCGGGGAACAGGGTGCCCCGAATGCTAAAATTGATAGGTTTTGCCGCGCTCTCCCGAGAGATACCTCCGCATGGACCAGTTCGCCAAGGAAACGCTCCCGATCAGCCTCGAAGAGGAGATGCGCCGGTCGTATCTCGACTACGCGATGAGCGTGATCGTCGGGCGCGCGCTGCCCGACGTGCGCGACGGCCTCAAGC
>JAHDYE010000218.1 GCA_023383035.1 Burkholderiaceae bacterium | reverse complement strand
TTCCGGCTCGCGCGCGCGAAGCTGCGCGCGCTCGCCGACACCGGCATCGACGGCCTGCGGCTGGCGCGCTCGCACTTCGAGCGCGGCCTGCGCGAGCGTTCGATCGACCCGGTGGCGGGCTGGTTCGGCATGGCCACGGTGGCGGCGGCCGCGCGCGACTGGGCCGGCGCGCGCAAGGCGATCGTCGAGACGCGGCGCCGGCTGCCCGCGGGCTACCACCCGTTCGTCGAGCGCCTGGCCGCGCAGGTCGAGCTCGACGCGGGCGATCCGGCTGCCGCAACGAAGCTGCTCGATGCGGCGCTCGCCCGCGATCCGGCGGTGCGCGCGCTGATGCGCCTGCGCGCGGCGGCGCTGCTGGCCGCGCGCGACTACGCCGCGGCCGCGCCTTTCCTGGAAGACGCGCTCGTCGTGCATCGCAGCGACCCCGAGCTGTGGCGCATGCTTTCCGAGGCCTACGGCGGCCTCGGCCAGCGTGCCCGCGCGCACCGTGCGGCGGCCGAGCAGTTCGTGCTGCTCGGGGCGACGCCGGCGGCGATCGAGCAGCTGCGGCTGGCGCAGGGCGCAGGCGGGCTCGATTTCCATACCGCGTCGCAGGTCGATGCGCGCCGGCGCGCGCTCGAGGCCGAATGGCGCATCGAGCAGGAGGAGCGCCGCGAGAACCGGCGCTGAGCGCCACGCGCCGGCAGCGAGCCGGCAAGGCAGTCGTCGCGGACGTCGTCAGGCCGGCCCGCGCGGTCGCACCGGCTGCATCGGCGCCTCGTTGACGCTCAACTGGAACACGTCCGGTCGGCTGTAGTGGCCGACGACATCGAAATCGAACTTGCCGCGGGCGATCTCGCCCAGGTCGAGCGTTGCGGTGAGAATGGTTTCGCCGTCGAAGTCCGGGCCCGCCAGCACCGCGCCCAGCGGACTGACGATGGCGCTTCCGCCGCGCATCAGCACCGCATCCGGCGAGTCGCCGAGCGACACCCGCACCGTGTCCGGGAAATCCTTCCTGCGCAGGAACTGGCATGCGGTCAGCACGAAGCAGCGGCCTTCGAGGGCCACGTGCCGCATCGTCGACAGCCAGGTGTCCCGGTCGTCGGCGGTGGGGGCGCAGTACAGCGCGACGTTCTTCGAGTACATGGCCATGCGCAGCATCGGCATGTAGTTTTCCCAGCAGATCACCGAGCCGATCCGGCCGTAGGGGCTGTCGACGGTCGTCAACGTCGAGCCGTCGCCGAAACCCCAGATCATCCGCTCCAGCGCGGTGGGCATCAGCTTGCGATGCTTGCCGAGCAGTGCGCCGTCCGGGCCGAAGAACAGCACCGTGCAGTAGCAGGTGCCGTGCTCGCGCTCGATGGCGCCCATCACGACGTAGGCGCCGTGCGCGGCAGCGGCCTCGCCGAGCCGTTGCGTCTGCGCGCCCGGTACCTCGATCGCCGCGTCGAGGTAGATCCGGAACTCCTCGCGACCGGCCGGATCGCGCGCACCGACCACCAGGCCGTAGTCCAGCCCTTTCGGGTACCCGACGATGAACGCCTCCGGAAAGACGATGACCTTCGCGCCGGCGGCAGCGGCCTCGCCGATCAGGCGAACCGCCTTGGCGACGCACGCTTCGGTGTCGAAAGGCAGCGAAGCGGCCTGCACCACGGCAACCCGGACCGACGTTTCCTTCGAGGGCGTTGTCATCGCAGGCTTCTCCGCCGCTGGTTTGCGTGGCACCCGGGGCTCATGCCCGGCAGGACTCGATGAGGATTATGCGGGTACTGCGCGGGCGCTTCACCGTCGGGCATCAGCCCGCCGGCGGCCGCGGCCTGGCGACGAAGCCCAGCGCTCGCGGCGGCGACGCCGTCGGCGCCAGGCGCAGCCGGCGTTCGCCGAGCGAAAGCACGATCGCGTCGCCGTCCTGCGCGAGGGCGAGCAGCGCGAGGTCGAGATCGTGCACCACCGCGGGGCCGGCATCGGTGGCCAGCAGCACTTCGCCGGACGGGCCGATCCAGCCGGCATCGACGCGCGCGATCGCCTGGCCGGTGTGCGTCACCAGCGCCGGCTGTCCGGCGGCGTCGAGCACGCGCAGCACCAGCGGCGCCGATTCGAGGTCGACGTAGACCCGCTGCGGCCCGTTCTGCCAGTACCAGCGTCCCGCTTCGTCGGCGCCGTAGTTGCGTGCGATGAAGTCGACGATCCCGGGATTGGTGATCGGGCTGCCGGCGCCGTCGCGCGCCTCGTCGAAGTCGGCACGGCCGCGATCGACCAGCAGCCAGCGGCCGCGCCGGTCGAGCCGCAGCCAGCCGAACACTGCCGGCACCTGCGGCCAGCGCGCCATCGCGCGCAGGACCTGCTCGTCCATCGAAGCGGGTCAGTGCAGGACCGTGCCGCTGGCCATGGCGGGCGCTTCGGTGGAGGCCATGCCCGAGTGATGCACCAGGATGCGCCAGCCGCTCGCGTGCTTGACGTAGACGTTGGTGGCCACGCAGGCAACCACCTCGCGACCGCCGCGACCTTCGACGATGACCTGCTCGATCACGTTGTGCACGGCCACCATCGCGCCGGTGTGCACGCGCACCTCGGCCAGCCGCACATCCACGCCGCCGTTGCCGAAGATCGCCGCCCACGACGCGCGGATCGCCTCCAGGCCGATCAGGCGCTGGTGGCCCGGGTGGATGCACACCACCTCCTCGTCGTCGGCCCACAGCGCCATCATCGCCTCGAGGTCGGCGCGCTGCATCGCGTCGTAGAAGGCCTCTTCGACGGCGTCGGCGGTGGACAGGATCGGCGCGCGGCGCATCGTGGTGTTCCGTGGCGGCGAAATCCGCAGTTTAGACGAGGGCCTGCGCGCGCTGGCGTCCTTTCGCGCCCGGCCGCACGGTCAGCGTACCGGCCGCGTACCGACCGTCTCGAAGTGGATCGCCTTCGTCAGGCTCTCGAAGGCCGAGACCGGCGAAATCCGGTTCAGGCAGTCGACGTGCCCGAGCGGGCATTCGTGCTGGAAGCACGGACTGCATGCCAGATGCAGCCACTCGATGCGTGCGCGCGGCGAGCGCGGCGGCGCATGACGCGGATCGGTGGCGCCGAAGATCGCCACCTGGGGCCGGCCGAAGGCGGCCGCCAGATGCATCAGCCCCGAGTCGCCGGAGACCACGCCGCGCGCCTGCGAGACGATCGCGATGGTGTCCTCGACGCTGGTCCTGCCGGCCAGGTTGCGCACCGGCTGGCCCGACAGCGCGGCGATCTCGGTGGCCACGCTGCGCTCGCCCTCGGAGCCCAGCACGACCAGTTCCGCCTCGGGCCATTCGTCGGCCAGCAGGCTGGCCAGCGATGCATAGTGGCGCGTCGGCCAGCGTCGCGCGGGGCCATGGCCGGCGCCCGGGCACAGGACGAACACCGGCGCATCGTCGGCCAGCCCGAACGCGGCACGCACGGCGCGCTCGCGCCGTGGACGGCGCAGCAGGCGCGGTGCCGGCACGCGACCCGGCAACGGTTCGCGCGGCGGGAAGGCGAGCCGTGCGTAGTGTTCGACCAGCGGCAGCCGTTCGCCGGCCTGGCCGTCGTGCGGCCGGTTCGTCGGCGAGCGGGCGCCGCGATGGCCGATGCGCTCCGGAATGCCGGCGAGCCAGAGCAGGGCAGCCGCGAACCGTGAGTCGCGCAGCACGTAGGCACGCCGGTACTGGCGCGCGCGCAGCGCCCAGCCAAGCCGGAAGTCGGCTGCCAGGCGGCGCAGGCCGCGCCCTTGCGGTGCCTCGATCACGTTGCGCACTTCGGCCATCGACGCGAACACCGGCGCGATGCGCGGCGAGCACAGCGCGTCGATGCACAGCGACGGATCGCGCTGGCGCAACAGCGCCAGCAGCGGCTGAGCCATGACGGCTTCGCCGATTCGCGTCGGAGCGATCACGAGCGCGTTGGCACTCATGGTAGGAGCCCGGCCGGACACTTGTGCTGGATTATCGGATCGTACGCTCGAGATCGCGATTTTGGCGCCGGCCGCGGGGCCGCCATGCCGACATCGGTCACATCGGCGCGAACGACAGCAGGCCGTCAGCCTGCGAAACGGGCCCGCTCGTGCGTTCGGTCACGCGGCGCGAACGCTTCGCGCCCCGGCGGCGCGCGCCGGACGCGCGCCGCGTTGCACGGTTTTCAGTGGCCGGCGTGTACCACAGCGTCCGGCGCGAGCCGGTACACGGTGCTGCAGTAGGGACACTGCGCCGGCTCGCCGCGGGTCACTTCGAGGTAGACCCGCGGATGCGACGACCACAGCGGCATCTTCGGGTTCGGGCAGAACGCCGGCAGGTCGGTGCCGTCGAGCTCGACGACCCCGCGCGCCGGAACGGTGGCGGCATTCATGGTGCAATCCTGTTGCGGGCGGGCACGGCGTGCGCCGGTTCAGACGCGGCTCAGCCAGCGACCGTAGCGATCGCTGCGGCCGGCCACCACGTCGAAGAACAGCGACTGCAGCTTCCCGGTGATCGGGCCGCGCTGGCCTTCGCCGATCTGCCGGTCGTCCAGCTCGCGGATCGGGGTGATCTCGGCCGCGGTGCCGGTGAAGAAGGCCTCGTCGGCGCAGTACATCTCGTCGCGCGTGATGCGCTTCTCGCGCACCTCGATGCCGAGGTCGCGCGCCAGCGTGATGACCGAGTCGCGCGTGATGCCGTCCAGGCACGAGGCGAGATCGGGCGTGTAGAGCGTGCCGTTGCGCACGATGAACACGTTCTCGCCGGCCCCCTCGGACACGTAGCCTTCGGTGTCGAGCAGCAGCGCCTCGTCGTAGCCGTGCGCAGTGACTTCCTGGTTGGCGAGGATGGAGTTGATGTAGTAGCCGCTGGCCTTGGCGCGCACCAGCGACACGTTGACGTGATGGCGCGTGTACGACGAGGTCTTCACGCGGATGCCCTTGGCGAGTCCCTCCTCGCCGAGGTAGGCGCCCCACGACCAGGCGGCCACCGCCACGTGGATCGTGTTGCCGCGCGGCGAAACGCCCAGCTTCTCCGAGCCGATCCACGCGATCGGCCGCAGGTAGCACGACTCCAGCCGGTTGGCCTTCACCACGTCCTTCTGCGCCTGCACGATCTGGTCGAACGAGTACGGCAGCTGCATCTGGAAGATCTTCGCGGAATTGAACAGCCGGCGCGTGTGCTCGGCCAGGCGGAAGATCGCGGTGCCGGAGTCGGTCTTGTAGGCGCGAACGCCTTCGAAGACGCCCATGCCGTAGTGCAGCGAGTGGGTCAGCACGTGGATCCTGGCGTCGCGCCAGTCGATCATCTTGCCGTCGAACCAGATTTGACCGTCGCGGTCGTCCATCGACATGGAGTTCTCCCGGGTGCGCGCGATGCGCGGCCTGATTGCGGAGCGCGCACCCGGCGCCGCGCCGGAGTCGCACCAAACGAAACGTCCATTTTAGCGAACACGCGGCGCGGCGCTAGACTTGTCGCCCATGCTCGCCACGCTGCGCTTCCAGGTCGGCCTGCTCGCGCTGATGCAGGCGCTGCTGATGACCAACAACATCACGCTGATCGCGGTGAACGCGCTGGCCGGCCTGCAGCTGGCCGACAGCGCGCTGTTGGCCACCCTGCCGGTGACCGGCAGCAGCACCCGCGCGACCGGCTGCAGGATCGTCTGCGTCATGCCCGCCTCCAGCGATGCAGCAGCGTGCCGATGCCGACGAACGCGATGCCGACCACCGTGATCTCTCCCGCGGTGTCCAGACCGCGGAAATCCGCCAGGATCACCGTCACGATGTCCTTGCCGTGGGCCGACGGCGTCAGCTCGACCTGTTCGGCCGCCACGCTGTTGAGCGCCGCGGGGTCCGACAGCACGCTCCACGTGACCGCGAAGGCGATCCCCGCCGCGATTGTGGCGAGCACGCGGTCACGCCTCCGCCGCGATGCCGGATCCTGGGATAGGCGGGAGCCGCTCTTGCCTTGCACCACGCTGAGATCCACGTCGCGCGGCAG
>JAHDYE010000217.1 GCA_023383035.1 Burkholderiaceae bacterium | reverse complement strand
GGCGAGGGTTGGGCGAGGAGGCGTCATCCGGAACCGGTTCGCGACGCGGGTTCCGATGACCATTGTGGCATGCCCGTTCGCCGGCGCAGAATCGGCGATTCCCGCGCAGCCGGGCAGGGCGTGCGCCGGCCGCCGCACGGGACCGGAAGATGGAGGAAACATGATGCAAACCAGCGATCCCGATCCCCGCCTCTCGATGCTCGAGACGATGATGACGATCCGCGCCTACGAGGAAAGGCTCGTCGCGATCAACGCGCAGACCGGCGCCGCCGGCACCTGCACGTCGGTGGGCCAGGAAGCCTGCGCGGTCGGCGTGGTGCGCGCGCTCGAGCGGCGCGATCGCATCCTCACCAACCACCGCAGCGCCGGCCACCTGCTGGCGCGCGGCGCCGACGCGGGCCGCATGATGGCCGAAGTGCTCGGACGGGTCGATGGCTACTGCAAGGGCAAGAGCGGTTCGCTGCATATCTCGGTGAAGGAACTCGGCGTGGTGCTCACGTCGACCATCGTCGGCGGCGAACTGTCGCTGGTGACCGGCGTGGCGCTCGCGCACAAGCTGGGCGCGGGCGAACCGGGCGCCATCGTCGCCACCTTCTTCGGCGACGGCGCCGCCTGCGAGGGCATCTTCCACGAATCGATCAATCTCGCCGCGCAGTGGCGGCTGCCGATCCTGTACGTGTGCGAGAACAACCAGTGGCAGGCCTTCGTGCGCCGCGACGAGACCATGCCGATCGAGCACATCCGCACGTGGGCGGCGGCGCACGCGGTGGCATCGGTGACGGTCGACGGCAACGACGTCGAGGCGGTGCATGCTGCCGCGCGCGAGGCCGTGGCCGCGGTGCGCGCGAGCGGCCGGCCGTACTTCCTCGAGCTCGATACCTACCGGCTGCGCGGGCACTTCGAGCCGGACGACCAGAGCTACGTCGATGCCGCCGAGCTCGAAGCGCGCCGTGCACACGACCCGATCCGCGTGACTTCGGAGCGGCTGATCGCCGCCGGCGTCATCGACCGCGACGCGCTCGAGCGTCTTCGGCGGCGCGTCGATGCCGCGATCGAGGCGGCGGCCGCGTTCGCCAACGATTCGGCCTGGCCCGATCCGCGCGAGCTGACCACCGACGTCTACGCCTGAATGCCCGGGGAGAAAGACATCATGTCGAAGATCACGGCAAACGACGCGATCGGCCAGGCGCTGGCCGAGGAAATGCGGCGCGACCCGCGCGTCATCGTGTTCGGCGAGGGCGTGGCCACCAAGCGCCACGAACTGGTGCGCGAGTTCGGCGCCGAGCGGGTGCGCAACACGCCGCTGGCCGAGGCGATCATCGCCGGCACGGCCGCGGGTGCCGCAGCGAGCGGGCTGCGTCCGGTCGTGGACCTGCTGTTCGCGCCATTCCTCACCTACTCGATGGACGCGATCATCAACAGCGCGGGCAAGCTGCGCTATCTGTCGGGCGGCCAGTTCGAGTTCCCGATGGTCGTGCTCGCGATGACCGGCGCCGGCTGGTGCGTGGGCGGCCAGCACAACCACAACCTCGAAGCGATGTTCGTGCACGCCCCCGGGCTGAAAGTGGTGATGCCCTCGGCCGTCGCCGACTTCAAGGGGCTGCTGAAGGCGGCGATCCGCGACGACAATCCGGTGCTGTTCTTCATCGACATCGGGCTGGCGATGACGCCGGGCGAGCTGCCCGATGCGGCCGATCTCCTGGTGCCGATCGGCGCGGCCGCGGTGCTGCGCGAAGGCCATGACGTGACGCTGGTCTCGTACGCCAAGACGGTCGGCGCGTGCGTCGAGGCGGCCGATGCGCTGGCCGGGCAGGGCGTGTCGGCCGAAGTGATCGACCTGCGCACGCTCAAGCCGCTCGACGAGAACGCGATCCTGCGATCGGTGCGCAAGACCGGCAGGCTGGTGGTGGTGCACGAAGCCAATCGCCTGTGCGGCATCGGCGCCGAGGTGGCGGCGATCGTCGGCGAGCACGCGTTCGACGCACTGAAGGCGCCGATACGGCGCGTGGCGGGGCCGGACGCGCCCGCCGCGTCGTCGTGGGCGCTGGAACAGGCGGCGGTGCCCGGCGCCGGAGCGGTGCGCGACGCGGCGCTCGGGCTGGTGGGCGGGCGCGTAGCGGCGTAACCCTGTCGGCGGCGCGGGCGAGGCGCCGCCCGCGCGCCGATGCGCCGGACCAGGCGCACAATCGGGTTGTTGCCGACGAGGCCGTTGTCGACGGCCGACGCCGTACGGGCCGGCCGCGTATTGCGGCACCGTGCATCGATGGAGGAATCAGCATGCCTGCCTATTTCAACGACAACTCGCTGTCGATCGGTCGTACGCCGCTGGTGCGGCTGAATCGCATCACGGATGGGGCGAAGGCCGTGGTGCTGGCCAAGATCGAGGGGCGCAACCCAGCGTATTCGGTCAAGTGCCGCATCGGCGCGGCGATGGTGTGGGATGCCGAGAAGCGCGGCCTGCTCGGTCCGGGCAAGGAGATCGTCGAGCCCACCAGCGGCAACACCGGCATCGCGCTGGCGTTCGTGGCCGCGGCGCGCGGCATTCCGATCACGCTGACCATGCCCGACACGATGAGCGTGGAGCGGCGCAAGCTGCTGCTGGCCTACGGCGCGCGGCTGGTGCTCACCGAGGGCGCCAAGGGCATGAAGGGAGCGATCGCCAAGGCCGAGGAGATCGTCGCCTCGGACCCGGCCCGGTACGTGCTGCTGCAGCAGTTCGCCAACCCGGCCAACCCGGCGATCCACGAGACGACCACCGGGCCGGAGATCTGGGAGGACAGCGGCGGCATGATCGACATCCTGGTCTCCGGGGTGGGCACCGGCGGCACGATCACCGGGGTGTCGCGCTACATCAAGGGCACGCGGGGCAGGAGAATCGAATCGGTGGCGGTCGAGCCGAGCGCCAGCCCGGTGATCACGCAGACGCTGCGCGGCGAGGCGCTCGCGCCGTCGCCGCACAAGATCCAGGGCATCGGCGCGGGCTTCGTGCCCGAGGTGCTGGACCTGTCGCTGGTGGACAGCGTGGAGCAGGTGACCAACGAGGAGGCGATCGAGTACGCGCGGCGCCTCACGCGCGAGGAGGGCATCCTGTCGGGCATCTCGTGCGGCGCGGCGGCGGCGGTGGCGGTGCGGTTGGCGCGCAAGCCGGAGAACGCCGGCAAGACGATCGTGGCGATCCTGCCGGATTCGGGCGAGCGCTACCTGAGCTCGGTGCTGTTCGAAGGCATGTTCGACGCCGCCGGCATGCCGCCGGCGGGCGGCGTGTAGGCGCGCGCAGGCCGGTTCGCCGGCGCGCGGCGATCAGCGCGCCGGCGGCGCTTTCGATGCGCGCACCCGCCAGCCGTTGGGCGCGATGTGCAGCCCGCACTCGCGCTGCAGCGGCTGCTCCCACCACCAGCGGCCGGCGCGCTCGTCCTCGCCGGGAGCGATGGCGCGGGTGCACGGCGCGCAGCCGATGCTCGGAAAGCCGCGCGCGTGCAGCGCGTTGACCGGTACCGCGAACGCTTCGACGTACTCGCGCACGTCGGCGGCGCTCCAGTCGGCGAGCGGGCTGAGCTTCATCAGGCCGTGGGTGGCGTCGTGCACCAGGATGCCGACATCGGCGCGCGTGGGCGACTGCTCGCGCCGCAGGCCGGTGATCCACAGCTGCTTGCCGTCGAGCGCGCGCGCCAGCGGCTCGAGCTTGCGGATCGCACAGCACTGCTTGCGCTGCGCGACGTTGTCGCGGAAACCGTTGACGCCGTGCGCGGCGACGAAGCGCTCGACCGCCTCGCGTTCGGGAAACAGCACGCGCACCCGCGTGCGGTAGCGCCGGCGCGCGGCGTCCATCAGCGCGTAGGTCTCGTCGTGCAGCCGGCCGGTGTCGAGCGTGAAGGCATCGACCGCGAGCTCCAGCCGGTCGATCAGGTCCAGCAGCACCATGTCCTCGGCGCCGAAGCTGGTCGCGAACGCGGCCGACGGAAAGCGCGCGACGTTCTCGCGCAGCACCACCGCGGCGGCGTCGATGCGGCGTGCCAGCGCGCTGTGGCTGTGGGTGGGAATCTCGATCTTCGCGTGCGTCTTCGTCTTCATCGTGGCGTCCTGTCCGGTCATGCCGCTTCGAGTGCCGCATCGGCGCCGTCGGCGATCGTGCCGGCGGCCACGGTGCGATGGCTGGTTTCGTCGATGACGATGAAGGCGCCGGTGACGCGGTTATCGCGGTAGGCGTCGATCGCCAGCGGGCGCTGCGTGCGCAGCCGCACGCGGGCGACGTCGTTCATCGCCAGCGTGCCGTTGCCGGCGCCACGCTCGAGCGTGCGCACGTCGACTTGCCAGTCGATGCGCTCGAAGCGGGCACGCACGGTGCCGGTGCCGCACTTGACCAGGTAGCCGCGCGCGAGGTCGAGCGGCTCGGCGTCGAACCAGCACAGGTCGGCGTCGATCGCGCTGGCCAGTCGTGGCGGCGCCTCGGGCGAGGCGAGCACGTCGCCGCGCGAGATGTCGAGCTCGCGATCCAGGCGCAGCGTGATCGCGCGGTCGGCGCCGGCCTCGTCGAGCGTGCGATCGGCGGCCAGGATCTCCACCACCCGCGCGCGGCCGCCCGACGGCAGCGCGATCACCTCGGCGCCGAGGCTTACCCGCCCCGCGGCGACCGTGCCCTGGTAGCCGCGAAAGCCGTCGGCCGAGAGCGCCGCACCGGGCTGCGCGTTGCCCAGCGCCACCCGTGTCACGCGCTGCACCGGGAAGCGCAACGCTTGCTCGTGCCGGTCGCCGGCGGCGTCGTCGTGGCGGGCCGGCACCAGCTCGAGGTGCTGCATTAGCGTCGGCCCGTCGTACCAGGCGAGCAGCTCGCCGCGCTCCACCACCATGTCGCCGCGCAGCGCCGACAGCGGAATCGCGCGCACCTGCGAGAAGCCCAGCGGCTGCGCGAACTGCTCGAACTCGTCGCGGATCGCCTCGAAGCGCGCGCGCTCGCCGCCGACCAGGTCCATCTTGTTCACCGCCAGCACCACGCGCGGCACGCCCAGCCAGCGCGCCAGGTAGGCGTGCCGGCGGGTCTGCTCGCGCAGGCCGTGGCGCGCGTCCACCAGCAGCACCGCCACGTCGGCGGTGCTCGCCGCGGTGACCATGTTGCGCGTGTACTGCTCGTGGCCCGGGCAGTCGCCGATGATGAACTTGCGCGCCGGCGTGGCGAAGTAGCGGTACGCGACGTCGATCGTGATGCCCTGCTCGCGCTCGGCGACCAGGCCGTCGGTGAGCAGAGACAGGTCGATCTCGGTGAATCCGCGCCGGCGCGAGGCCGCCTCGACCGCGCTCAGCTGGTCGGCGAACAGCCCCTTGCTGTCGAGGAGCAGGCGCCCGATCAGCGTCGACTTGCCGTCGTCCACGCTGCCCGCGGTGACGAACCTGAGGAGTCCGGTGCTCATCGTCGATGGTCCTTGCTGCCGGGGCCGGCGGTTCAGAAATAGCCTTCGCGCTTGCGCAGCTCCATCGCCGCGTCGTTGGTCTGGTCGTCCAGGCGCGTGGCGCCGCGTTCGGTGATGCGCGTGGATTGCGTCTCGCGCACGATCTGCGCGATCGTGCGCGCGCCCGATTCGACCGGCGCGGTGCAGGTGATGTCGCCGACGGTGCGAAAGCGCACGCCGAGGCGCTCGACGCGCTCGCCCGGCCGCGGCGGCGTCAGTGCGGTGACCGGCACCAGCGCCGCGCCGCGCCGCACGACGTCGCGCTCGTGCGCGAAATAGATGTCGGGCAGCGCGATCGCCTCGCGCTCGATGTACTGCCAGACGTCGAGCTCGGTCCAGTTCGAGATCGGGAAGGCGCGGATGTTCTCGCCGGCGCGCACGCGCCCGTTGTACAGCGACCAGAGCTCGGGCCGCTGGTTCTTCGGATCCCACTGGCCGAACGCGTCGCGAAACGAGAACACGCGCTCCTTGGCGCGTGCCTTCTCCTCGTCGCGGCGGGCGCCGCCGATGCAGGCGTCGAAGCCGAACTCGGCGATGGCGTCGAGCAGCGTCACCGACTGGTGCGGATTGC